>NZ_CP078013.2:5944793-6277087 GCF_024112395.2 Pseudomonas pergaminensis | reverse complement strand
ACATCGGCGGTGGCGCTGGTGCAGTTGTACGTGTTGGCGAACCTGACCGGGGACCTGACCATTGCCGACCTGGCCAAGGCGGCCAATATGAGCGCACGCAATTTCTCCCGGGTGTTTGCCCGTGAGGCGCGGATCACGCCGGCGGAGTTTGTCGAGCGGGCGCGGGTGGACGCGGCGCGGGTGATGCTCGAAAGCAGCCCTGCACCGCTCAAGACCGTGGCCTATCAATGCGGGTTTCGCGACGCCCAGCACATGCGCAGTGTGTTCAACCGCCGGCTGGGTGTGACGCCGCAACAGTTCCGGCTTAACTTTGCGGCGCCGGTTTGAGCGTGTCGTAGGCTTCCAGCGCGCGCAGCGAGTAGATGTATGCCGCGCCGGCATTCAGCGAAATCGCGGTGGCCAATGTGGCGGCAACCTCTTCGCGGGTCGCGCCGGCCTTGATTGCGGCGTCAGCATGCACGCCGATGCAACCGTCGCAGCGGGTGGTGATGGCCACGGCGATGGAAATCAGCTCACGGGTCTTGGCGTCGAGTACGTTGTTTTCCTCGGCAGCCTCGCCCAGCGCCATGTAGGCTTTGACCATCTTCGGGTTGCTCTTGCCCAGCGCGCCAAAAGCTTTCTTCACGGTAGGCAGCAAGTCGGACCAGTTATTGAACATTGCGGTTACTCCTCAACAGGTTGGGTGTGAAGCCAGTCTGTTCTGTTTGAAGTTGGCGTTATTGTTCAATCCGCTCATCTTTTTGACCGATGCTCGTAAATGAATTCGATCGACACCCTTATCGCGCTGGCCAACCTGCGCGGCAGCCTGGATTTGCGTTGCCAGTTCCAGGGCGACTGGGCGCTGGAGCATGCGCCCGAGAATCTCGGTGTGGCGCCGTATCACATCGTGCTCAGTGGTATCTGCCGCGCGCAATTGTCGGGCGGGCAACAGGTGACGCTGGAGGAGGGTGACATCCTGCTGATGCCTGGTGGCGCCACGCACTTGCTGCGCAGCCAGGGCGCGAGGATCAGGCCGATGCAGCCTCGGGTGATCGAAGGCGGCGTACTCAAGGTGCACCGCCTGGGCGGTGACCAGCCGGATGTGGACATGCTCTGCGGCAGCTTTCACTACAACCGCCAATCGCTGTTGTTCGGTGCGTTGCCGGAGTACCTGGTGGTATCCAGCCGCGAATGGCAGGCCGATGGTCAATTGGCTGCGTTGATTGCGTTGCTGCGCAGCGAAGCGGACGGCGAACAAATCGGCGCACGTTCGTTCATCGATGCACTCTCTTCAGCGCTGTTCACCCTGATCCTGCGTGCCTGGCTGAACCGCCAGGCGCCAGTTGCCGGCACCTTCGCGCTGCTCGCCGACAAGCGCCTGAGCCAGGCCTGGCAGGCGATGCTCGCCGATCCCGGGCACGACTGGACCATCGACAGCCTGGCCACCGCCGCGACGATGTCGCGCGCTACGTTCATGCGCGCGTTTGTAAAAGTGGCGGGCGTATCGCCCTGGGTGTTACTGACCCAGTTGCGCATGGAGTTGGCATTCAACCTGCTGCGCCAGTCACGCCTGAGCCTGTTGGATATCGCCGCCCAGGTGGGTTACCAGTCCCAGGCGGCGTTCAGCAAGAAATTCAAGGAAACCTATGGGGAGGCGCCGGGCCGGGTGCGGGCACGGTAGCCGCTGTAGCGTATATCCAATGTGGGAGCGGGCTTGCTCGCGAATACGGTGGTTCAGTGGCGGGTATATTGACTGACACTCCGCATTCGCGAGCAAGCCCGCTCCCGCAGTTTGACCGAGTTCCAGGCGCTCATCTGGCGGGTAGCAGTTTCAGTGTGCCGCGCGTATTCGCCGTCACTTCCTCATCGCTGAAATGCGCCTGCTCATAGCCGCCTTCGATGTAGGTCTCTGCCTGGTCGCCATAGTGCTTGTCGAACGGCACGCCACTTTGCCCGACCGGGTTGATGGTCAGGGCGTGGGCCACGTCGGCGAAGTCGATCAGGCGGCGGGTAGAAGGCCCGTAGGTGACGGGCCACGGTGCCGGGCCGATGTTGGCGGACTGGTTGTTCGGCACTTCGTGGGTGCCGGGTGCCGGGAACGGACCGACGTTGACGATCAGGTCCAACGGCTTCTGCGAGCCTAGGGGGTGGCCGTGGGTCAGGGGGTGGGCCTTGCCCCACTGCCATTGGCTCGGGTCATCACCGAAGGTGGCCTTGAGGTGCGCGAGGCTGTTGTCCCAGGCAAGCTTGACGGTTTGCGAACGCTTGCCGTCCCACCACGGCGAATCCGGCGCGGCGGCCAGGCGTGGCAGCGCGGCGTCGATCACGCGGGTGCTGAGCAGGGTCTTGAACATGCCGTCGCCCAGCTTCGGATGGAAGGCGGCATCGGCCAGGTTGAACAGGAATTGGTTGAACAGCGTGGCGCTGGTGGAGTCCAGCGGGTAGTCACCCTTCCAGCTTGCAAGCTGCTCCACCAGTTTCAATTGGGCCGGGTCCTTGACCCCCTCACGCAGCACCGGCAACAGCGGCGCCAGCAGGCGCGGGCCGAAAGCGGTGGTGGTGCCCAGCTGCAAGGCCTGGCTGTTGTTCACGTCCCACTTCACGCTCTTGTCGCTCAGTTGCGCGTTGAGCTGCTGGCCACGGTCGGCCAGGTTGTAATAACCGGGGATCTCCATGCCGGTAGGCGAGGCCGGTTGGGCATTGGCCGACACCACGTAACCGCGCGCCGGGTTCTCTTCCTGCGGGTTGGCGCTGAAGGGGTAGAAGCCCAGCTTGTCGGCCTGGGCGCTGCTGCCGTCGAGGATAAACCCGGCGTTGACCCCAGCCGGACGGATCGGTAACTGCGCCGCCGCCCACCAGCCGATATCACCCTTGGCATTTGCCCACACGATGTTCAACCCAGGCGCAGACACTTTGGCTGCCGCTGCGCGCGCCTTGACCAGGGTGTCGGCGCGGTTGAGCTGGTAGAAGCCTTCGAGGATCGGGTTCTGGGTGTCGAGGAACGCCCACCACATGGCAATCGGCGTCTTGCCGGCGTTTTCGCCCAGCACGTCATTGATGATCGGGCCGTGGGGGGATTGGCGCAGGGTCAATGTCACCGGTGCCTGGCCCTTCACCGCAATCTGTTGCTCGGTGCTGGTCATGTCGACCCACTGGTCGTGGTACCAGACCTGGTTGGGGTTGTCCGGGTTGACCTTCTCGGCGATGAGGTCGAGGTCATCGTTCTGGAACATGGTCAGGCTCCAGCCGAAGTCCAGGTTGTGCCCCAGGAACGCCACCGGCACCAGCGCATTGTGGTAGCCGTACAGCTCAAACCCCGGCGCCGACAGCTGCGCCTCGTACCATACCGACGGCACCGAGAAACGGATATGCGGGTCACCGGCCAGCAACGGTTTTCCGCTCTTGGTGCGGTTGCCGCTGATGGCCCAGGCGTTGCTGCCTTCGAACTGTGGCAGGCCGTTGTCGGCCAGGGCCTGCTCGCTCAGCGAGGCAATGGCGCCGAGGGTCTGCCAATCGCTGGCAGCCAGGTTGAGGGCGCCCTTGGGTTGCCAGTCGAGGTCGAAGACTTTCAGGTAGTCGCTGCCCAACTGGTCGCGTACGTAGGTCAGCAAAGGCTCGGTACGAAACGCGGCGGCAAAGCTGTAGGCCATGTACCCGGCGACACTGATGGTGTCTTCGGCGGTGAACGGCCGCTTGGGGATGCCCAGCACGTCGAACTCCATCGGGCGGGCGTGGCTGTCCTGATACTGGTTGATCCCGTCCAGATAGGCCTGCAGGGCCTTCCAGTGCGCCGACTCAGGGTCCAGCTGCGCCACATAGGTGGCCGCGCGGTCGCGAATGCGCAGGCTGCGGAACAGCTTGTCGGTCTCCAGCACCTTGGGGCCGAGCACCTCGGCCAGCTCGCCACGGGCCAGGCGCCGCATGATCTCCATCTGGAACAGGCGGTCCTGGGCGTGCACATAGCCCAGGGCGCGGTACAGGTCGGTTTCGTTCTCGGCACGAATGTGCGGCACGCCCCGGTCGTCGTAGCGCACCGTGACCGAGCCTTGCAGGTTGGCCAGGGTCACCGTGCCCTGGCGGGTGGGTTGCTTGCTGTAGACGTACGCGCCGGCGCCAAGGGCGACCAGTACCACCAGAACCGCGAGAACCTGCAAGACGCGCTTCATGAACATTCCTTACCAAGAGTGGGGCGGCGAGTTACGAGCCTTTTGGCCACGAACAATAGCAGCCCACCGCCAGGGTGTGCGTGGCATTCACCTCGCGTCCTGCTTCAACGGCTTTCAAGATCGGCTCGATAAAACTGTTACTGGAGTTGCACGTGAGGCCCTCGCTGTAGGGCCCGAAATACGCAAGCTTGCCGCTGCGATCCCAGATCCCCACGGCCGGGCTGGCCGGCACTTGGTCGGCGCCGGGCAGGGCGGTGAGTGTTTTCATCGTGCGCAGGTTGTCGGGCAGTTGGCTGTGGCTGCCGGGCTTTTGCAGGGCATAGAACTCGACGCCCTGGGGGGCATATTGCTCGATCAATTCACCCAGGTGCTGCTGGTTGCCGACGTTGCAGGGGCAGGCCGGGTCCCAGAAGTGCACCAGGCGGATCGGGCCGGGGCCGGCGAGGTAGGCAGGCAGTGTGAGTGGGTCACCGGAAAACACCGCCGTGTGTTCGCTGAAGGCGCGCAGGTAGCGGCCCTGGAACCAGTCATACGCCGCCCACAGCACGCCGGCGCAGATAACCAGGATCAGGCTGGCGAACAGGGCGGTGCGGTAGGGCTGTCGCATTCAGATGTATCCTCGAAGGTCGCGTAGCTTGCCATGCTTGTCCTGACAGATGAATATCGCAGCTCGATATTCATCTTTGCCGTCAGTCTGGAACCCTTTATGCCTGTCACCTTTGACCCCGATCATCTGCGCGAAAGCCTGCGACCCCTGGTGGATGCGCAACCGCTCAGCGCCGAGGCTCGGGTCTACCAGCGTTTTTACGGTCTGGACCAGGCCGTAAGCCGTCTGGGGCGTTTCGAGGTGGAAGGTTTTGAGGTGGTGGCGCAGGTGTGGTGGCCGACCACGCCGGTGGCGACGATGTTCATGTTTCACGGCTTCTACGACCACATGGGGCTGTACCGCCATGTGGTGAAGTGGGCGCTGGAGCAGGGCTTCGTGGTGATAGCCTGCGATTTACCGGGGCACGGCCTGTCCAGTGGCGTACGTGCCAGCATCGATGATTTTGCGGTGTATCAACAGGTGGTGAATGCGCTGTTCACCCAGGCGCAAGCGCTGCAACTGCCGCAACCCTGGCACCTGTTCGGGCAAAGCACCGGCGGCGCGGTGGTGGTGGATCACCTGCTCAACCATGGCGCCGACAGCCCGGCCCAAGGCAAGACTTTCCTGTTGTCACCCCTGGTGCGGCCACGGGCCTGGGGCTGGTCGCAAGTCAGCTATTACCTGTTGCGCCCGTTCGTCAAAGGCATTGCGCGGCGATTCAGCGAGAACACCCACGATCCGGCGTTCAAGCCGTTCCTGGAAGCCGACCCGCTGCAGCCGCGCCAACTGCCGACCGCCTGGGTCGGTGCCTTGGCGCGCTGGATCAAACGCATCGAAGCTGCACCGCGCAGTGCCCGGCGGCCGCTGATCGTTCAAGGTGAGGAAGACATGACGGTGGACTGGCAGCACAACCTGCAGGTGTTGCGCGGCAAGTTCGACCAGCCCGAGGTGTTGATGTTGCCGCGTGGCAGGCATCACCTGGCCAATGAGATTCCGGAGATTCGTGAGCAGTACTTCCGGTATCTCACTGACCACCTGCGGTAACACAATCCAAATGTGGGAGGGGGCTTGCCCCCGACAGCGGTGGTTCAGCAAACAATAGATGTCTGACAAATCGCCATCGGGGGCAAGCCCCCTCCCACATTTTTTACTGCGTAAGGCTTGAGGTGCTTTGGCCGACTGCCAGGCCGGCGCGGATGGCTGCAAGGGCCGCCTGGTAATACGCCTTACCCTCCGGCGACTCAGCAAACGTAGCGAACTCTTCCAGTTCCGGGTCGGACAAATCCCGATAGACGTACAGCAGCGTGTTGTTCAGGTCCTTATCGATCTGTTGCATCAGGCGCTCGCGCTGGCCATTCAACAAGCCCTGGGCCTGACCGCCGCCCAACAGGCCGGGGATCATCTGGCTCAAGCTGTCTGCCGCCACGCCAGCAATCGCCAGGCTGACTTCTGCGCCGGCCTCACGCGCAGGCAGCGCTTGGGCCAGGTGGCCGATGATCAGGCTGCGGGTGGCATCGGCTTCGATCTTCGGCAGGCCCTGGGCGTTCTTCGCCAGTTGGTCGCGGCGCGTGGCGAGCAGCTCGGCGGCGACAATCTTACGGCCCAGGGGGGATTGGAAAAACGCCAGGGCAGGCTTGGGGTCTGCGAGGTTCTTGCGCAATTGCGCTTCGGCGCGCTGGTCCATGGCCTGGGCAGCGAAACGTTTATTGCTGTTGTCCACCAGCGCCTGGTACACCGCTGGCGGCAGGCTGTTGCGGTAGCGTTGCTGGGCGGCACTGAGGGCGTCATTGAAATGCGCACGTTGTTCGGCCCAGCCGGCGACCTTGTACAACTGGTCATGGCCGTCTGCCCAGGCGGGCAAAACGCAGAACATCAGCAAGGAAAAAAACAAACGACGCATATGGACTCCTGTCAGTCGGCCACTATTGTCCGTGTCGGGCGTAGGATTTGTCGAGAAGTCCTATCGGTCACCTGACTAAAGTGTATTCAGACGCTCGGCGGCTCTGTCGGATTCACAGGCGTATGGATACTATGCGCGCCATGCAAATACCCCTCGATCACCCCTTGCTGCAACGTATTGTCGACGACCTGGCCGAAAAGGGCTGGTCCCGGCAGGACGGCTTCCTGCCCCAGGCTCTGACCCTGGAACTGGCGGCTGAGTGCCGTAAACGTGCAGCCGAGGGTGAATTGGCTCCGGCGGCGGTGGGGCGTGGCCCGACCCAGGAGATCCGTGAAGGCATTCGCGGTGACCATATCCAGTGGCTGGAAGAGGGCGATGCGGCGGTCTGCGACACCTATATGGCGTTGATGGACAGCCTGCGCCTGGCGATGAACCGCAGCCTGTTCCTGGGCCTGGAAGACTTCGAAAGCCACTTTGCGATGTACCCGCCGGGGGCGTTCTACCTCAAGCACCTGGACCGTTTCCGCGACGACGACCGCCGCATGGTCTCGGCGGTGATCTACTTGAATGACGCCTGGCTCCCCGAGCAGGGCGGCCAGTTGCGCATGTACCTCAAGGACGGCGTCGAATACGATGTGGTGCCCACCGGCGGTTGCCTGGTGGTGTTCCTGTCGGGCGAAGTGCCCCACGAAGTCCTGCCCGCCACGCGCGAACGCCTGTCCCTCACCGGTTGGTTTCGCCGGCGGGGTAACGAGCCGTTTTAAGTATGCAAAAGATTCTGATCAGCCGCTGCCTGCTCGGGCACAAGGTGCGTTACGACGGCGGGGCCAGTGGGCCGTTCTACCAGTTGGCCGTATGGCAGGCCGAGGGGCGTGTGGTTGCGATCTGCCCGGAAGTGTCGGGTGGTTTGCCAACCCCACGACCTGCCGCCGAGATCCCAGGCGGGCAAGGCGTGGATGTGTGGGAGGGCCGTGCCCAAGTGC
The DNA here is from genome assembly GCF_024112395.2 of Pseudomonas pergaminensis. Classification (NCBI taxonomy): domain Bacteria; kingdom Pseudomonadati; phylum Pseudomonadota; class Gammaproteobacteria; order Pseudomonadales; family Pseudomonadaceae; genus Pseudomonas; species Pseudomonas pergaminensis. The sequence goes on along the minus strand of NZ_CP078013.2, from coordinate 6,269,473 downwards.
TGACCGCCGAAGGCGAAGATTTCAGCGAGGCTTTCCTCGACGGCGCTCGTCAGGCTTTGGCGCTGGTGCAGCGCCACAACATCCGCATCGCCGTGCTCAAGGCCAATAGCCCGTCCTGCGGAAGCCTGCAGACCTACGACGGCACGTTCAGCGGCACCAAGGTAACGGGCGAGGGCGTCACGACGGCGTTGCTGAGGCAGCATGGCGTGTTGGTGTTCAGTGAGCTGGAATTGCCCGAAGCCGCCCAGGCGCTAAAAAACCTGTAGAGGCGCGCTTGCCGGCGATCGCAATCCTCCTGCCATCTGATTTGTCGCTGATTCACCGCTATCGCTGGCAAGCCGGCGCCTACCCTTCGGGTTCCAGCCATTTATTGGTCAGTGCCTTCAAGCGCCCATCCGCCTTCACGCGCTGCAACGCCTTGTCCAAACTCGCCTTGAACGCCGGATTACCCTTCTGGAACGGGATCACCAACGCCGGCTTCTCGTTATACGCCTCACTGAGATCGAACCGATCCTGCAGCTCGGCAGTCATAGCGATATGGTTGATGGCCACGTCGTACTTGCCGGTTTCCACGCCTGGTAGCAGGTCGGTGTCATCGGTGGTGATGAACGAAGGTCGCACGTCCATCTCCTTGGCCAGTTGCTCGCCCAGTTCCACTTCGAAGCCGGTGACCTTGTCGCCTTCCTTGAAGTTGAACGGCGGAGTGTTGGCTTCGAGAGCGATGCGCAGTTCGCCACGGTCGAAGACGTCATCGATCAGTTCGGCGTGAGCCAAGGGGCTCATAAGGGGAAGCAAAAGTAACAGGCCAGGCGAAAAGCGCATGGTCACTCCTAGAGATTTTTAATGTGCGAGGCGCCGTTCAGCATCGCTTTGCTATGGTGTTGAGTGCCTTGGACAGCAATTTGTCGCGAAGTTGTCATAACCCTACAGATTTCATAGAAAAACTGGAGAAGCGAATGAAAGCCCTTTTGTCCCGTGCCACCCTGGCCTCCCTGCTGCTGGGTGCTTCGATGTTGGCCACTGCTGCGGACGGTATCCCGCGCAGCGCTCCACCTGCAGATGCCAAAGTATTCATCGTCTCGCCTAAAGACGGCGCGACGGTCGATAAAACCTTCACCGTCAAATTCGGCATGGAAGGCCTGAAACTGGCCCCGGCCACCAGCCAGGATCCAGGCACCGGTCACCACCACCTGCTGATCGACCAGAAAGAACTGCCTGACGCCAGCGTGCCGATCCCGGCCACCGACACCGTGATCCACTACGGCAAGGCCCAGACCGAAACCGAACTGACCCTCACCCCAGGCAAGCACACCCTGCAACTGGTGGCCGGCGACAAACTGCACATGCAGTTCAACCCGACTGTAGCCTCTAAAGTGATCACGGTTAACGTCAAATAAGATTTGTTCAGATGCAAAAAAGGGAGCCCCGAGGGGCTCCCTTTTTCATGTTGCGGCGAAACCTTAGAACAACACGCGGCTACGAATCGTACCGTTGATGTGCTGCAGCTTCTCTTGCGCCAGGTCCGAGTACTCGGCGTCGACGTCGATCACCACGTAGCCGACCTTCTCGTTGGTCTGCAGGAACTGACCGGAGATGTTGATGCCGTTTTCCGCGAAGACCTTGTTGATCTCCATCATCACGCCAGGGATGTTCTGGTGGATGTGCAGCAGACGGTGCTTGCCTGGGTGAGCCGGCAGGGCCACTTCCGGGAAGTTTACGGACGACACCGACGTACCGTTGTCGCTGTACTTGACCAGCTTTTCCGACACTTCCAGGCCAATGTTGGCCTGCGCTTCAGCGGTGGAGCCGCCGATGTGCGGGGTCAGGATCACGTTGTCCAGGCCACGCAGCGGGCTTTCGAAGATGTCGTCGTTGGAGCGTGGCTCCACCGGGAACACGTCGATGGCGGCGCCGATCAGGTGCTTGTCCTTGATCGCGTCGGCCAGGGCGTCCAGCTCGACCACGGTGCCGCGCGCTGCGTTGATCAGGATGCCGCCTTTCTTGATGGCGCGGATTTCCTTCTCGCCGATCATCCACTGGGTCTCAGCGGTTTCCGGAACGTGCAGGGTCACGATATCGGACATGCCCAACAGCTCGGTCAGGCTGGCCACTTGCGTGGCGTTGCCCAATGGCAGCTTGGTCAGGGTGTCATAGAAGAACACCTGCATGCCCAGGCCTTCAGCCAGGACCGACAGCTGGGTACCGATCGAGCCGTAACCGACGATGCCCAGCTTCTTGCCGCGAATTTCGAAGGAGTTGGCCGCGCTTTTGATCCAGCCGCCACGGTGGCAGGAAGCGTTCTTCTCTGGAATGCCGCGCAGCAACAGGATCGCCTCGGCCAGCACCAGCTCCGCAACGGAACGGGTGTTGGAGTACGGTGCGTTGAACACCGCGATGCCGCGCTCACGCGCTGCGTTGAGATCGACCTGGTTGGTGCCGATGCAGAAACAGCCGACCGCCACGAGTTTCTTGGCGTGATCGAAGATCTCTTCGGTCAGCTGAGTGCGGGAGCGAATCCCGATAAAGTGCGCGTCGGCGATCTTTTCCTTGAGCTGGGCTTCCGGCAGAGAACTGGTGATGTACTCAATGCTGGTGTACCCGGCGGCTTTCAGAACGTCGACAGCCGATGGGTGGACGCCTTCCAGAAGAAGGAACTTGATCTTGCTCTTATCGAGAGAAGTCTTGCTCATCTGCGTAAACCTGTATCCCGGAGAAAAATGGCAGGGAATCGGATCGCTTAAGCTGACCCGGACGGCAGGAAAGCCGTCACCGCAGAAACGCCCTTGGGCTCTGTCCTGCGGGGGCGGTATGCTAGCATACGCGCCCCGCTAAACACCTATTCCTGCGACGTGAAGCGTTCTCAGGATGACCATGAATTGTTCGAGAGTTCTGTCGATGACCCATCCTGCCCTGATTGATGAGCTAAAGACCCTGGTTGAGCCCGGCAAAGTGCTGACCGATGCAGACTCCCTGGAGGCTTACGGCAAGGATTGGACCAAGCACTTCGCACCCGCGCCGACCGCCATCGTCTTCCCCAAGACCACTGAGCAGGTCCAGGCCATTGTGCGCTGGGCCAATACCCACAAGGTGGCGCTGGTGCCATCGGGCGGGCGTACCGGCTTGTCGGCTGCTGCCGTGGCGGCGAATGGCGAAGTGGTGGTGTCGTTCGACTATATGAACCAGATCCTCGACGTGAACCTCACCGACCGCACCGCCGTGTGCCAGCCGGGCGTGGTCACCAAGCAATTGCAAAACGTCGCTGAAGAAAAAGGCCTGTACTACCCGGTGGACTTCGCGTCGTCGGGCTCCAGCCAGATTGGCGGCAATATCGGCACCAATGCCGGCGGGATCAAGGTGATTCGCTACGGCATGACCCGTAACTGGGTGGCCGGCATGAAGGTTGTCACCGGCAAGGGCGACGTACTGGAGCTGAACCGCGACCTGATCAAGAACGCCACCGGTTACGACATGCGCCAGCTGTTCATCGGCGCCGAGGGCACCTTGGGCTTTGTGGTCGAAGCCACCATGCGCCTGGACCGTGCGCCGAAAAACCTCACCGCGATGGTGCTGGGCACCACCGACTTTGATTCGATCATGCCGGTATTGCACGCGTTCCAGAGCAAACTGGACCTGACCGCCTTCGAATTCTTCTCCGACAAGGCCCTGGCCAAGGTCATGGGCCGCGGCGACGTGCCGGCGCCGTTCGACACCGAGTGCCCGTTCTACGCGCTGCTGGAATTCGAAGCCACCACTGAAGAAGTCGCCAACCACGCGCTGGAAACCTTCGAACACTGCGTGGAGCAAGGTTGGGTGCTGGACGGCGTGATGAGCCAGAGCGAAACCCAACTGCACAACCTGTGGAAACTGCGCGAGTACATCTCCGAGACTATTTCCCACTGGACCCCGTACAAGAACGACATCTCGGTGACTGTCTCTAAAGTGCCGGCGTTCTTGAAGGAAATCGACGCGATCGTCGGCGAACATTACCCGGACTTCGAAATTGTCTGGTTCGGCCACATCGGCGACGGCAACCTGCACTTGAACATCCTCAAGCCGGAAAACTTGAGCAAGGATGAGTTCTTCGCCAAGTGCGCCACCGTGAACAAGTGGGTGTTTGAAACCGTCGAGAAGTACAACGGTTCGATCTCCGCCGAACACGGCGTGGGCATGACCAAGCGTGACTACCTGACCTACAGCCGCTCGCCGGTTGAAATCGAATACATGAAGGCTGTGAAAGCGGTGTTCGACCCGAACGGGATCATGAACCCGGGCAAGATCTTCGCTGTTTAATCGCCCCTTGAGGAGTCGTTCCATGAGCTACCAGCACAAGTATGTCGACGGCACCAACATCCACTTCCCGGTCGGTAAAGTGGTGTGTATCGGGCGTAACTACGCCGAACATGCCAAGGAACTGGACAACCCGGTGCCCACCGAGCCGCTGCTGTTCATCAAGCCGGGCAGTTGCGTGGTCCCGCTCGAAGGCGGTTTCAGCATTCCGACCGAGCGCGGTTCGGTGCATTACGAGGCGGAAATCGCGGTATTGATCGGCAAGCCGCTGTCGACCAAGCCCAGCCGCGAAGAAGTGCTCGACGCCATCTCCGGCTTCGCCCCAGCCCTGGACCTGACGCTGCGCGACAAACAGGCCGAGCTGAAAGCCAAGGGCCTGCCGTGGGAAATCGCCAAGTCCTTTGACGGTGCGGCGGTGATTGCACCATTCGTCGTGGGCAGCACCTTTGCCGACGTCACCGACATCGGCATTCGCCTGACCATCAATGGCGAAGTGCGCCAGGACGGCAACAGCGCGCAGATGCTCAACCCGATCATCCCGATGATCCAGCACATGGCCGGCTGCTTCTCGCTGCAAGCCGGCGACGTGATCCTCACCGGTACCCCGGCGGGCGTAGGCCCATTGAATGTCGGTGATGAGCTGGTGCTGGAACTGTCGAACGTGAGCCGTTTCGACAGCAGAGTGCGCTGAACCTGCGCTGGTAGGGGCCGGCTTGCCGGCGATGGCATCGACTCGGTGTGACTGACATACCGCGTTGATGCCATCGCGGGCAAGCCCGGCTCCCACAGGGTCTTGTGTGCGCCTGAAGTTTCCAATTTTTTGCATTTTTTTCACACGCCATCCGGATAATCCTCAGCCTCCAGCGCGCGGGCCCCTGTGTTCCTGTGCTATCACCTAACGCTGACTTTCCGGAAAAGCGCCCAATGGCCGTGCCTCTGCCCTCCGCTACACCCAAGCCGCGTTCCCGTTTTGCCCTGCGCTGGTACTCCTGGCTGTTTCTGGTCGGGGCCATTGTGTATGGCATTGCCTGGGCCATGCACTGGGATGATCGCGGCGCGCTGTGGGTGCTGGAACGCTTTGAGACGCCCGCCGAACGCCAGGAGAGCGTGTGGCTGCCGGACTACCGTGCCGTCATCGATGGCAAGCTTTTGCCGGGAATGGAGAAGGACGAAGCTTCCGACGTCTCCTACAACCCGCAGACCAAGACCCTGTTTTCGGTGATGGGCAAAAACCCGTTTCTTGTCGAGCTGAGCCTGCAGGGCGATGTGCTGCGCAAGATGCCGCTCAACGGCTGGGACAACCCGGAAGGCGTATCCGTGATGGAAAACGGCCTGCTGGCAGTGGTCGACGAACGCCAGCACACGTTGACCATCGTCAAGGTCGACGCCAGTACCACCCAGCTGAACAAGGCGGATTTCACCAGCTATGACCTGGGCCCTTCAAAGGACCAGAACAAGGCCTTCGAAGCCATCACCTGGGACAAACGCAACCAGCAGCTGGTACTCGGCGAAGAGCGCCCGCCCGCGCTGTTTACCTGGAAAAGCGACGGTGGCCAGACCCTGGCGGGCGATAAACAGAAGCTGGCCAGCAAAGAGTTGGACATGCGCAATCTCTCCGCGCTGGCGGTAGACCCGCGCACCGGGCACTTGCTGGTGCTCTCGGCCGACTCCCATTTGCTGCTGGAGCTGGACGAGAAGGGCGAGCAAGTCAGCTTCATGACCCTGCTCGGCGGATTCAACGGCCTCAAAAACACCATTCCGCGAGCCGAAGGGGTGACCATGGACGAGGCTGGCACCTTGTACATCGTCAGTGAGCCCAACCTGTTCTATCGTTTCGAAAAGCAGAAATAGCACACCGATTACGTCGGATATGTCTCTATGTGCGGCATTCGCCAGACATCCGGGCGCGTTTAAGTTTAAATTCAGACAGGCGTGATATTCATTCGCCACTTTTGACTTTGAGCCCGCCCGATGCGACGACTAGCCCGCCCCAAACCCCTCTTCTTTATGCTGGTGCTGATCGCCCTGGTCGGCGCCGGGGCCGTTGCGCAGCACTTCCGCCTCTTCGAGCGCGCCTGGTTCAACTGGCAGGCGTGGCGCCAGCCGGCGGATGAGCGCTCCATTGGCCTTGCGGATTACCGGGTGACGCTGGAAGCCCAGGTCATCGAGGGGCTTGATGACGATGTCTCGGCCCTGACCTATGACCCGGTGCGCAAAAGCCTGTTTACCGTCACCAACAAAAACGCCGAATTGATCGAGCTGTCCCTTGAGGGCAAGATCCTACGGCGTATTCCGTTGGTGGGGTTTGGTGATGCCGAAGCCGTGGAGTTCATCAGTGACAACATTTATGTCATCAGCGATGAGCGCCAGCAGCGGCTGATCAAGGTGCATGTGGACGACGACACCCAATTCCTCGACGCCGCCGATGCGGAGCAGATGACCCTGGGCCTGCACGTTGGTGGCAACAAGGGGTTTGAAGGGCTGGCCTATGACTCGGTGGGCAAGCGCTTGTTCGTGGCCAAGGAGCGCGATCCGATGCTCATCTACGAGGTGCACGGCTTCCCGCATTTCAAACCGGAAAAAACCTACTCGGTCCACGTGATCAACAACCCCAAGCGTGATGCCGGATTGTTCGTGCGTGACCTGTCGAGCCTGCAATACGATGAGCGCAGCGGCCATTTGCTGGCGCTGTCGGACGAGTCGTTCCTGGTGCTGGAACTGGATATCGATGGTCGCCCGTTGAGCAGTCTGTCACTGCTCAACGGGCGCCATGGCCTGACGAAGCGGGTGCCGCAGGCCGAGGGGATCGCCATGGATGACGAGGGCACGTTGTACCTCGTCAGCGAGCCGAACCTGTTCTACGTCTTCAAGAAAACCAATCCCTGAAATACCGCAGGACCAATGTGGGAGCAACTGTCTTGATGACCATATCTTGGCCATCGCTTTCAAAGACAGCCAAACTCCCACAGCTTCAAGCCGTGTGACCTTCAACGACACATCGCTGCCGATTTAGGCAGCGTGTTCTTTCCATTCAGTCCTATCACGCAGCATTGCGTTCAGCCGGATTAACAAAACACGCATGCATGCGATTAGCGCAACTTTTGCGCATTTTCCTTTGCCACGCAGTGCTTTATAGCGTGCCTGGAATTCAGGCTGGTCCCGAATGACGACCCAGCAGGCCATGTATAGCGAGCGACGTGCGGAAACCTTCCGCCACGAATGTGACGCGCGCCTATGTGCTTCCCACTGTCGTTGTTATACGGCGCGAGGCCCGCTAGGGCAGCGATCGGACGCTTGCCAACCTCACCCAACTCCGGCAGGTATGCCATAAGGCTAGCCGCCGTAACGAGCCCGATCCCCTTAACTGAACACAGGCGTTCGACTTTTTCGCGGTCTAACACGTTGGCGCTTTGACGAATCAACTGGTCTATCGCGTTCACAGCCTTGATCAGGTAGTCGATATGACTCTGCAACGCTGGTTTTACTACGTCGCATGAGGCCGTTTTCAGGCGCCTTTTGTCATCGTCTCTCTGCTGAATAAAGTTTTCTCGCTGTTGGACTAACGCGCGCAACTCGTCATGTTTCGGGCTGGTGATTCGGCTGTTTGGCGAGTCGAGTACCGCTGCGAACTGTGCAAGGGACTTTGCATCTATCGGGTCGGTTTTGGCTTGTTGGCCCATCGCCGTGGAAAAACTCTTGGCTCGACGGGGATTGATGCAGATGACGTTGAGGCCCGCAGCCTGGAGCGCCTTCATGACTTTGCGCTCGTAACCGCCAGTGGCCTCCAACAGCACGCGGCCGACCTGGTGAAGCAATAGCCACCCAATCAACCCAGGGAAATCATCTTCGGCGTTAGCGCAACTTACCCCAACGTCAATCAGATTAACTCGAGCCTCAAGGCTGTCCTTGGAAACATCAATGCCTGCTGGATAGGAAAACATAGCCAAACCCTCTTACACTCAAAGTGAGAGCGCTCTGGCTTGGCCCACGCTTGTAACTGTTCGAGGTGGGCTCGTTCAACTGTTCGGGCTCATGTCCAGAGCGGAGAAGTGAGTGGCAGCATGGGCTCCCACACGTGCTTTAAGCACTTCGGGCATTCAGCTTGCCACTCACCCTCTCACCTTCAGCTTAATCCTGTCTCAAGACACAAGCGGGCTTGCTCGCGAAAGCGGTGGTTCAGTTGAAGAATCTTTCACTGACACACCGCTTTCGCGAGCAAGCCCGCTCCCACATTTAGTCACGCGTTAAGCCTTGAGGGTTTTCACTCCTTCCGAAGTACCCAGCAGCAGTACATCGGCTGGGCGCGCGGCGAACAGGCCGTTGGTGACCACGCCGACGATCGCGTTGATCTGCGTCTCCAGCTCCACCGGGTTGGTGATCTGCATGTTGAATACGTCGAGGATGATGTTGCCGTTGTCGGTCAACACGCCTTCGCGGTACACCGGGTCACCGCCCAGTTTCACCAGCTCGCGGGCCACGTGGCTGCGGGCCATCGGGATCACTTCCACGGGCAGCGGGAATGCGCCAAGTACCGGCACCAGCTTGCTGGCGTCAGCGATGCAGATAAAGGTCTTGGCCACGGCGGCGACGATCTTCTCGCGGGTCAGGGCTGCGCCGCCGCCCTTGATCAGGTTCAGGTGCTCGTCGCTTTCATCGGCGCCGTCGACGTAGAACTCCAGGTCGCTCACAGTGTTGAGCTCATACACCGGAATGCCGTGGCCCTTGAGGCGCGCAGCGGTGGCTTCGGAGCTGGCCACGGCGCCATCGAACGCGCCCTTGTGCTGGGCCAGCGCATCGATAAAGCAGTTGGCGGTGGAGCCGGTGCCGACACCGACGATGCTCTTGTCGTCGAGTTTAGGAAGGATTAAATCGACGGCGGCCTGGGCCACTGCCTGTTTGAGTTGATCCTGGGTCATGCGGGCTCCGGAACGGGCGGGGAGTAAAGAGGGGCGCGAGTATAACCCAACAAAACCTCTGGATTCGTGTGGTCGCCCGCCCAAACGCTGGGTTAGACTCCTTGGCCCTGCCCAACCCGCCCAGTGATATCCGCCGATGCTTGAACAGTACGTCAAAAAGATCCTCACCTCGCGCGTTTACGACGTTGCCGTAGAAACCCCGTTGCAGACCGCCCGCCAGCTCTCCGAGCGGCTGGGCAACAAGGTCTGGCTCAAGCGTGAAGACTTGCAGCCGGTGTTCTCGTTCAAGATTCGCGGCGCCTATAACAAGCTGACCCAACTGACTGCCGAAGAGCGTGCGCGCGGCGTGGTCACGGCGTCGGCCGGCAACCATGCCCAGGGCCTGGCCCTGGCGGCCAAGGTGCTGGGGGTCAAGGCCACTATCGTGATGCCCAAGACCACCCCCGAGATCAAGGTCGAAGGCGTGCGCTCCCGTGGCGGCAAGGTGGTGCTGCATGGCGATTCCTTCCCCGAAGCCCTGGCCTATTCGCTGAAACTCGTCGACGAAAAAGGCTACGTCTACATTCACCCCTACGACGATCCGCACACTATTGCCGGGCAGGGCACCGTGGCGATGGAAATCCTGCGCCAGCATCCAGGGCCGCTGGACGCGATCTTCGTACCGGTGGGCGGCGGCGGGCTGATCGCCGGTATCGCGGCGTACGTAAAATACCTGCGCCCGGAGATCAAGGTCATCGGTGTCGAGCCGGACGACTCCAACTGCCTGCAAGCCGCCATGGCGGCGGGCGAGCGCGTGGTACTGCAGGCCGTGGGCATCTTTGCCGATGGCGTGGCGGTGGCACAGATCGGCCAGCACACCTTCGACATCTGCAAGGACTATGTGGATGAAGTGATCACCGTGAGCACCGATGAAATCTGTGCGGCGATCAAGGATATCTACGACGACACCCGTTCCATCACCGAGCCGGCGGGAGCCCTGGGTGTGGCGGGCATCAAGAAATACGTGGAGACCCGTGGCGTGACTGGGCAGACCCTGGTGGCCATCGACTCCGGTGCCAACGTCAACTTTGATCGCTTGCGCCATGTGGCCGAGCGCGCCGAACTGGGTGAAGGTCGCGAAGCCATCATCGCCGTGACCATTCCCGAAAAGCCCGGCAGCTTCAAGGCGTTCTGCGAGGCCGTGGGCAAGCGCCAGATCACCGAATTCAACTACCGCTACCACTCCGGCAGCGAGGCGCACATCTTTGTGGGCGTGCAGACCCACCCGGAAAACGATCCGCGCAGTGCACTGATCGCCAGCCTGACAGGCCAGGGTTTCCCGGTGCTGGACCTGACCGAGAACGAACTGGCCAAATTGCACATCCGTCATATGGTCGGCGGGCATGCGGCCAAGGTCAGCGATGAAGTGGTGTTACGTTTCGAATTCCCGGAGCGCCCGGGCGCCTTGTTCAACTTTCTTAACAAATTGGGCGGGCGCTGGAACATCTCGATGTTCCACTATCGCAACCACGGCGCAGCAGACGGCCGTGTGGTCGCCGGCCTGCAAGTGCCGGCGGATGAGCGCCACCTGGTGCCGGCAGCCCTGGAAGCCATTGGCTACCCGTACTGGGATGAAAGCGATAACCCGGCCTACAAACTGTTCCTCGGTTGAGCGACTACGCTGATGGGGGCGGCCTTTAAGGAAGACGACACATGGAAACCCTGACAACCCTGAAAGTTATCCACATAGCAGCCACCGTGTTGCTGCTGCTCAGCGGCCTGGGGCTGGCGTTGCTGGCCTGGCGCAAGCGAAGCGCCGGCCCGGCGGCGACCGTGCAGCGCCCGTGGGCATTCGTCTGGTTGTTGATGGGTATTTGCGTGGTGAGCATGCCTTTTACCGGCTGGTGGCTGGTCCATCTGATCGGCTGGCCGCTGGGGCAGACCTGGATTCTGGGGTCCAGCATCCTCTATACCGTGGCGGCGCTGGCGTGGTTCTGGCTGGTGGCGCGGCTTAATCGCCTGCGCAAAGGCGAGGGCGGTAGCTTGAACTTCACGTTGGTGCTGGCGGTGGTCAGTCTGGTGGGGTTTGTGGCGATCGCCGGGCTGATGGGTGCCAAGCCCGTCTAGATGAGCGCTTACCTGCTGCTGAAAACCCTGCATATCCTCTCGTCGACCCTCCTGTTCGGGCTGGGCGCAGGCTCGGCGTACTACGCGTTGCGCGCCTGGCGCACCGGCAAGGTGGAAGTGATCGCGGTGACCTTCAAGCACCTGGTGTTCGCCGACTGGGCGTTTACCGCGACCACGGCGGTATTCCAGCCGCTGAGCGGGATCGGCTTGATGCACTTGGCGGGGTGGTCGTTGCAGCAGAGTTGGTTGCAGTGGACGTTCGGTCTGTATGTGCTGGCGGGTATCTGCTGGTTGCCGGTGGTGTGGTTGCAGATTCGTGTACACAAGATGGCGGAGCAGGCGTTGCGCGAGGGTACGGCGATGCCGATCAAGGCCGCGACCTATATGCGCTGGTGGTTTGGCCTGGGGTGGCCGGCGTTCCTGGCGTTTGTGGTGATTTTCTACTTGATGGTCGCAAAGCCTATGTAGGGCTTGGGACCGTGTCGACTTCATCGCAGGCAAGCCAGCTCCCGCACTTGACCGAGTTCCAACATGAGAATGCGGTCAAAATGTGGGAGCTGGCTTGCCTGCGATGGGGCCATCAGCTGCGCAGCGTGATGACCGGCCAGCCGCGCCTCTCGGCCTCAGCCCGCAGATTCGGATCCGGATCCACCGCCACCGCATGCGTCACTTGCTCCAGCAGCGGCAAATCATTCATCGAGTCGCTGTAGAAGTAGCTGTCCTCCAGGCTATACCCGGTCTCTTCCAGCCAACGATTCAAGCGCGTTACCTTGCCCTCGCGAAAGCACGGTACGTCGGTGCTGCGCCCGGTGTAGCGGCCGTTTTCCATCTCGCACTCGGTGGCGATCAGGGTTTCCACGCCCAGGCGTGCGGCAATCGGTGCGGTGACAAAGCGGTTGGTGGCGGTGATGATCACCAGCTTGTCACCGGCAGCGCGGTGCTTGGCCAGCAGCTCAATCGCCAGCGGCAGCATGATTGGCTCGATGCAGTCGCGCATGTAGTCGTTGTGCCACTCATCCAATTGGGCCATCTCGGTGCGGCCAAGGATTTCCAGGCAAAAGTTCAGGTAGGCGGCGTTGTCCAGCTTGCCGGCCAGGTAATCCTGGTAGAACTCGTCGTTGCGGGCCTTGTAGGCCACCGGGTCGAGAATCCCGCGCTCGCACAGGTAATCGCCCCAGGCGTGGTCGCTGTCACCGCCGAGGAGGGTGTTGTCCAAGTCGAATAAAGCCAGGCGCATTGCAGTTACTCGCTGAAAAGTCTGTAAAAAGGCGTCCAGAATACGGTCTTTTCACAAGAGTGCACATAAGGTAAGAAGCCTCGTTGCCGCTTCATCAACCTTTGTGGAACAATGCGGCGACATGCGTTTGCGAGGTTGTTGCCGTGATCGACCCCGATGGTTTCCGTCCTAATGTCGGGATTATTCTTACGAATGATGCCGGACAGGTGCTATGGGCTCGCCGAATCAACCAAGATGCCTGGCAGTTTCCTCAAGGTGGAATCAACCCCGACGAAACCCCTGAAGACGCCTTGTACCGTGAGTTGAACGAAGAAGTCGGCCTTGAGCGCGAAGATGTACAAATTCTGGCCTGTACCCGAGGCTGGTTGCGCTATCGTTTGCCGCAACGCCTGGTGCGTACCCACAGCCAACCGCTGTGCATCGGCCAGAAGCAGAAATGGTTTCTCCTGCGCCTGATCTCCAATGAGCAGCGGGTGCGGATGGATTTGACCGGTAAACCGGAGTTCGATGGCTGGCGCTGGGTCAGCTATTGGTACCCGTTGGGCCAGGTGGTGACATTCAAGCGCGAGGTTTATCGTCGCGCTCTCAAAGAGCTTGCCCCGCGCCTTTTAGCGCGCGACTGACGACGGAGTTCGACCCCGAGCCATGCTCAATACGCTGCGCAAGATCGTCCAGGAAGTTAACTCCGCCAAGGATCTCAAGGCGGCGTTGGGGATTATTGTGTTGCGCGTCAAGGAAGCCATGGGCAGCCAGGTCTGCTCGGTTTACCTGCTGGACCCCGAGACCAACCGTTTTGTGCTGATGGCCACGGAGGGCTTGAACAAGCGCTCCATCGGCAAGGTCAGCATGGCGCCCAATGAAGGTCTGGTGGGCCTGGTGGGGACGCGTGAAGAACCCCTGAACCTTGAAAACGCGGCCGATCACCCGCGTTATCGCTACTTTGCCGAAACCGGTGAAGAGCGTTACGCCTCGTTCCTCGGCGCACCGATCATTCACCACCGCCGCGTCGTCGGCGTGTTGGTCATCCAGCAAAAAGAGCGCCGCCAGTTCGACGAAGGTGAAGAAGCCTTCCTCGTGACCATGAGCGCGCAGCTCGCCGGGGTTATCGCCCACGCCGAAGCCACCGGCTCGATTCGTGGCCTTGGGCGCCAGGGCAAGGGCATCCAGGAAGCCAAGTTCGTCGGCGTACCGGGTTCGCCGGGTGCGGCGGTCGGTACCGCCGTGGTCATGCTGCCGCCGGCTGACCTCGACGTAGTGCCGGACAAGACCGTCGATGACATCGACGCTGAAATCAAATTGTTCAAGACCGCCCTGGAAGGCGTGCGCGCGGACATGCGCAACCTGTCGACCAAGCTGGCCACACAACTGCGCCCCGAAGAGCGTGCGCTGTTCGACGTGTACCAGATGATGCTCGACGACGCGTCGCTGGGTAATGAAGTCAAGACCGTAATCAAGACCGGCCAGTGGGCCCAGGGTGCGCTGCGCCAAGTGGTCACCGATCACGTCAACCGTTTCGAATTGATGGACGACGCCTACCTGCGCGAACGCGCCTCGGACGTGCGTGACCTCGGTCGCCGTCTGCTGGCCTACCTGCAGGAAGACCGCACCACCAACCTGGTCTACCCCGACAACACCATCCTGATCAGTGAAGAACTGACCGCCACCATGCTCGGCGAAGTGCCGGAAGGCAAGCTGGTCGGCCTGGTGTCGGTACTGGGTTCGGGCAACTCCCACGTCGCTATCCTGGCCCGGGCCATGGGCATCCCGACGGTGATGGGCCTGGTGGACCTGCCGTATTCCAAAGTGGATGGCATCGACATGATCGTCGATGGCCATCGTGGTGAAGTGTTCACCAACCCCAGCGAAGTACTGCGCAAGCAATACGCCGAAGTGGTCGAGGAAGAGAAGCAACTGGCGCTGGGCCTGGATTCATTGCGCGAGCTGCCGTGCGTGACCACCGATGGCCACCGTGTGCCGCTGCTGGTGAATACCGGCCTGCTCGCCGATGTGGCCCGCGCGCAACAGCGCGGCGCCGAAGGGGTGGGGCTGTATCGCACCGAAGTGCCGTTCATGATCAACCAGCGTTTCCCGAGTGAGAAGGAGCAGCTGGCGATTTATCGCGAGCAACTGCAAGCCTTCCACCCGTTGCCGGTGACCATGCGCAGCCTGGACATTGGCGGCGACAAGTCACTGTCGTATTTCCCGATTAAAGAGGACAACCCGTTCCTCGGCTGGCGTGGTATCCGCGTCACCCTCGACCACCCAGAAATCTTCCTCGTACAAACCCGCGCCATGCTCAAGGCCAGTGAGGGCCTGAACAACCTGCGCATCCTGCTGCCGATGATCTCCGGTACCCATGAGCTGGAAGAGGCGTTGCATCTTATCCACCGCGCCTGGGGTGAAGTGCGCGACGAAGGCGCCGACGTACCGATGCCGCCGATTGGCGTGATGATCGAAATCCCGGCAGCGGTGTATCAGGCCAAGGAGCTGGCGCGGCAGGTGGACTTCCTGTCGGTGGGCTCCAACGACCTGACCCAATACCTGCTGGCCGTGGACCGTAACAACCCACGGGTGGCCGACCTCTACGACTACCTGCACCCGGCCGTGCTGCAAGCGCTGCAGCATGTGGTGCGCGACGCCCACGCCGAAGGCAAGCCGGTGAGCATCTGCGGTGAAATGGCCGGCGACCCCGCGGCGGCGGTGCTGTTGATGGCGATGGGCTTTGACAGCCTGTCGATGAACGCCACCAACTTGCCGAAGGTGAAGTGGATGCTGCGCCAGGTTGAACTGAGCATGGCCAAGGACCTGCTGGCGGAGTTGATGACCATCGACAACCCGCAAGTTATCCACAGCTCGTTGCAATTGGCCCTGAAAAACCTGGGGCTGACGCGGATGATCAACCCGGCCTCCGCAAAAACCCTCTAGACCGAGTCGCCTTTTTCGCAGGCAAGCCAGCTCCCACATTGGAAAGCATTTCAACTGTGGGAGCCGGGCTTGCCCGCGATAGCGCTCGCTCAAGCACCGCTAAATCCTCAGTTCTATCTCGCCAAGTCGGCCACCATGCGGCCCAAAACTACGCTCCACCATCCGCCGCGTCCCGTCGGCATTTACAATCAGCGCCGTACTCGCCCGCGTCCCATAGCTTGGGCTGGCAATAAACACGCTCGATAGCAAACTCTCGGTCGCCAACCCCACGCCGGTGTCCGGCAGGTCCGCAAACGGCGCCGTCTGCGGATCACTCAAAATCCCCAACAAGGCTTCCGGCTGCGGATCCTCTAGCAGCGCGCTCAATGCCGCCTTGGCCTTGAGCAGTTTGGGCCACGGCGTATCCAGTCCGGCGTTGGACAATCCATACACCCCAGGCTCCAATCGCGTCGGCTCCGTATGATTGGCGTTGTAATGCCACAACTCATCCCGTGTGCCCAGCAGCAGGTTAAACCCGGCATATTCAATCGAACGGCCGTTAACGTCGGCTAAATAGTCCTCAATCGGCAGAGAACCGTTGAGAAAACGCGCCACCAGCTCGCCACGGGACTTGCGGGCCGGCGGCTGGTGCGGGTCACGGATATTAGTGAGGGCGGCAAAACGCCCATCGGCATTCACCCCCAGCCACGTGCCGCCTGCTTCCTGATCGCGACCGGCGTAGACGTCGGGCGCATCCGGCCACTGGGCCAGCGGCAGGCTGGGGCGGGCGTAGAATTCATCGCGGTTGGCCGCGACGATCAACGGCTGGGCGTGGCCCGGCCGCCAGGCGAAAACAATCAGGCACATCAGGCGATTCCCTTTTGTGTTTTTTCCCACTCTACCCACACCGGCAGCGCCGTTCCATCGTATCCAGTTGGGTCGCATGCCTTCGATCCGTTAACATGCCGGACTTGGTTCGGGGGCTCCCATGGAATTTCTGCTGTATTTGCTGCTCGGCGCCTGTGCGGGCGTGCTCGCCGGGCTGTTTGGCGTGGGCGGCGGGATCATCATCGTGCCGGTGCTGGTGTTCAGCTTCACCTTGCAGGGCTTCGACCCGCAGGTGCTGACCCACCTGGCCGTGGGCACTTCCCTGGCAACGATCATCTTTACCTCGGTGAATGCCGTGCGTGAGCACCACCGACGTGGCGCGGTGCGTTGGCCGATCTTTGTGTGGATGACCGTGGGCATCCTGATCGGTGCGGGTTTTGGCGCGTTGACCGCCGAGGCGATTTCCGGCCCGCACCTGCAGAAAATCATTGGTGTATTTGCCCTGCTGGTGGCCGTGCAGTTGGCCCTGGACGTCAAGCCCAAGGCCAGCCGAACGGTGCCGGGCACGGTCGGCCTGACCCTGGCGGGCACCGTGATTGGCTGGGCTTCGGCGATTTTCGGGATTGGCGGTGGCTCGCTGACCGTGCCGTTCTTGACCTGGCGCAGCGTGCCGATGCAACAGGCGGTCGCCACCTCATCGGCCTGCGGCCTGCCGATCGCGCTGGCAAGTGCATTAAGTTTCATGATTCTGGGCTGGCATGACCCGCTGTTGCCCGCTCATAGTCTAGGGTTCGTGTATTTGCCGGCACTGCTGGGCATTGCCCTGACCAGCATGGTGTTCGCCCGCTTCGGCGCGCGCCTGGCGCACCGGTTGTCGCCGCGTTTGCTCAAGCGGTTGTTTGCCGGGTTGCTGTTCTGTGTCGGCATAAACTTTTTGCTTTGAAAAAACTTGAGTAATGCAGTCTTAATCGCGCCCGGGCATGGTCCGGTCGCAACAACGAATGATTAACGAGGAGTCGCAATGCTGCCTTACCCGCAGATCGACCCGGTGGCCCTGGCCATCGGTCCGCTGAAAATCCACTGGTACGGGTTGATGTACCTGATCGGCATCGGCGGTGCCTGGTTGCTGGCCTCCCGGCGCCTGAACCGTTTCGACCCGACCTGGACCAAGGAGAAGCTCTCCGACATGGTCTTCTGGTTGTCGATGGGGGTGATCGTCGGCGGGCGCCTGGGGTATGTGCTGTTCTACGACCTTTCGGCGTACATCGCCAACCCGACGCTGATCTTCGAAGTGTGGAAGGGCGGCATGGCGTTCCACGGCGGTTTTATCGGCGTGATGATCGCCGCCTGGTGGTTCGGCCGTCGTAATGGCAAGTCGTTCTTCCAACTGATGGACTTCGTTGCGCCGATGGTGCCGATCGGCCTAGGTGCCGGGCGTATCGGTAACTTCATCAACGCCGAGCTGTGGGGCAAGCCGACTGACGTGCCGTGGGCCATGGTGTTCCCGCCGTTCAGCGACCCGGCGCAACTGCCGCGCCACCCGTCGCAGCTTTACCAGTTCGCGTTGGAAGGCGTGGCGCTGTTCCTTATCCTGTACATCTTCTCGCGCAAGCCACGCCCCACCATGGCGGTATCGGGCATGTTCGCGTTGTTCTACGGGATCTTCCGCTTCATCGTCGAGTTCGTGCGCGTGCCGGATGCACAATTGGGCTACCTGGCGTGGGGTTGGCTGACCATGGGTCAGATCCTCAGCCTGCCGATGATCCTCGTGGGCCTGGGCCTGCTGTGGTGGGCCTACAACCGCCCGCAACCGCTGAAGAACGCTGCGCTTTAAATTCGAATGCCGAGGCTCGCCAGTCTCGGCTTCACCGATACAGGTACCAACATGAAGCAATATCTCGAACTACTGAACGACGTCGTGACCAATGGATTGACCAAGGGCGATCGCACCGGCACCGGCACCAAGGCCGTGTTCGCCCGTCAGTATCGGCATAACTTGGCCGACGGCTTCCCGCTGCTGACCACCAAGAAGCTTCACTTCAAAAGCATCGCCAATGAGCTGATCTGGATGTTGAGTGGCAACACCAACATCAAGTGGCTGAACGAAAACGGCGTGCGCATCTGGGACGAATGGGCCACCGAAGAGGGCGACCTGGGCCCGGTGTATGGCGAGCAGTGGACCGCCTGGCCAACCAAGGATGGCGGTACGATCAACCAGATCGACTACATGGTCCACACGCTCAAGACCAACCCGAACAGCCGCCGCATCCTGTTCCACGGCTGGAACGTCGAGTACCTGCCCGACGAAACCAAAAGCCCGCAGGAAAACGCGCGCAACGGCAAGCAAGCCCTGCCACCGTGCCACCTGCTGTACCAGGCGTTTGTGCACGACGGTCACCTGTCGATGCAGTTGTACATTCGCAGCTCCGACGTGTTCCTCGGCCTGCCGTACAACACCGCCGCGCTGGCATTGCTGACCCATATGCTCGCCCAGCAGTGCGACCTGATCCCTCACGAGATCATCGTCACCACGGGCGACACCCACGCCTACAGCAACCACATGGAGCAGATCCGCACCCAACTGGCGCGCACGCCGAAGAAACTGCCGGAACTGGTGATCAAGCGCAAACCTGCGTCGATCTACGACTACACGTTTGAAGACTTCGAAATCGTCGGTTACGACGCCGACCCAAGCATCAAGGCCGACGTGGCCATCTGATCAATGTGGGAGCGGCGGTGCGACGATTCGACTTGCTCGCGAATGCGGAGTATCAGCTTGCACATGCAGTGGCTGACACACCGCATTCGCGAGCAAGCCCGCTCCCACATTTAGGCGGTGTTCACTTGATTTAGTGGGCGTGGCTTCTGCCTACATGCGAGGGCTCAGCCTCGCTGGCTGCCACACTCCCACTGACTTCCAGCCGCTGCAGAATCCCGCACTCGGGCCCGCCGCCACAGCGTTGGCGCAAGTCCAGCAATTGCTCTTGCAACGCCAACAGCCCGTCGATCCGCGCTTTCACATGGTGGATATGCTCGTCGATCAGCGCATTCACGTTTTCACACTGGTCCTGGGGGCTGTCCCGCAGGCCCAGCAGGCTGCGAATTTCTTCCAGGGTCATGTCGAGGCTGCGGCAGTTGCGGATAAAGATCAGCCGCTCGGTGTGTGCCTGGGTGTACACGCGGTAGTTGGCATCGGTGCGCGCCGGGGGCGGCAGCAGGCTTTCCTTCTCGTAGTAACGGATGGTTTCTACCGGGCAGTCGGTCAGTTTGGCCAATTCGCCGATCTTCATCGCAGCAATCTCCAAATGGGTGCTTGACCCTATAGTGGCTACAGGGTCTTTACTTGGCAACAGGCACCTTTACGGACGCGACAGAATGAGCGATTCCCTCCACACCCCGCATAAGCACGACCACGACCATGATCATGGCCCGAAGAAACTCACGCCCGTGCATGACCACGGCCACGGTGGTTCGTGCTGTTCCGGCACGCCAGCCCCTGCGCGGGTGCAACTGAGCGAAGCGCCCACCGCCGGCTCCCGGCTGAGCACCTTCCGTATCGAAGCCATGGACTGCCCTACTGAGCAGACGCTGATCCAGAACAAATTGGGCAAGCTCGCGGGCGTGCAGCAGTTGGAGTTCAACCTGATCAACCGCATCCTCGGCGTTACTCACGACCTGCCGAACACTGCGCCCATCGTCGATGCGATCAAATCCCTGGGCATGCAGGCCGACCCCATTGAAGAAGGCAAGCCTGCCGCCGAGCCACCGCCCAAGAAGCACTGGTGGCCGCTGGCGCTGTCCGGCGTTGGCGCGTTGGCTGCCGAGGTGCTGCACTTCACCAATGCCGCGCCCACCTGGGTTATCGCGGTGGTCGCGCTGGTGTCGATCCTCAGCGGCGGCCTCACCACCTACAAAAAGGGCTGGATTGCCCTGAAAAACCTCAACCTGAACATCAATGCCCTGATGAGCATCGCCGTCACCGGTGCGATCCTGATCGGCCAATGGCCGGAAGCCGCCATGGTGATGTTCCTGTTCACCGTGGCCGAGTTGATCGAAGCCAAGTCCCTGGACCGTGCGCGCAATGCCATCAGCGGCTTGATGCAAATGACGCCTGAGCAGGCCACAGTGCAGCAGGCGGATGGGACATGGGTCGAAAAAGAGGTCAAAAGCATTGAGTTGGGTGCCATCGTGCGGGTCAAGCCCGGCGAGCGCATCGGCCTGGACGGTGAAGTCACTGCGGGCCAATCCACCATCGACCAGGCGCCGATCACCGGTGAAAGCCTGCCGATCGAAAAGACCGTGGGCGATAAGGTCTTCGCCGGCACCATCAACCAGGCCGGCTCCCTGGAATATAAAGTCACTGCCGCGGCCAACAACTCCACCCTGGCGCGCATCATTCACGCGGTGGAACAAGCCCAGGGCGCACGGGCACCGACCCAACGGTTTGTCGACAGCTTCTCGAAGGTCTACACCCCGGCGGTATTCCTGTTCGCCTTGGGCGTGGCCATTATTCCACCGCTGTTCATGGCCGGCGCCTGGTTCGATTGGATCTACCGCGCCCTGGTGCTGTTGGTGGTTGCCTGCCCCTGCGCATTGGTGATTTCCACCCCGGTGACCATCGTCAGCGGCCTCGCCGCCGCCGCGCGCAAAGGCATCCTGATCAAGGGCGGCGTGTACCTGGAGGGCGGTTACAAGCTCGACTACCTGGCGCTCGACAAGACCGGCACCATCACCCATGGCAAGCCGGTGCAAACCGATTACCTGGCGCTGTTCCCCAACCTTGAAGACAGCGCGCCGGCCCTGGCCGCCAGCCTGGCAGGGCGCTCCGATCACCCAGTGTCACTGGCGATTGCCAATGCGGCTGTGGATAAAAAACTGCCGGTTCACGCTGTGGATAACTTCGAGGCCCTGGCCGGTCGCGGCGTGCGCGGCGATATCAACGGTGCAACCTACCACCTGGGCAACCATCGCCTGGTGGAAGACCTGGGCCTGTGCTCGCCGGAGTTGGAAGAAAAACTCTTCGCCCTGGAAAAGCAGGGCAAATCCGTGGTGCTGCTGCTCGACAAATCCGGCCCGCTGGCACTGTTCGCCGTGGCAGACACCGTCAAGGACAGCAGCCGCGAAGCCATCCAGCAACTGCATGAACTGGGCATCAAGACCCTGATGCTCACCGGCGACAACACCCACACCGCCCAGGCAATCGCCGCCCAGGTCGGCATCGACCAGGCTCAGGGCGACCTGCTGCCTACCGACAAGCTGCAAGCCATCGAAACCCTTTACGGCCAAGGCCACCGTGTGGGCATGGTCGGCGACGGCATCAATGACGCCCCGGCCCTGGCCCGTGCCGAGATCGGTTTTGCCATGGCTGCCGCCGGCACCGACACGGCCATCGAAACGGCTGACGTGGCGCTGATGGATGATGACTTGCGCAAGATTCCGGCATTCATTCGTCTGTCGCGGCAAACGTCGAGTATCCTCAAGCAGAACATCACCCTGGCGCTGGTGATCAAGGCGATCTTCCTGGTGGTCACCTTCCTGGGCCTGGCCACCATGTGGATGGCGGTGTTCGCCGACATGGGCGTGGCCCTGCTGGTGGTGTTCAATGGTCTGCGCCTGTTGCGCAAATAAACGATGAGAGGGCGGTGTGCTGAGTGCGGAGTTAAAGGCGTTTTTTATGGTCGCCCGCCTGGGCAGCATTACCCAGGCGGCGAAAAAACTCGGCCTGAGCCAACCCACGGTCACCACCCAGATCCGTAACCTGGAAAGCCAGTACGGTGTCGAACTGTTCTACCGCGGCGGCCGCCGCCTCACCGTCAGCGACGACGGCGCGCGTCTGCTGCCGATGGTCAAGGCGCTGTTGCAGCAGGAAGCGGACATCGAGTTTTTCCTGCGCAACAACGGCCAGGTCCAGGGGGCATTGAGAATCGCCGCGACAGCGCCGTATTACATCCTCGACCTGGTCAAAGCCTTTCGCGAGCGCCTGCCGCAAGTGGATGTGTCGGTGGAGATCGGCAACTCCCAGCAGGTGCTGGAAGCGTTGGACGATTACCGCGTCGACGTCGCTGCCTCCTCGCAACTGCTGGAAGACCCGCGGCTGATCCGCCGGGTGCTGGGCACCGACCCGCTAGTGCTGGCGGTACACCGCAACCATCCGCTGGCCAAGCTCGATCATGTGCCGCTCTCAGCGTTGGCCGGGCACACTTTGCTGATGCGTGAAGCGGGCTCGACCACGCGACGCCTGACCGAAGAGCTCTTGCAAAGCGCCAACGTGAGCTTCGGCCCGTTGCTGGAAATCGGCAGCCGCGAGTCGATCCGTGAGGCGGTGCTGCGCAATATCGGCATCAGCATCATTGCGCGTCAGGAAGTGCCCCACGACCCGCAACTGCGTGTGCTGACCATCGAAAATGCACCGCAGATTCCCGAGTACCTGTACTGCCTCAAGGAGCGCAAAAGCGCGCGGTTACCGGCGGCGTTCCTGGGGTTGGCGCAGGAAATGTCTCCACTCTAATGGTCGAGTAAGATCTCTGTGGTGAGCGGGCTTGCCCCGCGCTGGACTGCGCAGCAGCCCCAATAATGCCACCGCATTTTTTGCAGGAAAAACCGGGAGCCTGATTTTAGGGCCGCTGCGCGCCCCCGCGCGGGGCAAGCCTGCTCACCACAATGGTGTTCGCGTCCTACCCAAATTCACCAATACCACTATCGCCGGGTTTTGCCTTTCTGCCACATCAGGGACGCATTGCCTGCCTAGCATGGCCTTCATCCGTTCGATGAGGTGCCTAGCATGAACACAGCCCTGACCCAACCCGGCGCGCCCATGAAGGTGCGCGGTATCCAGAAACGCTTTGGCGCCTTTACTGCGCTGGATGACGTCTCCCTGGACGTCGCCGCCGGCGAGCTGGTGTGCCTGCTGGGCCCGTCCGGCTGCGGCAAGACCACCCTGCTGCGCTGCATCGCTGGCCTGGAACGCCAGGACAGCGGCGAGCTTTACCTGGGCAACCGGGATGTTTCCCTGCTGCCGCCCCAGGCGCGGGACTACGGCATCCTGTTCCAGTCCTACGCACTGTTTCCCAACCTTACCGTTGAAGCGAATATCGGCTACGGCCTCACCGGCGGCGGTCGTGACGAAGTGCGCAAGCGCGTCGGCCAGATGCTGGAACTGGTTGGCCTGCTGGGCAGCGAAAAGAAATTCCCCGGCCAGCTCTCGGGTGGTCAACAGCAACGGGTAGCGCTGGCCCGTGCGCTGGCCCCGGCGCCGTCGTTATTGCTGCTGGATGAACCGATGTCGGCCCTCGACGCCCGGGTGCGCGAGCATCTGTGCACCGAGTTGCGCCAACTGCAACGTCGCCTGGGCATCACCACGCTGATGGTCACCCACAACCAGGACGAAGCCATGCTGATGGCCGACCGCATCGCCGTGATGAACAACGGCAAGGTCGAGCAATACGCCACGCCCCAGGAGATCTACGACCGCCCGGCCACGCCGTTCGTGGCGGAGTTTGTCGGCCAGGGCAATTGGCTGCCGTTCAGCCGTAACAGTGCCAGCCACGCCCAAGTGGGTGGGATGAACATGCGCCTGGCCGACGACGCCGGCGTCGCCAGGTCTGGGCGCCTGTTCTGCCGCCCGGAGGCGATCAGCGTCAACCCGCCGGTGCATGAAGAGAACCTGTTCCCGGCCAAGGTTCGTGAGATCACCTTTCTTGGCAATCGCTGCCGCATGAGCTTTGAGCTGGAGCAGTTACCCGGGCACCCGTTGCTGGCTGAACTGGCCCCCGAGGCCATGCCGCGCCTAGGCGCCCAGGATATTTGGGTGGCCTTGCCGCCGCGCAGCCTGCAGGTGTTTGCCTGAGATGGCTAGGGTGATGACGCTGCCGCGCCAGGCTACCCGCGCCGAAAGGGGTGACCGTCTTTTCGTGCTTGGCGGCAAGTGGCTGTGGCTTTTGCTGCTGAGCGTCGCCGTGCTGCTGCCACTGCTGGCGATCTTCTGGCGCGGTTTCAGCAGCGAAGCCGGGCAGGGCGGTGGCCTGGTGGCCGCGCGGGAATTGGTCACGAGTGACAACTTCCACTGGCTGCTGGGCAATAGCCTCAAGGTTTCCCTCAGCGTTGCTGCCATCGTCGTACCGCTTGCCTACCTGTTTGCCTACGCGCTGCAACGCACGTTGATTCCCGGTAAGTCGATCTGGCGTGGCCTGTCGCTGCTGCCGCTGATGGCTCCGTCGATGCTGCCGGGCATCGCGCTGGTGTATCTGTTCGGCAACCAGGGCATGCTGCGCGGGCTGCTCTCGGACAATATCTACGGCTTCTGGGGCATTGTGCTGGGTGAGGTGATCTACACCTTCCCACACGCCCTGATGATTCTGCTGTCGGCGCTGTCCTTGGCGGATGCGCGACTGTTCGACGCCGCTTCCAGCATGGGCGCCAGCCCGGCCCGGGCGTTTCGCAGCATCACCTGGCCGGCCACGCGCCAGGCGGTGTTCGCCGCGTTCTGCCTGGTGTTCACCCTCACCATCACCGACTTCGGCGTGCCTGTAGTCGTGGGCGGCGATTACCAGGTGCTGGCGCTGGAGGCCTACAAAGCCGTGGTTGGCCAGCAGCAGTTCGGGCGTGGCGCATTGATCGGCATGGTGTTGCTGCTGCCGGCGCTGTTCAGCTTTGGTGTGGATGCCTGGCTGCGCCGCCGTCATGGCGATTCGATGAGCGGGCGTGCCCAAGTGTTCCAGCCGGCGCCATCGCGCCTGAGAGACGCCTGCTACCTGGCCATCGTGCTGCTGATCTGTGCCGTGTTGCTGCTGGTGTTCGGCATGGCGGTGTATTCGTCGCTGGTGAAGTTCTGGCCGTACAACCTATCGCTGTCGCTCAACCACTATCAGTTCGAAGACACGGCGGGCGGCGGTTGGCTGGCCTATCGCAACAGCCTGACCATGGCGTTGTGCACGGCGTTGATCGGCAGCGTGCTGATCTTCACCGGGGCCTACCTGATGGAAAAAACCAAGGGTCAGAAAGGCCTCAACCTCGCCCTGCGCATGCTCACTTTCGTGCCGATGGCGGTGCCTGGGTTGGTGCTGGGCCTGGGCTACGTGTTCTTTTTCAACCTCAACGGCAACCCGCTGCATGTGTTCTACGGGACCATGACCCTGCTGGTGGTGTGCACCATTGCGCACTACCTGACCACCGCACAGATGACCGCCACCACCGCACTGCGCCAGCTCGACGCCGAGTTCGAAGCCGCCGCGTTGTCGCTCAAGGCGCCGTTGTACCGGCATTACCTGAAAGTGACGGTGCCGATCTGCCTGCCGGCGCTGCTGGACATCGTGCGCTACCTGTTTGTGTCGGCGATGACCACCGTGTCAGCCGCGATTTTCCTCTACAGCCCCGACACCATCCTCGCCGCCGTCGCCGTGTTGAACATGGACGACGCTGGCAACGTGGGCGGTGCGGCGGCCATGTCGACCCTGATCCTGTTCACCTCAGGCAGCGTCTCGCTGCTGCTGGCGTGGGCTTCACGTGGCGCACTGCGCCGCTCCCAAGCCTGGCGCCAGACCGCGCCAGGCCAATAATCCTGAAGGAGGTGTTCCATGTTCAAGCCCCTGGCGCTGGTCGCTGCCGTACTCACTGCATTCAGCCTGAATGCCTTCGCCAAGACCGAGCTGACCGTGTACACGGCCCTCGAAGCCGAGCAGTTGAAGACCTATAAGCAGGCCTTTGAAAAGGCCAACCCCGACATCGAGATCAAGTGGGTGCGCGACTCCACGGGCATCATCACCGCCAAGCTGCTGGCCGAGAAAGCCCGCCCGCAGGCTGATGTGGTGTGGGGCCTGGCCGCCTCCAGCCTGGCGATCCTCGACCAGCAAGGCATGCTGGACAACTACGCACCGAAGGACCTGGACAAGATCGGCAAAAACTACCGTGACGCCGCCAACCCTCCGGCCTGGGTCGGCATGGACGTGTGGGCGGCGACCATTTGCTTCAACACCGTCGAAGCCGAAAAGCAGGGCCTGACCAAGCCGGTGAGCTGGCAGGACCTGACCAAGCCTGAGTACAAGGGCAAGATCGTCATGCCCAACCCGGCCTCGTCCGGCACCGGTTTCCTGGACGTCAGCGCCTGGTTGCAGACCTTTGGCGAGAAGCAAGGCTGGCAATACATGGACGACCTGCACCAGAACATCGGCCAGTACGTTCACTCCGGCTCCAAGCCGTGCAAGCTCGCGGCGTCGGGTGAATTCCCGATCGGGATCAGCTTCGAATACCCGGCCGTGCAGTTGAAACGCCAGGGCGCGCCGCTGGACATCATCCTACCGAAAGAAGGCCTGGGCTGGGACATCGAAGCCACGGCGGTGATCAAGGGCACAGCCCACGCCGATGCGGCCAGAAAACTGGCTGACTTCTCTGCCAGCACAGCAGCCATGGACCTGTACAAGGACAACTTTGCCGTCCTCGCCCAACCAGGCATTGCCAAGCCGCAGACCGAATTGCCGGCCGACTATGAACAACGCCTGATCAAGAATGACTTTGCCTGGGCGTCGAAGAACCGCGATAGCATCCTGGCCGAGTGGCGCAAGCGCTATGACGGGAAGTCGGAGAAGGTGGCGGGCCAGTAAGGGTTTTCGTCAGGGCTGATGGCCTCATCGCAGGCAAGCCAGCTCCCACATTTGAAGGTATTCACACATCAACAAGTGGGAGCGGGCTTGCCCGCGATGGCGGCCTCGAATACAGGAAATCACGACATGACACACCACAGCGACCTACTGATCATCGGCGCCGGCATCCTCGGCCTGTCCCACGCCTATGCCGCTGCCAAGCGCGGCCTCACGGTCAAGGTGTTCGAGCGCAGCGCCACGCCACTGGGCGCATCGGTGCGCAACTTCGGCCAGGCCCTGGTCACTGGCCAACCGCCGGGGCCAATGCTCGACCTGGCCCGGGAAAGCCGTGCTATCTGGGGGCAATGGGCTGAGCGGGCGGGTCTGCAGCTCAAGCGTAACGGCTCTTACCTGTTCGCCCGCACCGAAGCGGAGGAGCATTTGCTGGAAGCCTTCTGCGCCGGCCGCGCTGCAGAGCACGGCTACAACGTCGAACTGCTGCAAGGCGCGGCCATGAAGGATCTGTACGGCGGCCAGTTCCGTCATCACCGCGCCGCATTGCATGGCAAGGACGATCAGCAGCTGTATTCGCGTGAAGCGATCCCGGCGCTGATCAGCTACCTGGCGCAAGAGCTGAACGTGGAGTTCTATTTCTCCACGCTGGTGCGCGACGTGGAGCCGGGCCAATTGCACAGCACGGCGGGCAGTTTTCGCGGCGAGCAGATCATCGTGTGCTCCGGCCACGACTACCAGACCCTGCTGGCCGAATCGATCGCCGAACTCAACCCGAGCATCTGCCGCCTGCAAATGTTGCGCGCCCGCCCGGTGGTGAACCTGAACCTGCAACACGCATTGCTCACCGGCTTGAGTTGCGTGCACTACGGTGCCTTCGCCGATCTGCCGGAAGCCGCGCCGGTGCAGGCGCAGATCCTGCGTG
Source organism: Pseudomonas pergaminensis (assembly GCF_024112395.2). Classification (NCBI taxonomy): domain Bacteria; kingdom Pseudomonadati; phylum Pseudomonadota; class Gammaproteobacteria; order Pseudomonadales; family Pseudomonadaceae; genus Pseudomonas; species Pseudomonas pergaminensis. The sequence goes on along the minus strand of NZ_CP078013.2, from coordinate 6,241,684 downwards.
AAACGCCACACCTGCACGAGCACGGCATCCATCTGCTGATCAGCCCGACCCCCCATGGCGAACTGATCATCGGCGACTCCCATGATTACGGCAGCGACGCGTCGCCCTTCAATGCCGAGCAGATCGACGACTGGATGATCGCACTGGCCGAGCAAACTCTGGGCTGCAAGATCCAAGTGGTGGAGCGCTGGCAGGGCGTATACGGCTCGCGCGGACCGGGACCGTTCTCCTTCCTGAGGGCTGCTCCAGGCGTGAGTGCGGCGTTGATGCACACCGGCGTGGGCATGAGCGTGGGGCCGGCGATGGCTGAGCGAAATATCACCACCTTGTGGGGAGCGGCGTGATGAACCCGGAACAGGCGATTGCCGAGGTCTTCGGCTTATACGAAAAACACGGTACGGCGGACTACATCGGCGAGCCGGTGTCGCAGATCGAGCACATGTCCCAGGCGGCGCAGTTGGCCATGGCCGAAGGCTTTGACGATGAAGTGGTGTTGGCGGCGTTTTTCCACGATATCGGCCACCTCTGCGGCCAGGGCGGCGAGAACATGGGCGGGTACGGCGTGGTCAGTCATGAGCGGCTGGGGGCGGATTACCTGCGCCGCGCGGGCTTCAGCGAACGCATGGCTCGGTTGGTGGAATACCACGTGCAGGCCAAGCGTTACCTGACCTTCAGCCAGCCGGACTACTACGCCCGCCTCAGTGAGGCCAGCCGCCGTACCCTGGCCTTTCAGGGCGGCGTGATGAGCACCGAAGAAGCCCAGGCGTTCGAACAGGACCCGCTGTGCGCCGTGAGTTTGCGCATGCGTCATTGGGATGAACAGGCCAAGGAGATGCACGTGCCGGTACTTGACCTGCAGATGCTCAAGGCAAAGGCTGCGCGGCTACTGGTTGCGTAGACAGGCCTTACACCGAACGCAGACTCGCCGTCTGGAGGCGGGGGCATCGCGTCATTAAGGTGTTTGCTTCTTACCTTAAGGAGCAACACGGATGCGTTACTTGAAAGCCACTGCCCAAGACATGAGTGGTAATGGCCGCGCCGATACGGTCATCCTGCATTTTTATGAGCATCAGGCAGGTTGCCCGGATGAACTGGTTCACGAGATCTTCGCGGTGGACATGAGTGCCGATGGCCGTGTCGATCTACAGTGGGCGGAGGATCTGAACCCTGTCAGCCGGCCACGTGTGCTGAATACAGAGCAGGTCGATAGTTTTGCCGACAGTTTCTTGAAACTGGGCTGGTTCAATCAGCGCAGCCATTGGCAGCGTACGTTGACAATGTACGTCGATCACTTCGGTAAAACCGGAACGCCCAACGCGATCAAGCTCGACTTCCATGAGCGCACGACGTCTGGGTGCAAGTCGTCGCTGGTTTACCAAGCGGTTGCTTATGACGGCAACAGTGACGGCGTGTTGGAGTCGTTCACCAATAGCGACATCGACCGCAATGGGGTAACCGATAAAGCCGATAAAGAACTGATTCGCTCGCTATGTACGACTTTCCTGGCGTTTGGGTGGTTTGTGCAATAACTCGGTCAGGTCTCATCAAGCCGAGCGGCCAGGACTTCGACCTGCTCCTGGCGCTCAGCCTGGCTCAACTTGGCGTGGGGGTTGAGGGACGACCATTGTGGATGGGCGCGGGCTTTGTGCAGCGCGTCCGGCAATTTGCCTTCGCGCCAAGTCTTGTCCTGAGGCGTATCGACCTTGATGCTGTGCATCGCCGCATGGCCACGCAGGTTCAGGGCCTTGAGCAACTGGCGCTGACGCAGGGCGAGCAGGCGCAAGACGCTGTCGTCTACGGTCAGCTCGCGCTGGCCTTTGATCTTGCCCAGCAGCCGGCTGCCATAGCTGCGGGCGGTCTGCAGGGCACCACCGGCAATCGCACCGGCAATGGCGGCGGCGCCGAGGGTCAGCCCACCGACCAGCAGATCCACGCCGGCCCCCGCCGCCGCGCCGGCGGCAATGCCACCGCCAACGCGCACGCCGAGTTGCTTGAGGGTTTCGGGGTTGAACAAGTCATCACCCCAACGTCCGTCGAGCAAGGGCAAGTCACTGGCAGCGGCATCCTGCGGGCGGAAGCCGAACAGTTTGAGCAGCGCTTCCACGCATTTTTGTTCGCGTTGGCGCACGGCTTTGCGCAGGTCAGCGATGGCTTGCTGTTCATCCTCGGTAACCACGCTGCGACGGCAGGCGGCGCAGTCGATCAGCAGCTCGGCGATCAGGCGCGCAGCGCTTTGCTGGCGGGCCTGGCGTTGGGCTTCCTGGTCAAGAATCAACCGCTCCAGTTGCGGACGGGCGTTTTCCAATAGCAGGGCGAGACTTTCATACAGGCGCCGCTCGCCGTCTTCCGGCGGCGCCACGCTGTCGAACCTCACCAGCGCATGCAGGCCAAGACGGGCCAGGGCTTCGCGCCAGTCCGGCTCGCGGTGGTCGCTGCTGCTGACAAAGTTGAGCACCGGCAGCAACGGCTTGCCGCAGCTGGCCAGTACTTGCAGCTCATCGCGATACTTGGCCAGCACCGGCTCGCGGGCATCGATCACATACAGGCCGGCGTCTGAGGCCAGCAGTTGGCGCAGCACCTTGGCTTCCTGTTCGAAACGCTGGCGGGCTTCGCTGCCTTCCAGGAAGCGCGCCAGGCGTGCCGGGCCGTCGAGGCGTTCGCCGGGGCGATCCAGGCGCTCCAGGTAATCGAGCAGGGCGATGGCGTCTTCAAGGCCGGGCGTGTCGTACAGCTCCAGCAAGGCTTCGCCATCCACCGATAGCCGCGCACCTTCGACATGCCGCGTGGTGCTGGGGCGATGGGAGACTTCGCCGAAACCCACGTCACGGGTGAGGGTGCGCAGCAGCGAGGTCTTGCCGACGTTGGTGTGGCCAACCACGGCGAGTTTCAGTGGCTTAGTCATGACCGGTCTCCAGCCAGTTCAACGGCGCGCAGTCGGCGAACGGCAGCTCAAGCTGTTGCAGCGCGGCGTGCCAGTCGCCCAGGCGCTCGGCGTCCAGGGCTTGGCCGGGCGGCGCTTGCAGCAGCCACACGCGGGTGGCAGTGGCGCTGCGCGCCAGTTCGGCGATCAGCGCCAGGCTGCCGCGATCCGGCGAGCGTCGTGGGTCGCAGGCGATGGCCAGGCGTGCGGGCGGGAAGCGCGAGAGTTGTTCCAGCAGTTTGTGGCGCGATTCGCGGCTGTCGAGGATGCCGGCGTTCTTCACGCTGGCCGGCAATTTGGGCGGCCAAGCGTGCTGGTCGTCCAGTTCGATGGCGACCAGCAGCGCGCCATCGCTTTCCAGTTCACTGACGCCGCCGCTGACGTGATGCAATTGTTCGGGCGCAGCGTCGTTGACCCCAAGGCGCTCACTGCTCGGCATCAGACGCTCGCGCAGTTGGCTGTAGCCGGGCAGGTTGAGGTCCAGGCGCAGCGCGGCGCGCCCACGCTTCCAGCGCCATAGGCACAGCAACGCGAGGATCAGGCGGGGCAGCAGGCCATAGACCAGCAGCACGCCGACCAGCCAGGCGGCCCAGGCTTGGCGGGCACTTTCGATATTCAGGGCGGAGTCGCCGCTGGCGCGGATCATCTCGACGGTCGGCACATTGAAGCCCAACAGAGCAGGCAAGGTGCCGAGGGCCTGGGTGACGGCGACGAAGGTGTCGGCACCGAGAATGGTGGTTTCCCACACGAAGCCGTAGCGGCGGGTAGCGAGTAGCGTGAGCAGAATCACCATGGCGCTGAGCAACGCCAGCAGCCACAGGCCGTTGACCAGCACACCCACGGCCCAGCGATTGAGTTTTTGCCGTTGCAGCAGCAGTAACAGTGCGGGGGCCAGTTGGGCGGCCTTGGCGTCGCGGGCGAGCTTTTCGCTGAGCCACAACCACAGTCGGCCGAGGGTGGCGCTGTGTTCGCCGGCAAACAGCAGGCCCAGCGCCCAACTGATCAGCAGGATCAGGTTCAAGCCGAGCAGGCTGCCCAGGGCCCAGAACACATTCACCGGCGTTAGACCGTTGCCCAGTGCAGCGAACGCCAGCCCTGCGCCGCTGATGACCGCGACGATGGCCAGCAGCACCAGCGCCAGACGCGCACCTTGCAGCCAGCGGGTGAGGGCGGCCGTGAGCCCATCGCGCTCGGCCAAGTGCAAGGCGCGCTGCTGGATGCGCGTCGGCAGGTCGCCACCGGCGGTGCGGGCCAGGCGATTGGCTTCCAGGTCTTCCAGGGGGCCTGCATGTTCTTCGCGCAGGCGCACGGTTTCGGTCAGCCAGAGTTTTTGCAGGGGGTTCAGTGCAGTCACGCGCCGTCCTGTTGAGCAAGTGAGGTTGGAGCATAACCGCTGGCTCGCACCTCTGGTATTCTCGTCGCCATGAAAAAAACTCTCCCTTTAAGCCTGATCGCAGCCCTCGGTGAAAACCGTGTGATCGGCGTCGACAACAGCATGCCCTGGCATTTGCCGGGGGATTTCAAATATTTCAAGGCCACCACGCTTGGCAAGCCGATCATCATGGGGCGCAAGACCTGGGATTCCCTGGGCCGACCGTTGCCGGGGCGCTTGAACATCGTGGTTAGCCGTCAGACCGATCTGGCGCTTGAAGGTGCGGAAGTTTTTCCGTCACTGGACGCGGCGGTAGCGCGCGCTGAGGAATGGGCCAAGGCGCAAGGCGTGGACGAGCTGATGCTGATCGGCGGTGCGCAATTGTATGCGCAGGGGCTGGAGCAGGCGGATCGCCTGTATTTGACGCGGGTGGCGTTGAGTCCGGAAGGGGATGCTTGGTTTCCGGAGTTTGATGCGGGCCAGTGGAAGCTGGTGTCGAATGTCGAGAATGCGGCTGAGGGAGATAAGCCGGCGTATAACTTCGAGGTTTGGAAAAAGGCCTAGGAGCATCGCCGGCAAGCCGGCTCCTACAGTTGATTGCGTTACCCTGTAGGAGCCGGCTTGCCGGCGATAGCGGTCTATCAAGCCTGCGCTAACTCCGCATGCTCATCCGCATTCAACAACGCCTTATCCGTCTGCCCCATGACCTGGCTGGTGATCGCACCGGCGGTCATCGAGCCATTCACGTTCAATGCCGTGCGGCCCATGTCGATCAGTGGCTCCACGGAAATCAGCAGCGCCACCAGTGACACCGGCAAGCCCATGGCCGGCAGCACGATCAGCGCGGCGAAGGTCGCACCGCCACCCACGCCGGCAACGCCTGCCGAACTCAAGGTCACAATCGCCACCAAGGTCGCGATCCACAGCGGGTCCAGTGGGTTGATGCCCACGGTCGGCGCGACCATCACCGCCAACATTGCAGGGTAGAGACCGGCGCAGCCGTTCTGGCCGATGGTCGCGCCAAACGATGCGGCGAACCCGGCGATGGATTGCGGAATGCCCAGGCGACGGGTCTGCGCCTCAATGCTCAGCGGGATCGCCGCCGCGCTGGAGCGGCTGGTGAAGGCAAAGGTCAGCACCGGCCACACCTTGCGGAAGAAACGCAGCGGGTTGATCCCGGCCAGGGACAGCAGCAGGCCGTGCACCACAAACATCAGGCCCAGGGCCAGGTACGAGACCACGACAAAACTGCCGAGCTTGATGATGTCTTGCAGGTTGGAACCGGCGACCACTTTGGTCATCAGCGCCAATACGCCGTACGGGGTCAGCTTCATCACCAGGCGCACCAGGCGCATCACCCAGGCTTGCAGGGTGTCGATGGCGTTGAGGACTTTCTGGCCTTTTTCCACGTCATCCTTGAGCAGTTGCAGCGCGGCAACCCCCAGGAAGGCGGCGAAAATCACCACGCTGATGATCGAGGTCGGCTTGGCCCGGGCCAGGTCGGCAAACGGGTTGGCCGGCACGAACGACAGCAGCAGTTGCGGGATATTCAGGTCGGCAACCTTGCCGGCGTAATCACTCTGGATCACCTGCAGGCGCGCCATTTCCTGGGTGCCGGCCACCAGGCCTTCGGCGGTGAGGCCGAACAGGTTGGTCAGGCCGATACCGATCAACGCCGCAATTGCGGTGGTGAACAGCAGCGTGCCGATGGTCAGGAAGCTGATCTTGCCCAGGGACGAGGCATTGTGCAGGCGCGCCACGGCGCTGAGGATCGAGGCGAACACCAACGGGATCACGATCATTTGCAGCAGTTGCACGTAGCCGTTGCCGACCAGGTCGAACCAGCCAATGGAGGCTTTGAGCACTGGGTTGCCGTCGCCGTAGATCGTGTGCAAGACAGTGCCAAACACCACGCCGAGTACGAGGGCAACCAGCACCTTCTTGGCGAGGCTCCAGTGTGTGCGACGAGTTTGTGCCAGGCCCAGCAGCAGGGCCACGAACACCAGTAGGTTGAGAATCAGGGGCAGATTCATTGAAGCTCCGTTGAGAAGGCAGCCAATCGCGAGAGCCTGCGATTGCGAACCGGAAAGCCTAACAGCTTGAAATATATTGATTTAATACCGATATGGAATGGTGACTGTCGTTTTTGGAATAAGCATCTGACGCGCATGCACATGCCTTTGGCGCGATCACGACGCAAGCGGTCGCGCCCGGGCGGTAACTGTCACAGGGATTTGTTAGCGTCGATGTTTTTAACTCAGGGAGAAAACGCATATGAAGCTCGCTTCTAGATTGTTTGCCGCCGCGCTGTGTCTGGGCCTTGCCGGACAAACCATGGCCGCCACCGAGTTGAAACACTGGCCGGCACCGGCCGCCGAGCAACTGAACAAAATGATCGCCGCCAACGCCAACAAGGGTAATTACGCGGTGTTCGACATGGACAACACCAGCTACCGCTACGACCTCGAAGAATCCCTGCTGCCCTACATGGAAAACAAGGGCCTGATCACCCGCGACAGCCTTGATCCGTCGCTCAAGCTTATGCCGTTCAAAGACACCGCTGACCATAAGGAAAGTCTGTTCAGTTACTACTATCGCCTCTGCGAAGTGGACGACATGGTCTGCTACCCGTGGGTTGCCCAGGTGTTCTCCGGTTTCACCCTCAAGGAACTCAAAGTGCAGGTCGATGAGCTGATGGCCTCCGGCAAGCCCGTGCCGGTCAGCTATTTTGAAGGCGACGTGGTGAAGCAGTCTGAGGTGCAGCCGCCGAAAGTCTTCACCGGACAGGCCGAGCTGTACAACAAGCTGATGGAAAACGGCATCGAGGTGTATGTGATGACCGCCGCTTCGGAAGAGCTGGTGCGCATGGTCGCCGCCGATCCGAAGTACGGCTACAACGTCAAACCCGAGAACGTCATCGGCGTAAGCACCTTGCTCAAGGACCGCAAGACCGGCGAGCTGACCACCGCGCGCAAGCAGATCAGCGCCGGCAAATATGACGAGAAGGCCAACCTCGGCCTGGAGCTGACCCCGTACCTGTGGACCCCGGCCACCTGGATGGCGGGCAAGCACGCAGCCATCCTCACTTACATCGACGAATGGAAAAAACCGGTGATCGTCGGCGGCGACACACCGACCAGCGATGGCTACATGCTGTTCCACGATGTGGACGTGGCCAAGGGCGGCATCCACCTGTGGATCAACCGCAAAGATAAATACATGACCCAACTGAACGGCATGATCGCCAAGCATGCGGCGGCGCAGGCCAAGGAAGGGTTGCCAGTGACGGCGGACAAGAACTGGGTGATCGTCAAGCCTGACGAAATCCAGTAGCCCGACGCAACCTTGTAGGAGCCCGGCTTGCCGGCGATGGCGTCAGTGAGATCAATGCAAGACTCAAGGCCGTCATCGCCGGCGAGCCGGCTCCTACCGAGGTCGGCAAAAATAGATATCAATTGCGAACCAATCTCATCCTCTGCTAGCGTGCGCACTTCCTGAACCCTCCGTTCTTCTCAAGGTAGTGCTGTGCCCTCCTGGAATTCGCAGATCGCGCGCCTGTTCGCGGAGCAGAAGAAAGCCCTCGAAGCCTTCGTCACTCGCCGCACCGGCAGCGCCCAGGTGGCCGCCGACCTGACCCAGGAGTCGTTCCTGCGCCTGGCGCGGCTGGACTCCGGCGAGAAGATCGACAACCTCCCAGCCTTCCTCTTTACCATCGCCAGCAACCTGGTGCGCGATCACCAGCGCCAGGCCATCCGCCGCGAGCGTCTGGATGCCGGCGAGCCCAGCGAAGAGCTGCCGTGTGGCAACCCAGGTGCTGACGAGCAACTGGCCGCCTACCAGCAGGAGCAACTCATGCAGGACGCTATCCTGTCGCTGCCCGAAGCGACTCGGCAGATCTTCCTGCTTTATCATGTCGACGAACTTTCCTACCGCGAGATTGGCGATCGCCTATCGATCAGCCCGCGCAGCGTGGAATACCAACTGCGTCGCGCCTTGATTGAATGCCGCGCCTATATCAAGACGCGGCTCGCCTGCGACACTCGAGGACGTCGGTCATGACTGCTTTACCCACTGGCGACGCGTTGTTCGAAGAAGCGTCCGCCTGGTACTTCCGCCTGCAGGCCGAGGACGTGACACCTGCCGAATTGGACGCCTTCGCCGCCTGGCTGGGGCAGGGCCAGGCCCAGGACGATGCCTGGCAGGAAGTGCAGGCGATGCTGGGTGGTTTGCGAGAACCGGCCCGGGTCATCCGCCGCGCCGAGCAGGCCGCCTGGCGCAAGCCCGCGCGACGTTGGGCCTGCGCCGCCGCGGTGCTGCTGGCGGTGGGGTTGACCGTGCAGAACACGCCTTGGCTCGACCGCCTGCGCGCGGACTACGCCACGGGCACCGGCGAATCGCGCACCGTCGAATTGGCCGACGGCTCACAGTTGCAACTCAATACTGACAGCGCCGTGCAAGTGCGCATAAGCGGCGGTGAGCGTCAGATTCGTCTATTGCGCGGTGAAGGTTTTTTCAACGTGACCAAAGATCCGGCGCGACCCTTCGTGGTGCAGTCCGGGGATGGCTGGGTCAAGGTAGTCGGCACCCAATTCAGCGTCGCGCGGCGTGATGCGCAGACACGGGTGCAGGTGGCGCAGGGCAAGGTACAGGTCAGTGCGGGCAGTGGTGAGCCGGTGTACCTGGAGCCGGGGCGGGCGGTGGAGTATCAGGCGCAGCGGCTGGCCGATGTCCACGGTTTTGATCCGGCGAGCGGCTTTGCCTGGCGGCAACGGCAACTGGTGTTTCGCCAGCAACCGCTGTCGGAAGTGGTCAGCGAGTTGAATCGCTACTGGCCCGGCAAGACTCTGGTGCTGGGCGAGGCGCTGCGCAATCGCGTGGTGTCCGGCGTGTTCGAGATCGACAAACCCGACGCCGTGATCAAGGCGTTGGAATACACCCTCAACCTGCACGCCGAGCATTACACCCCGTATTTACTGGTGCTGCGCGAAGGCAAAGCGTCCTGACTGCAACTTTCTCAAAATAGTTTCAGGGTTTCTCCGCAAGCCATCGTCCTTGATCACTGAGGCGTAAATAGTAAGCACTCTCAAGTAGTGCGGCGCCGATCACAGACTTTTTGCACCGGGGAGCACCATCCATGGCACACCGATTCGCCGCACAGCCCTTGCTGGCACTGGCCATTTCCTTGGCCTGCGGCACCGCACCGCTGTACTTGCAGGCCGCCGAGACCACTCAGGCACAGACCTACCGTTTTGATATTCCAGGGCAGAGCCTGGACGGTGCGCTGGCGGCGTTTTCGGCGGTGACGCGGGTGCAGGTGTTGGTGAGTGGTGAATTGACCCAAGGGGTGGTGTCGCCGGGGGTGAGTGGCAATCTGGGCCAACGTGAAGCCTTGGGGCAACTGCTCGGCGGCACTGGGCTGAGCGCGGCGTTTATCAACGCCGATACCGTCACCCTGGAAAAACGCGTGGACACCGGTGGCGCCCTCGAAGTCGGTGCCACCACCATCAGCGCTGAACGCTTGGGGGCGACCACCGAAGGCACCGGCTCCTACACCACCGGTGCCGTGACCCTCGGCAAAGGCGAGCAAAAGCTCAAGGACATCCCGCAATCGGTCAGCGTCATGACCCGCAAGCAGATGGACGACCAGAACACCACCAAGTTGTCCGAAGTGGTCAAGCGCACCCCCGGCCTGACGGCGACCAAGTCCCCTGGCCCTGGCATGTTTATCTTCTCCCGTGGTTTTGAGGTCGGCACCCTGCAGTACGACGGCGTCGGCATCCCGCGCAACACCTACGCGCTGGGCAGCTACCTCACCGAAAACATGGCGATCTATGATCGCGTGGAAACCCTGCGTGGGCCGGCCGCCTTGCTGCAGGGCGCGAACAGCCCCGGTGGCACGATGAACCTGGTGCGCAAGCGCGGGCAACAGGCGCCGACTGTCACCATCACTGCCAAGGCCGGTTCCTGGGACCACTACGGCACACAAGTGGATGCGGGTGGCCCGCTCAATACCGAAGGCACCTTGCGCGGCCGTTTTGTGGCGGACTACGACACGACCGATTCTTTTGTCGATTACGCCGGCGGTTGGAACCAGACGGTCTATGCCGCGGTGGACTACGACTTCACGCCAGACACCACCGTCGGCGTGGGCATCAGCAACCAGAAAGGGCACTCGCGGCCCAACTTCATGTCGCTGCCCCGGTACGCCAACGGCAGCGATATCGGCCTGTCGCGCTCGACCTTTGTCGGCGCCAGTTGGAACCGCAACGTCAATAACCAGACCCAGGTATTTGCCGATATCGAGCATCGCTTCAACGATGACTGGAAAGTGAAGGCCGCTCTGGTGGCCATGGATGAACACAACGACGCGACCTACCAGGCCACGTGGGACACCATCCCCAATCCCGGTGACACCGGCACCGTGCGCTACGTGGACTGGGTCACTGACTTCAATACCAAGAGTCGCGGTGTGGACGTGTATGTCGACGGCAAGTTCGAAGGCCTGGGGTTGCGGCAGGAGATGGTGCTGGGCGCCAACTATTCCAAACTCACCACGGATGATTTCTGGGCGCGCGCGGCGACGCCGGGGGCGGATATCTTCAACATCGACCACAACCGTCCGCAGCGCGACAAGAACCAGTTGTTCCAGGCAGGGAATGCGACGAAGAGCTGGTATGACATTCGCCAGAAGGGGATTTATGGCACCTGGCGCGTCCAAGTACTGGACCCGCTGACGTTGATCCTCGGTGCGCGCACCAGTTGGTATGACTATTCCTATCAGGACGAGAGCGGTGCCAGGGGGGTGTACGGCGAGCCGACCAGCAGCACCACGCAAAGCAATGGTCACGTCACGCCCTACGCCGGTCTGGTTTATGCGCTCAACGAGCAATGGTCGGCCTATGCCAGCTATACCGACGCCTTTGAGCCCCAAACCAACCTGACCACCTCATTGACCGTGCTCAAGCCCATTGAGGGCCAGAACTACGAGCTGGGCCTGAAGGGCGAACTGGCGGATGGCCGCCTCAATACTTCGTTTGCTGTCTTCCGCTATGACCAGGAAAACCGTGCGGCTCAAGATCTGCAAGGCGGCAAGGTTTGTGGCGGCTGGTACTGCTCGCTCGCGTCCGGCAAGGTTCGCAGCCAGGGCTTCGAGGCCACCTTGAGCGGTGAGGTGCTGCCGGGCCTGCAACTGGTTTCCAGCTACACCTACAACACCACCAAATTCATCAAGGACGACACCTACGAAGGCAAGATCTTCAGCACCTGGACGCCCAAGCACCTGCTCAAGGTCTGGGGTGACTACCAGTTGCCGGGGGACTGGAGCAACGTCAGTGTCGGCGCCGGTGTGACCGCGCAAAGCAGCACCGTCGCCTATGACCGCACATTCAGCGTGCCCGGCAATGCCCTCTGGGATTCGCGGGTGGCCTACAAGATCAACCAGGAATTCACCGTCGCGGCGAACCTGAACAATATGTTCGACAAGAAGTACTACATCCCGGCTTACAACGCGAACTGGGGCAGCAACTACTATGGCGACCCGCGCAATGTGATGTTCACCATGACCTACACCCCCCAATTCTGAGCCATTACGCATAGCCTTATGTGGGAGCGGGCTTGCTCGCGAATGCGTTGGATCAGTCAATGAAGCGTCAACTGACACTGCGCATTCGCGAGCAAGCCCGCTCCCACATTTTGATCTTGAGTGCCCTGAAGGTTTTGATCAGGCAAAAAAATGCCCCGCACTTGGCGGGGCATTTTTTATGCGCGAGGCTTACAGGCCGTCGAGCATCGCTTTGTTGCGCACAGCACCCTTGTCGGCACTGGTGGCCAGCAGGGCATAGGCCTTCAACGCAGTGGTGACTTTGCGCGGACGCTTCTCGACCGGCTTCCAGCCTTTCTTGTCCTGCTCAACCCGGCGCGCGGCCAGTTCTTCATCGCTGATCAACAGGTTGATCGAACGGTTCGGAATGTCGATCAGCACCTTGTCACCATCCTGCACCAGGCCAATCGCGCCGCCGGCAGCGGCTTCTGGCGAAGCGTGGCCGATGGACAGGCCCGACGTACCACCGGAGAAACGGCCGTCGGTCAGCAGAGCGCAAGCTTTGCCCAGCCCCTTGGATTTCAGGTAGGACGTCGGGTACAGCATCTCCTGCATACCCGGGCCGCCTTTCGGGCCTTCGTAGCGGATGATCACGATGTCGCCTTCCTTCACTTCATCAGCGAGGATGCCGCGAACCGAGCTGTCCTGGCTTTCGTAGATCTTGGCGCGGCCTTCAAAGACGTGGATGGACTCATCCACACCGGCGGTTTTCACCACGCAGCCATCCAGGGCGATGTTGCCGTACAGCACGGCCAGGCCGCCTTCTTGGGAGTAGGCGTGCTCGACACTGCGGATGCAGCCGTTTTCACGGTCGTCGTCCAGGGTGTCCCAACGGGTCGACTGGCTGAACGCAGTTTGCGTAGGGATACCCGCTGGGCCTGCCTTGAAGAAGGTGTGCACGGCTTCGTCGTCAGTCTGGGTGATGTCCCACTTGGCGATGCCTTCGGCGATGGACTTGCTGTGCACGGTCGGCAGGTCGGTGTGCAGCAGGCCGCCACGGGCCAGCGAACCGAGGATCGAGAAGATCCCGCCGGCGCGGTGCACGTCTTCCATGTGGTACTTCTGGATATTCGGCGCGACTTTGCACAGTTGCGGCACATGACGGGACAGGCGGTCGATGTCGCGCAGGTCGAAATCGATCTCGGCTTCCTGGGCCGCGGCCAGCAAGTGCAGGATGGTGTTGGTGGAACCGCCCATGGCGATGTCCAGGGTCATGGCGTTCTCGAACGCCTTGAAGTTGGCGATATTGCGCGGCAACACCGACTCATCGTTTTCGCCGTAGTAACGCTTGCACAACTCGACGATGGTGCGGCCGGCCTGCAGGAACAGCTGCTCGCGGTCACTGTGGGTGGCCAGGGTGGAACCGTTGCCCGGCAAGGCCAGGCCCAGGGCTTCCACCAGGCAGTTCATCGAGTTGGCGGTGAACATGCCGGAGCACGAACCGCACGTTGGGCAAGCGCTGCGCTCGTATTCCGCGACCTTCTCGTCAGAAGCGCTGGAATCGGCGGCGATGACCATGGCGTCGACCAGGTCGAGGCCGTGGGAGGCGAGCTTGGTCTTGCCGGCTTCCATCGGGCCGCCGGACACGAAGATCACCGGGATGTTCAGGCGCAGGGAGGCCATCAGCATGCCGGGAGTGATCTTGTCGCAGTTGGAGATGCAGACGATGGCGTCGGCGCAGTGGGCGTTGACCATGTACTCCACGGAGTCGGCGATGATCTCGCGGCTCGGCAGGGAATACAGCATGCCGTCATGGCCCATGGCGATGCCATCATCCACGGCGATGGTGTTGAATTCCTTGGCGACACCGCCGGCGCGTTCGATCTCGCGGGCGACCAGTTGGCCCAGGTCCTTGAGGTGGACGTGGCCGGGTACGAACTGGGTGAATGAGTTGGCAATCGCGATGATCGGCTTCTTGAAGTCGTCATCTTTCATCCCCGTGGCACGCCACAGTGCGCGCGCGCCGGCCATGTTGCGGCCGTGGGTGGATGTTTTCGAGCGGTAATCAGGCATTGGAGCACTCCGGGCGGCTAATCGGTATCAATGGGGAGTGAGCTTCTATTGACGTCTGGAACACTCAGAAATGGCCGTGTGTCCGGAAGTTGCCACTCGCGTCGCGGGATCGCCGCGTGCTTGGGCCTCGAGCTCATAAACCCGCCGGGGGATGACTGGCGATGAATAGCGTCGATTCTACACCGCTGGCGGCGAGAGGGAATGGCCGCAACCGTGAAGATAGCGCTTACGGGACGTGCGGGAGGCGCACGACCCACGGTAGGAACCGGCAAGCGGGGTCCTACAGTCGCTTAGCGTCCAGTTCGGGCATTGGTCAGCCAACCCCACAGGCTAAAGACGATGAAGCTCATGGCGATGGTGATCAATAGGTTGGACCCGGTTTGCGCCAGGACGGCACTGCTGACTGCGGCGGTCAGGAACATGATGCTGTTGCCCGCCGAGGCAGCAGTACCTGCACTGCTTGAGAACAGCAACATTGCCGCAGAAATCGCCGCCGGACGAACCAGGGTCACGGCCAGGGCGCTGATTAGCATCGGGATGAGCAACGTCACAGGGGTGATGGCATCCAGGCTGACGATCAGTGTTAACGGCACGCCCGCGACGAGCAGCAGCCCCAGGCCGATATTGATTTGCCGGGACAGCGAAATCCGCTTTTGCAGGTACGAGGCCGCAACGCCGCCAAGCAAGTAGGCCACGCCATAGACCATCAACACCAACGCGTACTGGTATTCGGAGAGCTTCAGCGCGTCCATGAAAATCAGCGGTGTCACGCTGATCAAGGCGAAGTAGCAGGCGAATACCAGTGCGGCGATCCACCAGTAGCGCAGGAAGTCGCGATTACGGGCGACGGCTTTCAGTGTGCCGATGATCGACACCGGCGTGCGGTGTGGGCTGGCGGACTTGGACGGCAGGATGCAGAGGGCGTGGATCAACATGCCCAGTGCCATTACGGCGAACCCATAAAAGCTGCCTTGCCAGTCGAAGGTGGTTTGCAGCCAGGAGCCGATCAACGGCGACAGCGCAACGAATGAACCGCTCAGGGTCATGTAGTAAAGGCGCACGCGAGCGCGGTCTTGCTCCTCGAACAGGTCTTCCACCAGTGCGTGGCCCAGTACGAAGAACCCGCAACCCATGGCCTGGACACTGCGAAACAGCAGGAAGGTCAGGTAGTCCGTCGCCAGTGCGCAACCGAGGGCACCCAGGATCGACAGCGTAATGCACCCGAGCAGGACTTCCTTGCGCCCCCATTTGTCCGACAGCGGGCCGGTGATCAGTTGAGAAATGGAAAAGACCAGGGTGAACAGGCTGATGGACAGCGCGACGTCTGCGCTTGGCGTGTCGAATCGGGCCGCCAGGGCAGGGAATGAGGGCAGGAGAATATTGATCGGAAAGAAACTGATCAATGAAATGCAGGTGATGAGGATGAAGCGGGAGAGGTAGGGCCGAGACATTGTTTTTGTTTTCCGGAGTAAAACCAGAAACGGATACTAGTCTGCGAAAAGTGGAATTCAATCAAAAGCGTTGAGAGAAACTTCCTGAATTGACGTGGCTTGCTTGGGTAGGAAAGCCTTTACGGCAACCACCAAACAAATGTGGGAGGGGGCTTGCCCCCGATTGCGTAGTGTCAGCCCCATATTAGCTGGCTGACACACGGCTATCGGGGGCAAGCCCCCTCCCACATTTTTATCTGTGCTTGGCTTTAGCTGTTTGGCAACAACCGGCACGTAATGCTCTTGATGTAACGCGTCTCTGCAATCGCCGGGTGCACCGGATGATCCGGACCCTGGCCGCCACGCTCCAGCATCTGGATATTGCGATCCAAATGACGGGCGCTGGTCAGCAGGATGTTTTGCAGGTCGTCTTCCGGCAGGTGCATGGAGCACGACGCGCTGACCAGGATGCCGTCCTTGCTGAGCAGGCGCATGGCTTGCTCGTTGAGGCGGCGGTAGGCGCCTTCGCCGTTCTTCATGTCTTTTTTGCGTTTGATGAAGGCCGGTGGGTCGGCGACGATCACGTCGAAGCGTTCTTCGCTGGCTTTCAGTTCTTTCAAGGCTTCAAACACGTCGCCTTCGATGCAGGTCATCTTCTCGGCAAAGCCGTTCAGCGCGGCATTGCGCTCCACGCCGTCGAGGGCGAAGGCGGAGGCGTCGACGCAGAACACTTCACTGGCGCCGAAGGCCGCGGCTTGCACGCCCCAGCCGCCGATGTAGCTGTAGAGGTCCAGCACGCGTTTGCCTTTGGCATACGGGGCCAGGCGTGCGCGGTTCATGCGGTGGTCGTAGAACCAGCCGGTTTTCTGGCCCTGGATCACCGGGGCTTCGAATTTCACGCCGTTTTCTTCCAGCGCAACCCACTCCGGCACCAGGCCGAACACGGTTTCGACGTAGCGGTTGAGGCCTTCGGCGTCGCGCGCGGCGGAGTCGTTCTTGAACAGGATGCCGCTCGGCTTGAGCACTTGGGTCAGGGCGGCGATCACGTCTTCTTTATGCGCCTCCATGGTCGCCGAGGCGATCTGCACCACCAGGATGTCGCCGAAACGGTCGACCACCAGGCCTGGCAGCAGGTCGGAATCGCCGTAGACCAGGCGGTAGAACGGCTTGTCGAACAGGCGGTCGCGCAGGGACAGGGCGACGTTCAGGCGGTGCACCAGCAGCGACTTGTCCAACGGCAACTTGATGTCGCGCGACAGCAGGCGCGCGCAGATCAGGTTGTTCGGGCTCATGGCCACGATGCCCAGGGTCTTGCCGCCGGCCGCTTCGAGGATGGCCTGGTCGCCCGCCTGGAAGCCGTGAAGTGGGGTGGCGGCCACGTCGATTTCGTTGCTATAGACCCACAGGTGGCCGTTGCGCAAACGACGATCGGCGTTGGCTTTGAGACGCAGGCTTGGCAGGGACATGACGTCGCTCCGGAAAAAAGAGCGGGAGTATACCTGTTGCGGCGCGGTTCATGTGGGAGTGGGCTTGCCCGCGATGCAGGCGGCGTGGTGTATCTGACGTACGGCGGTGATGCAATCGGGGGGCAAGCCCCCTCCCACATTTAGTCCGATTTCAATCGGGCATTTGGGTGTCGGTCAGGTTTGCTTAGGGGTTAGAATCCCCGCCTAGCCCAGAGTATGTACTTATGTCCCAAGAGCTTTCTTCCGAACAGATCCAACAGGCCCTGCAAGGCATCAGCGTGCCGCCCCAGCCGCAAATCATGGTGGATTTGCAGATGGAGCAATACATGCCCGACCCGGACCTGGAAGTGATCGCCCGGTTGATCTCCCAGGATCCGGGCCTCTCCGGTGCGCTGCTGAAGATCGTCAACTCGTCGTATTACGGGCTGAGCAACAAGATTGCCTCGATCCAGCGTGCCGTGAACCTGTTGGGCAGCCGCTCGATCATCAACCTGATCAACGCGCTGTCGATCAAGGGCGAAATGAGCGACGACACCATCGTCACCCTCAACCGCTTCTGGGACACCGCGCAGGATGTGGCGATGACCTGCCTCACCCTGGCCAAGCGTACCGGCGCCCAGGCGGTGGACGAGGCTTATGCCCTGGGCCTGTTCCACGATTGCGGCGTGCCGCTGATGCTCAAGCGTTTCCCCAATTACATGTCGGTACTGGAGCAGGCCTACGCCAACGCCGGCCCCGACTGCCGCGTGGTCGACACCGAGAACAACGCGTTCAACACCAACCATGCCGTGGTGGGTTACTACACCGCCAAGTCCTGGCGCCTACCGGAGCATGTGACCGACGCCATCGCCAACCACCACAACGCCCTGGCGGTGTTCAGCGATGAGTCGTCGCGCAATTCGCAGCTCAAGAACCTGCTGGCGATCCTGAAAATGGCCGAGCACATCTGCTCGTCCTATCGCGTGCTGGGCAACCAGGCGGTGGACCATGAGTGGAATGCCATCGGCCATCTGGTGCTGGACTACGTGGGCCTGTCGGACTACGACTTCGAAAGCATGAAGTTGTCGATCCGCGAGCTGGGCGCCCACTGACCCTTTCTTCAAGAGGTACACATGCCCGAGTTGCCAGAAGTCGAAACCACCCGGCGCGGAATCGCGCCGCACCTGGAAGGCCAGCGGGTCAGCCGTGTGGTAGTGCGTGAACGGCGCCTGCGCTGGCCGATTCCGGAAGACCTCGATGTGCGCCTGTCCGGCCAGCGCATCGTGCTGGTGGAGCGGCGGGCCAAGTACCTGTTGATCAATGCCGAAGTAGGCACCTTGATCAGCCATTTAGGCATGTCGGGCAACTTGCGACTGGTGGAGGTCGGCATGCCGGCGGCCAAACACGAGCATGTGGATATCGAGCTGGAATCGGGCATGGCCCTGCGCTACACCGACCCGCGGCGTTTCGGCGCCATGCTCTGGAGCCAGGACCCGCACAACCACGAGCTGTTGCTACGCCTGGGGCCGGAGCCGTTGACCGACCTGTTTGATGGCGAGCGCCTGTTCCAACTGTCCCGTGGCAAGTCGATGGCGGTGAAGCCGTTCATCATGGACAACGCGGTGGTGGTGGGCGTGGGCAATATCTATGCGACGGAAGCGCTGTTTGCGGCGGGGATTGATCCGCGTCGGGCTGCGGGCGGCATTTCGCGCGGGCGTTACTTGAAGCTGGCGATTGAGATCAAACGCGTGCTGGCCGCTGCCATCGAGCGCGGCGGTACCACGTTGCGGGACTTTATCGGTGGCGACGGGCAACCGGGGTATTTCCAGCAGGAATTGTTCGTCTATGGCCGTGGTGGCGAGGCGTGCAAGGTTTGCGGGAGCGAGTTGCGCAATGTGGTGCTGGGGCAACGGGCGAGTGTGTTTTGCCCCAAGTGCCAGAGCTGATCTTGTGTGATGGCTGATGCCGCCTTCGCGAGCAAGCCCGCTCCCACATTCGACCGCATTCTCATATTGGAACTCGGTCAACTGTGGGAGCGGGCTTGCTCGCGAAGAGGCCCTTAAGCCTTGCCGGTAATCTTGCGGTACTTCTCCATCAACTGCTCTTCCGTCTCCGGATGGGCTTCATCCAGCGGAATGCAATCCACCGGGCACACCTGTTGGCACTGCGGCTCGTCATAGTGGCCGACACATTGGGTGCACAGGTTGGGGTCGATCACGTAGATCTCTTCGCCTTGGGAAATCGCGGCGTTCGGGCACTCGGGTTCGCAGACGTCGCAGTTGATGCAATCGTCGGTGATGATCAGGGACATGGAAACTCCTGCCAGGGCTGTCAGCCAAGGCATCTGAAAACTAATGCGCGCAATTGTGCCGCATTGGCGCCCGCAGTGCGAGCAGGCGCCGATTGAACGGTGTTACTTCTTGAAGCGCAGCGTCAGTGCATCTGCTACAGCCGGATGCACGAACTTGGTGATATCTCCGCCCAAAGCGGCGATCTCACGGACCAACGTCGAGGAAATGAACGAGTAACGTTCCGACGGGGTGAGGAACAGGCTCTCCACGTCCGGCGCCAGTTGGCGGTTCATGTTGGCCAGCTGGAATTCGTATTCGAAATCCGACACCGCGCGCAGGCCGCGCAGGAATACATTGGCGTTCTGCTCTTTGGCGAAATGCGCCAGCAGCGTGGAAAAACCGACCACTTCCACGTTGGGCAGGTGTTTGGTGACCTCACGCGCCAGCTCCACGCGCTGTTCCAGGGGAAACAGCGGGTTTTTCTTGGGGCTGGCTGCGACCGCGATGATCACATGGTCGAACAAGCGTGAGGCACGTTCGACCAGATCGCCATGGCCTTTGGTAATCGGGTCGAAGGTACCTGGGTACAACACTCGGTTCATCGCGTCGTCCTGGCGGAGTCCGTTGGGGAACCGGATGGTATCGCAGCCATCCCGGTCGGGAAAGTCAACTTATGCAGAAGAAAGCAGTATAGACATGGCGAATACCGTGTTTTTTCATGCTGTTTTCAGACGTTCGGCCAATGCTGTCGCCAGTTGGGCAGTCAAACCGTACACCGATAATTGTGGGTTGGCCCCAATGCTGGTGGGGAATAAAGAGCCATCGTGGATCGACAGGTTGCGCAGTTGGTGGTGCCGACCGAGGCTGTCGGCCACTGCGTTTTTCGGGTCGTCACCCATGGCACAACCGCCCATCACATGGGCACTGCCCAGGCACGTGCGATGCAGTTCCAGGTTCAGGTCGTCAATCATCGTGCGGGCTTCACCCAGGGTTTTGACGTAGCGCGCATCGTGATGCAGCGGCTTGACCGACTTGGCGCCCGCCGCGAACTGGATCTCGGCCATGCTGTGGAACGCACGGCGCAAGCCATCCCAGGCGTAGTCCGACACCTGGTAGTCGAGCACCGGCGTGCCATCGCCGCGCAACTCCACACTGCCGCCCGGGCTGTCGGGGTGGAAGCCGTCGCGCAGCAGCGCCAGCATCGCGTGGGTGTTGGGCAACTGGCTCATGTCCAGGGCGTTCTGGGTGCCGTAGCCGCCGAGCAGGGTGCTGGCCAACGCCGGGTGCAGGGGCGGGGCCTCCAGCTTGTACGACATTTTGCCCGTGGTGCCGTCCTGCCACTGGAAATGGTCGGAATAGATCGACTGCGGCGCGCCGTAGAACGGGTTGATCACCTCGTCGAACAACCCGGCGGAGAAATTCACCAGGTGCAGGAAGGTGCGTTTGCCCAGCCGCGAATGTGGGTCGGGCGCGTCTGAGCGCATCAGCAGCGCCGGGCTGTTGATGCCGCCGCCCGAGAGCACGTAATGCTTGGCCTTCACCGTGATCTTGCGTCCGGTCGGCGCTACGCACAGGGTGTCCATGGCCACGCATTCCAGGCTGTTGATGGTGTCGCCGCTGTAGTTGAGGCGTTCGGCGCGGGCCAGGTAGAGCAGTTCGCCGCCCTTTTCCAGGGTGGAGGGAATGGTGGTCACCAGCATCGACTGCTTGGCGTTGACCGGGCAGCCCATGCCGCAGTAACCCAGGTTGAAACAGCCGCGCACGTTCCGTGGGATCACGTGCCAACTGTAACCGAGCTTCTCGCAGCCTTTGCGGATCACATCGTTGTTGGGGTTGGGCGGCAGGGCCCAGGGCGCGATGCCCAGGCGTTGCTCCATTTTTTCGAACCAGGGCGCCATCTCCGCGCTGCTGTGGCCCTTCACGGCGTATTCGCTGGCCCAATGGGCGAGGGTGGCGTCCGGGGTACGAAAGCTCGATGTCCAGTTGATCAGCGTGGTGCCGCCCACGGCCCGGCCCTGCAGGATGGTGATCGCGCCATCCTTGCTCATGCGGCCGATGCCCTCCTGGTACAAGCTGGTATAGGCCTCGTCTTCGAGCAACTTGAAATCGCTGCTGGTCTTGAGCGGGCCTTCTTCGATCAGCAGCACTTTGTAGCCCGCGGCACTGAGAATTTCAGCAGTGGTACCGCCTCCGGCGCCGCTGCCGATGATCACGACGTCGGCCTCCAGGGTCAGGTCGTTGTCGAGGGCGGCGCCATTGTGGGTTTTCCAGCCACGGGCCATGCCGTCGCGGAACAGGTCGGGTACGGGCATAGGAGTGCACTCTTATTTTTGTACGAAGTTGTGGTCGATGTGGGAGCGGGCGTGCTCGCGAATGCAACGTGTCAGTCGATAAAGGTGTGGCTGATCCACCGCTTTCGCGAGCAAGCCCGCTCCCACATTTTTGATCGGGTTATCAAGGCTAGATCTTCGGTGGCCCGGGGTAGCCGCAATGGGCCCAGGACGCGGGCTGGAAGTACCAGGCCATGATCACCAGCTTGAGCAGCGAGCCCTGGCCCATGCGCAGCAGGTTCAGGTAGCTGTTTTCCCAGCGGTGCAGGAAGTTACCGATCTGTTCGCTGCTGGCGTTTTCCCAACTGCCCCAGATACCGGTCAGCGGGCCTCGGGTGATGCCCATGCCGAGTACGTCGAACAACTGCTGGGTGAGCTTGAACATCTCCGGCGACAGGCGTTGCAGGCTGAAGTCGAGCTTTTTAAGGGTGCCTTCAATCCCACTGGCGACTTCCTGGGCGCTGGCCACGCCTTCGAGCAACACCGGGATCACAGCGCGCAAGAACGGCAGGTCACTGCTGCGCAACATGGCAAAACCGCTGGCCGGGGTGCTGCTGGAGCAACCGCTCAGGCTGGCGCCCAACCCGGCGGTGGCCAGGAAGGCGCTGGCGCACAGGCCGATTTTCAAGACGCCGCGCCGCGACAGCGCAGGTGTTTCAGTCAGGCTAGGGTTCATTGTTATTGTTATCCCGTGGGTGGCGGTGTCAGCGGACAAACAGCTTCTGGATCAACTTCTGGATGGCTTTGCCGTAGGGCGGATAGATCAGCTTCGCAGCGTTCAGGCGCTGTTTCACCAGTACGCCCTTGGCTTTGCTGAAGGTGAGGAAGCCTTCGTGGCCGTGGTAGTGACCCATGCCCGACGGGCCGATGCCGCCAAATGGCATGTCGTCCTGGGCCACATGCAGCAGCGTGTCGTTCAGGCACACACCGCCGGAATGGGTTTCGTGGAGCACACGATCCTGCTCGCCCTTGTTGTAGCCGAAGTAATACAGGGCCAGTGGGCGAGGGCGTTGGTTGATGTAGGCAAAGGCTTGGTCGATGCCGCGATAGGGCACGATCGGCAGCACCGGGCCGAAGATTTCGTCCTGCATCACGGTCATGTCATCGCTGACATTCAATAACAGGCTATGGGCCATGCGCCGCGCCTGGCCTTGGTCGTACAGCGGAATCAGGGTGGCGCCTTTGTCGGTAGCGTCCTTGACGTAGGCGTTGAGCCGGGCCAGTTGTCGTTCGTTGATGATCGCCGTGTAGTCCGGGTTGTCGACCAGGCTTGGATAAAACCCGCGAACGGCCTGGGTGTAGGCTTCGACAAAACCTTCGACGCGATCCTCCGGCACCAGCACGTAGTCGGGTGCCACGCAGGTTTGCCCAGCGTTCAGCGCTTTTCCGAAGGCGATACGTTCGGCGGCGTCCTTGAGCGGCACGTCGGCAGACACGATGGCGGGCGACTTGCCGCCCAACTCCAGGGTGACCGGGGTGAGGTGTTCGGCCGCCGCACGCATCACGTGCTTGCCGATGCTGGTGGCGCCGGTAAATAACAGGTGATCGAAGGGCAGCTTGGAGAAGGCCATGCCGACTTCGGCTTCACCCAGCACCACGCACACCAGGTCCTCGGGGAAGATCTTCGCCAGCAACGCTTTGAGTAACTCGCCCGTGGCGGGGGTGGATTCGCTGAGCTTGAGCATCACCCGGTTACCGGCGGCGAGTGCGCCGACCAGTGGGCCGATGGCCAGGTACAGTGGGTAGTTCCAGGGCACGATCACCCCGACCACGCCCAAGGGTTGGTAGATGACTTTGGCCGAGGCGGGTTGGAAGGCAATGCCGACAGCGCGTCGTGAAGGTTTCATCCAGCCCTTGAGGTGTTTGCTGGCATAGTGAATGCCATGCAGGCTGGGCATCAGTTCGGCGAACAGGGTTTCGTCAGCGCTACGGTGGCTGAAGTCTTGGCTGATCGCGTTGATCAGCGCCTGGCGCTCGTCGCTGAGCAGGTCGCGCAGGGCCTTGAGCCATTGCTGACGCTGGGCCGCCGGCGGCATCGGGTTGGCCGCGTAGGCACGGCGCTGGGTGTCGAACAGGTCTTGGAGTTGATCCAGCGCCTGGGAATCTTGCAGGTAGGCAACGTTGGCAGACATGGCGGCGTTCCCGATTGTTATTGGTCTGCCTGGATTTTTAGAGTCATTACTCTAAATTGTCAAATGTCATTACGCCTACGTGCGGATTTATCCCTGCAAGAATAGTCCGTAAGATGCCCCATCACGTGTACAGAAGCTGATTCCCTATGGCACCACGAGTAAAGACCAGCGAGCGCATTGTGCAAACCAGCCTGGAGCTTTTTAACCAGCAGGGCGAGCGCAGTGTGAGCACCAACCACATTGCCGCCCATATGGAAATTTCGCCGGGCAACCTGTACTACCACTTCCCCAATAAGCAGGCGATCATCGCCGTACTGTTTCGTGAATACGAAGCCCTGGTGGACAGTTTCCTGCGCCCACCCCAAGGCCGCGCTGTTACGGTCGAAGACAAACGCTTCTACCTGCAGGCCGTGTTGGCTGGCATGTGGCGCTACCGTTTCCTGCACCGCGACCTCGAACACCTGCTGGAAAGCGACCCGGAACTGGCCACCGGCTACCGGCGTTTTTCCCAGCGCTGCCTGACCCAGGGTGGGGCTATCTACCAAGGGTTTGTTGACGCCGGCATCCTCAATATGGACCCGGTGCAAACCGAAGCCCTGACCCTCAATGCCTGGATCATCCTCACCTCTTGGGTGCGGTTTTTGTGCACCACCAATGAGAACTCGGCCCACCTGAGCGCCGAGGCGATCAAGCGCGGTGTGTATCAGGTGCTGGTGCTGGAGGCGGGTTTTGTCACGCCCCAGGCAAAAGAAGCAGTGGATGCTTTGTTCAAGGAATTTTACGTGCCTTTAAATCAGGCATTGGAAGAAGTGAAGTAGGACCTTTCCCGAATCGTTCATAGGAGTCCGTCATGCCGCTTGCCCAATTGATCAGCCCCCAGCAACTGGCCGAGCGCCAGAAGGCCGATGGGGTGGTGGTCCTGGATTGCCGTTTTGCCCTGGAAGACCCGGATTACGGACTCTGCAGCTATGCCGAAGGGCATATCGAGGGCGCGCAGTATGCCGACCTGGAACGCCACCTCAGCGGGCCGGTGACCAAGGGCGTGACTGGCCGTCACCCGTTGCCGGACGCCAACACCTTCGCCGAGCAATTACGGGCCTGGGGCGTCAATGCCGACACCGACGTGGTGCTCTACGACGACGGCCCCGGAGCTTATGCCGCGCGTGCCTGGTGGTTGCTGGCCTGGCTGGGCAAGCGTGACGGCGTGTTTATCCTGGATGGCGGCCTCAAGGCCTGGCATGCGGCGGGGTTTCCGTTGAGCCTGGACGCGCCGGTGGTTGAGCCGGGTACATTTATCGGCACGCCGGACAATCGCCTGGTGCTGGACGCTGAACACCTGCAAAAACGCCTGGGCCAACCCGGGCTGACCCTCATCGATGCCCGCGCCCAGCCGCGCTTTCGCGGTGACGTGGAGCCCATCGACCCGATTGCCGGGCACATCCCGGGTGCGCAGTGCGCGGCGTTCAATGAAAACCTCGGCACTGACGGCCGCTTCCTGCCGGCTGAGCAGCTCAAGCAACGTTTCGCCGCCCAATTGCAGGGGCGCTCACCGGAAGATCTGGTGGCGTATTGCGGTTCGGGCGTGACGGCGTGCCACAACCTGTTTGCCCTGAGCCTGGCGGGTTACCCATTGGGTAAATTGTATGCAGGGTCGTGGAGTGAGTGGATTACCGATCCACAGCGTGAAATCGCCACGGGCGACTGAACACACAACCCCTGTAGGCGCCGGCAAGCCGTGCTCCTACAGGTGCGGTGTGGTTTGCGTCAGCAGCCAGGCGGGAATCCGGCGTTCCAGGTAATAGCTTGGCTGTTTGAGAGAACCGTCGACAAAACCTACATGCCCACCTTTGGCTGTCAGCTCAAACTCAGTGCACGCCGACAGTTCACTCGCCTCAGGTAGGCTATGGGCAAACACAAACGGGTCATCAGCCGCCTGGATGATCAAGGTGGGCGTTTGGATGCCGCCCAGGTAATAGCGGCTCGACGCGCGGCGGTAATAGTCCTCGGCACTCAAGAAACCATGCAACGGCGCAGTGACCCGGCCATCGAAGTCCCAGAACGTGCGCATTTTCTCCAATGAGCCAAGGGCTTCCAGGGTTTTCAGCCCGTCCGCCCGACCATCCTGCAGAAAGCGGCTTTGCTTGACGCGGATATACGCCACCATTTCGCGCATGAAATGCTTCTGGTAAACCCGCGAAAAGCCCAGGCCGATACGGTCCGCGCATTGGTCCAAACGAAACGGCACCGACACCGCCGCGGCGCCTTGCAGCCCCGATGCCGCGCCGGTTTCCCCCAAATGCTTGAGCAGCACATTGCCGCCCAGTGAGTAACCCACGGCATACAACGGCGCCAACGGTCGCTTGGCCCGCAGGTGGGCAATGGCCGCTGCCAGGTCTTCGCTCGCGCCGGAGTGATAGCTGCGCGCTAACAGGTTCGGTTCGCCCGAGCATCCACGCCAGTTCAACGCGGCGCTGGCCCAGCCTTGCGCGGCAAGGGCTTTTTGCAGGCCGGCCACATAGGGCGAGTTGGAGGAACCGGTCAGCCCATGCAGCACCAGCACCAAGGGTGCTTGCGCGTCATGTGGGCCGTGCCAGTCGAGATCGAGGAAGTCGCCATCTTTCAGCCACAGGCGTTCGCGTTGGCGTTCGATATGGGTAGTTGGGCGCCACAGCGGCCCCCACAGCGTTTGCAGGTGAGGGTTGCCGAGACCGAAGGCGGGAGTGAACAGGTGGGTAGAAGGCTTCATGAAACTCTCTGTGGCGAGCGCACTTAATTGTGGTGAGCGGGCAGTGCGACGATTCGACAAGCCCGCTCACTACAACACAAGCCCTGCTGCCACGTCCGGAGGTCAGGCGACGCTACGGTGCCACAACGCGTAATACACCCGTCCGGACTTCTGTTCCCGGTGCAGGCGCCACGCTGCTGGCAAGCCGAGGGTAGAGGGCGCTGACTCGCTTTCAGTGTAGATCCACGCATCCGGTGCCAGCCATTGGCGTTCTTCCAGCAGTGCGCACACGGTTGGCAGCAGGTTCTGGTTGAACGGCGGGTCGAGGAACACCACGTCGTATTCACTGGCTGGCTGTGTCTCGAGGTAGCGCAGCGCGTCGGCGGTTTGCACTTGGCCGGTGGTGCAGCGCAGGGTGCCCAGGTGTTCCTTGAGGCTGGACACCGCCACATTGCTGGCGTCCAGCGCCTGGCCCAGGGCGGCGCCACGGGACAACGCCTCCAGGAACAACGCGCCACTGCCGGCAAACGGATCCAGCACCTTGGCGCCCGCGATGTACGGTGCAAGCCAGTTGAACAGGGTTTCACGCACGCGGTCCGGCGTCGGGCGCAGGCCCACGACGTCGGGGAAGCTCAGCTTGCGGCTGCGCCATTCGCCGCCAATGATGCGCAGTTGGCCCACACCGTTATGGACGTTGTGGACAGGTTTTTTCGGGCGAGATGAACTGGCCATTAATGCTCCGGAACCCCGAGCGGCTGCTCGGCGGGTTTATCAGTGGGGGGCGGTAGTGGCTTTTGCGCAATCGTCGGGCCGGCGGTCACGATGACCATCTTGTCGGCGCTCAAGTGTTTGTTCATTGCAGCCTTGACCTGCTCTACGGTCAGGGCCTGGGATTGTTTCATGAAATCTTCCAGATAGCTCAGCGGCAGGTTGTAGAAACCCATGGCGCCCAGCTGCCCGACGATGTCGGCGTTGCTCGCGGTCGACAGCGGGAAGCTGCCGGCCAGCTCGCGCTTGGCGTCATCGAGTTCTTTTTGCGTTGGGCCGGTCTTGAGGTAGTCGGCTACCACATCCTCGACCAGGCGCAGGGTGCCGCCGCTCATTTCCGCGCGGGTCTGCAGGTTGATCATGAACGGGCCACGCACCTGCATCGGCGAGAAGCCGGAGTAAACGCCATAGGTCAGGCCGCGTTTTTCGCGCACTTCGCTCATCAAGCGGGTGCCGAAACCACCGCCGCCGAGGATCTGGTTACCCAGTGACAAGGCAGCGTAGTCCGGGTCGGCACGGTCGATGCCCAGTTGCGCGAACAGCAGGTGCGTCTGCTTGGACGGGAACTCGATACGGCTCAAACCCGGTTTGGGTTCGGTCGGCTGGGCGATTTTTGGCAGGGCGGGGCCCTTGGGCAGCGACGCGGAGACCTTGGCGGTCATGGCTTCGGCTTCGGCGCGGGTGAGGTCGCCGACCACTGCAATCACCGCGTTGCCCGCTGCGTAAGCCTTGGCGTGGAACGCCTGCAACTGCGCGACGGTAATCTTCGGGACGCTCTCCGGTGTGCCTTCGCTTGGGTGCGCGTAAGGATGGTCGCCGTACAGGCGCTTGAACAGCTCAAGGCTCGCCAGCTTGCCGGGGTTCTGCTTCTGGTATTCGAAGCCGGCCAGGATCTGGTTCTTGATCCGCGCCAGGGAGTCGGCCGGGAAGGTCGGCTTGCCAATCACCTGGTCAAACAGGCTCAGGGCGGCGTCGCGTTTATTGCTGTCGCTGAGGCTGCGCAGGGACACCAGCGCCATGTCGCGGTACGCGCCATTGCCAAAGTCCGCACCCAGGCCTTCGAAGTCGCGGGCGATCTGGCTCACATCCTTGCCCGGCACGCCTTCGTTGAGCATGGCGTTGGTCATCAGCGCCAGGCCCGGTACGTTGCCGTCCTGGCTGCTGCCGGCGGCGAACAGGATGCGCACGTCGAACATCGGCAGTTCATGGGCTTCGACGAACAGCACCTTGGCGCCTTCGGCGGTGGTCCAGGTTTGCACGTCGAGCTTGCGGTTGGTCGGCGCCTTGCCGTCCAGTTCCGCCAGGGATTGCAGTGTGTTGCTCGATTGGGCTTTTTCCAATGCCGGGCTGGCCACGGAGTCGCTCGGGCGCAGGAAGTACACGGCGCTGGCGGCGATCAGGGTGACGACGACCAGGCCGGGGAAGAACAGGCGGCTGCTTTTGCGATCACTCATGAGCGGTCTCCTGAGGCAGAACATGGGCGACGCTGAGACGTTCGCGAGTGAAATAGGTGCGCGCGGCTTTCTGGATATCTTCCGGGGTCACGCTTTGCAGGTCGGCCAGTTCGGTGTCCATCAACTTCCAGGACAGGCCAACGGTCTCCAGGGAGCCAATGGCCGTGGCCTGGCTGGTGATGGAGTCACGCTGGTAGACCAGGCCGGCAATGACCTGGGCGCGGATGCGTTCCAGCTCTTCGGCGGTCGGTGGCTTGGCCTTCAGCTCTTCCAGCAGGCGCCACAGGCCGGCTTCGGCTTGGGCGACGGTCTTTTTCTTCTGCTGGTTCGGCGTGGCGGACAGCATGAACAGGGTGTCACCGCGGGTATAGGCGTCATAGTTGGTCGACGCGGCAGAGACCAGCTCTTCACCGCGCTCCAACTGCTCGGAGATACGAGCGCTGTAGCCGCCGTCCAGCAGGGCCGAGATCAGGCGCAGGGCTTGCACCGAACGCTTGTCTTCGGCGGTGGCCAGGCCAGGGACGTTGAAGCCCAGCATTACGCTCGGCAGTTGGGTTTGCACATGCAGGGTCAGCAGGCGCTCGCCGGGCTCGGCCAGTTCCATTGGGATCTTCGCCGGTGGCACGTCGCGCTTGGGGATAGGGCCGAAGTAGCGATTGGCCAGGTTCTTCACCTCGTCCGGGGTGACATCGCCGACCACCACCAGGGTGGCGTTGTTCGGGACGTACCAGGATTGGTACCAGTGGCGCAGCTCTTCGACTTTCATGCGGTCCAGGTCGGCCATCCAGCCGATGGTCGGCGTGTGGTAGCCACTGGCCGGGAATGCCATGGCCTTGAAGCGCTCGTAGGCCTTGGACATCGGGTTGTCGTCGGTGCGCAGGCGGCGCTCTTCCTTGATTACCTCGATCTCGCGGCTGAATTCATCGGCGGGCAGGCGCAGGCTGGCCATGCGGTCGGCTTCCAGCTCGAAGGCAACGCCCAGGCGGTCGCGGGCCAGCACCTGGTAGTAAGCGGTGTAGTCATCGCTGGTGAAGGCGTTCTCTTCCGCGCCCAGGTCGCGCAGGATCAGCGAGGCTTCGCCGGGGCCGACCTTGGCGCTGCCCTTGAACATCATGTGCTCCAGGGCGTGGGACAAACCGGTCTGGCCCGGGGTTTCGTAGCTCGAACCGACCTTGTACCAGACCTGGGAAACCACCACCGGCGCGCGATGATCTTCGCGCACGACGACCTTGAGGCCGTTGTCCAGGGTGAATTCGTGGGTGGGTTGTGGGTCGGCAGCCAGAGCTGAAAGAGGCAGACAAACTGTGCTGAACAGCAGGCCTGCGGCGCGGCGGGCTAGAGCATTCATTCGTTTTTAAACCTGTTGGGCTGCCCGCTTGGTCTTAGCGTCGGCGGGCGAGGAGGTGCTAGGATACTGATCGGATTTAAGGACGGCCACTGCGGCAGTCGTGTTGAGGCCGTTTTAGGCCTTACGAAATGTTGCGCATGAACGAGCTGGCTAAAAAACAGTCTGTTACGCATCGAATTTTATTTACCGGCGCGCCCCTTGGTGCGTCGCTACCTTGAGATAGCCGTCTCCATGTTTGGTTCCAACGACGACAAGAAGACCCCAGCTGCGGCTGGCGAGAAAAAAGGCCTGTTCGGATGGCTGCGCAAAAAGCCGCAGGAAACCGTCGACGAACAGCCACAGGTTCAAGCCGAACCGATCCCCGAGCCTATAGTAGAAGCCGAAACCCCGGCACCCGTGGTGTTGCCGATGGCCGAACCGGTTTTGCAGCCGGTCGCCGAGGTTGAGCCTGAACCCGAGCCGCAGCCCGAGCACAAGCCGTGGCCGGAACTGCCGGTGGCCGAAGAGCCCGTGGCACTGGTTGAAGATGTGCAGGCCGAGCACGTGGTGCCGCCGATTCCGGTGGTCATTGAGCCGCAGCCGGTGGTCGTTGAAGCGCCAGCTCCCGCACCGGTGGCGATCGAGCCAGTAATAGCCGCTCCCGCCGTTATCGAAGAACCTGTCGCGCCTGCCGAGACCAGCAAGACCGGCTTCTTCGCCCGCCTCAAGCAAGGCCTGAGCAAGACCAGCGCCAGTATCGGCGAAGGCATGGCCAGCCTGTTCCTGGGCAAAAAGGTCATCGACGACGAACTGCTGGAAGACATCGAAACCCGCCTGCTTACCGCCGACGTGGGCGTTGAAGCCACCGCAGTGATCATCCAGAGCCTCACCCAGAAGGTCGCGCGCAAGCAGTTGACCGACGCTGACGCGTTGTACAAATCCCTGCAGGCCGAGTTGGCCGCCATGCTCAAGCCGGTGGAAGCACCCCTGGTGATCACGCCGAAGAAGCCATTCGTGATCCTGGTGGTGGGCGTCAACGGCGCCGGCAAGACCACCACCATCGGCAAGCTGGCCAAAAAGCTGCAGTCCGAAGGCAAGAAGGTCATGCTGGCGGCGGGTGACACCTTCCGTGCCGCCGCAGTTGAACAACTGCAGGTCTGGGGCGAGCGCAACAAGATCCCGGTCATCGCCCAGCACACCGGCGCCGATTCCGCCTCGGTGATCTTCGATGCAGTGCAAGCCGCCAAGGCCCGCAACATTGATGTGCTGATCGCCGATACCGCCGGTCGCCTGCACACCAAAGACAACCTGATGGAAGAGCTGAAGAAAGTCCGTCGCGTGATCGGCAAGCTCGACGCAGACGCTCCGCACGAGGTTCTGTTGGTGCTGGACGCCGGTACGGGCCAGAACGCTATCAGCCAGGCCAAACAATTCAACCAGACGGTGCAACTGACCGGCCTGGCATTGACTAAGCTCGACGGCACGGCCAAGGGCGGTGTGATTTTCGCCCTGGCCAAACAGTTCGGGTTGCCGATTCGTTATATCGGCGTCGGTGAAGGCATCGACGACCTGCGCACCTTTGAAGCCGAACCCTTTGTACAGGCACTGTTTGCCGAGCGGGAGCGTTCATGATTCGATTCGAACAGGTCGGTAAACGCTATGCCAACGGGCATGTCGGCTTGCATGAGCTGAGCTTTCGAGTGCGGCGGGGCGAGTTCTTGTTTGTCACCGGCCATTCGGGTGCCGGTAAAAGTACGTTGCTGCGCCTGCTGCTGGCCATGGAACGCCCGACCACCGGCAAACTGCTGCTGGCCGGGCAGGACCTGGCAACCATCAGCAATGCGCAGATCCCGTTCCTGCGCCGGCAGATCGGCGTGGTGTTCCAGAATCACCAACTGCTGTTTGATCGCACCGTGTTCAACAACGTGGCGCTGCCGTTGCAGATCCTCGGGCTGTCCAAGGCCGAGATCGTCAAGCGCGTGGATTCGGCCTTGGAGCGCGTGGCGCTGTCGGACAAGACCGACCTGTACCCCGGCGACCTCTCCACTGGCCAGCAACAGCGCGTTGGCATCGCCCGCGCCATCGTCCACCGCCCGGCCTTGCTGCTGGCGGACGAACCTACCGGTAACCTCGACCCGCGCCTGGCGGCCGAGATCATGGGCGTGTTCGAAGACATCAACCGCCTGGGCACCAGCGTGCTGATCGCCAGTCACGACCTGGCGCTGATCGCCCGCATGCGCCATCGCATGCTGACCCTGCAGCGCGGCCGCCTGATCGGTGACGGGGAGGCCGGCGTATGAGTGCTACACGCAGCCCTAAAGTCTCCGAGCGCGTGGCGCCGAAACCGGCCGACCCGCAACCGCAGAAGAAAAAACACGATCATGATGACGACGGCCCGGACTTCAGCACCTTGCTGCGCGCCTGGATCGAAAGCCATCGCGCCAGCCTGCTCGACAGCCTGCGCCGCCTGGGCAAGCAACCGATCGGCAGCTTTTTCACCTGCCTGGTGATGGCAGTGGCCTTGAGCCTGCCGATGGGCCTGTCGCTGCTGCTTAATAATGTGGAGCGCCTGGGCGGTTCCTGGCAGCGTGCAGCGCAGATCTCGCTGTACCTGAACATCGACGCCAGCGCCAAAGACGGCGAAGCGCTGCGCGACGACATCAAGAACATCCCAGGTGTGGCGGATGCCGAGTACATCAGCCGCGACCAGGCCCTTGAAGAGTTCCAGCAACAATCCGGCCTGGGCGAGGCGCTTAAAGAGCTGCCGCAGAACCCGCTGCCGGGCGTGGTACTGGTGACGCCGAATGAAGTCGACAAGCCGGCGCTGGAAGCCCTGCGACAAAAACTCGCAGAGATGCCCAAGGTGCAGCAGGCGCAACTTGATCTAGTCTGGGTAGAGCGCCTGGCGGCGATCCTCAAGCTGGGCGACCGGTTTGTGTTCGGTTTGACCGTGCTGTTGGTGTCTGCATTACTTTTGGTGATAGGTAATACCATTCGTCTTCATATTGAAAACCGTCGCACCGAGATAGAAGTGATTAAACTGGTCGGCGGCACGGACAGCTATGTGCGTCGTCCTTTTCTGTACATGGGCGCGCTTTATGGCTTCGGTGCCGGGGTTTTGTCCTGGGGCGTGCTGGCATTTGGCCTAGACTGGCTGAACGACGCGGTTGTCGGGCTGGCCGGACTCTACGGCAGTGATTTCGCGCTGGCCGGTGTGCCGGTAGCCGATGGTCTGAGTCTCTTGCTTGGCGCGGTGTTGTTGGGGTATATCGGTGCTTGGATTGCGGTCGCACGGCATTTACGTGAGCTGGCACCGAAGTAGTTAATGTCAGATTAATGTGGTTTCGTTTGTATTGACCGTATCGGTGGTTTAGGGAACTTGTCCTACGGTTCCCGGTCAATTTTCGCAGTGCTTCACTGCACGAGTTATGTGAGTCGGAGGTTTTTTCGTATGACCACTTCTTTGCAACCTGCTTATGCCTTGGTCCCGGGTGCGAACCTGGAAGCCTATGTGCACACGGTAAACAGCATTCCATTGCTGACGCCCGAGCAGGAGCGTGAACTGGCCGAGAGTCTCTACTATGAGCAGGATTTGGGGGCGGCTCGGCAGATGGTGCTCGCCCACCTGCGTTTTGTTGTACATATTGCCCGTAGCTACAGCGGCTACGGCCTGGCCCAGGCTGACCTGATCCAGGAAGGCAACGTCGGCCTGATGAAGGCGGTAAAGCGCTTCAACCCTGAAATGGGTGTGCGCTTGGTGTCGTTTGCCGTGCACTGGATCAAGGCGGAAATCCACGAGTTCATCCTGCGCAACTGGCGCATTGTGAAAGTCGCGACCACCAAGGCCCAGCGCAAGCTGTTCTTCAACCTGCGCAGCCAGAAAAAACGCCTGGCGTGGCTGAATAACGAGGAAGTTCACCGTGTAGCCGAAAGCCTGGGCGTGGAACCTCGTGAAGTGCGCGAGATGGAAAGCCGCCTGACTGGCCATGACATGGCCTTCGACCCGGCCGCCGAAGCGGACGACGACAGCGCCTTCCAATCGCCGGCCAACTACCTGGAAGACCACCGGTACGACCCGGCGCGTCAACTGGAAGACGCCGACTGGAGCGACAACTCCAACCACAACCTGCATGAAGCGCTGGAAGTGCT
Source organism: Pseudomonas pergaminensis (assembly GCF_024112395.2). Taxonomy (NCBI): domain Bacteria; kingdom Pseudomonadati; phylum Pseudomonadota; class Gammaproteobacteria; order Pseudomonadales; family Pseudomonadaceae; genus Pseudomonas; species Pseudomonas pergaminensis. The sequence continues at coordinate 6,207,728 of NZ_CP078013.2, read as the reverse complement.
GGACGACCGCAGCCGTGACATCCTCTACCAGCGCTGGCTGGCAGAAGAAAAAGCCACGCTGCACGACCTGGCGCAGAAGTACAACGTGTCGGCCGAGCGGATTCGTCAGCTCGAGAAAAGCGCGATGAACAAGCTGAAATTGTCGATCGCCGCCTAAAACGCTGCGAAAAGATAAAAAAATGCCCCGATCGGAAGATCGGGGCATTTTTGTTTGTGCTCAAAGAGTCTCAGGTCAACTCGATTTAAGGTGGGAGCTGGCTTGCCTGCGATGAGGCCGTGTCAGCCAAAACAATTGTTGACTGACCCACCGCTATCGCAGGCAAGCCGGCTCCCACAGGAACCGCGGGGAGTCAGTCGGACCAGGGTGCTTTGCGTGAGTTGTTCAGCTCAACCAGATACCCATCCCCACCCAACTGGCTCATCTGCTGGCGAATCCAAGCCGCTCGCCTCGCCACATACGCCGTCGGGTGACTGGCGCTCCACACCCTCGGGTTAGGCAGTACAGCAGCCAAATAGCTGGCCTGCTGTCGCGATAATCCCTTGGCACTCACCCCAAAGTGATGCCGCGCCGCCGCTTCCGCGCCGAACACACCTTCATCCCACTCCACGCTGTTGAGGTACACCTCAAGGATCCGTTGCTTGGGCCACAGCACCTCGATCAACCCGGTGAACCACGCCTCCAGGCCTTTGCGCAAATAACTGCGGCCGGCCCACAGGAACAGGTTTTTCGACACCTGCTGGCTCAATGTACTGGCGCCGCGAATCGAGCCGCCGCGCTCGTTGTGCAGGATGGCGGCCTGGATTGCGCCGAAGTCAAAACCCCAATGCTGCGGGAAACGCTGGTCTTCACCGGCCATCACCGCCACTTTGAGGTCATCGGAGATCTCGTCCCACGGCACCCAGCTGCGCTGCAGGTCAATGGGTTCGCCGTCGAACCAGGATTCGACCTTGCGCTCCACCATCAGCGCGGTGAAGGGCGGCGGGACGACACGAAACAGCAGCACCAGCAGCACACTGCCGATGGCAAACCATTTCACGACGTTGAGAAAGCGTTTGAAGAGGAGACGCAGCATAGAGATGGCTTGGCCGAACCCGTTGAGCGGGCCATTATACAGACCCGGCCCTTTGAGTCTGACTGGAGTTCCTCATGCTGCGAAGCTTTCTGATGCTGGCCGCGTTTTTCGGCTTTACCGGTGTTGCCCTCGGCGCTTTTGCCGCCCACGGCCTGAAAAACCGCCTCAGCGCCGACTACCTGGCGATCTTTCACACCGGCGTGACCTACCAACTGGTGCACACCCTGGCGCTGTTTGGCGTGGCGCTGCTGGCAGCGCATATTCCTGGTCGGTTGGTCAGCTGGGCGGGTATTTCGTTTACCGTCGGCATCCTGCTGTTCTCCGGTAGCCTGTACGTGCTGACCATGACCGGCATCAGCAAACTCGGGATCATCACGCCATTTGGCGGCCTGGCGTTCCTGCTTGGTTGGTTTTTCCTCGGCCTTGCTGCCTGGCGCTTGCAGCTGACCGCTTGACGCTTGGAGCTGACCTTTAGGTCCCAATCGAGCTAGAATGCTGGCCCCTTAAAACGATGGCGGCCCGTGGCATGCGCATTCAGTTGAACGGCGAATCCTTTGAACTGCCCGACGGTGAAACCGTTGCGGCCCTGCTGACCCGCCTGGACTTGACCGAGCGTCGCGTTGCAGTGGAGCTCAACCTGGATATCGTCCCGCGTAGCCAGCACGCCGAGACCGCGCTCACCGAAGGTGATCAGGTCGAAGTGGTCCACGCCATTGGCGGCGGCTGATCGCGCAGCTTCCTGAATTCTGCAGAACCTCACCCCATTTCGAGGATTTCCCATGAGCATCGTTCGTAACGACAAGCCCTTCGTCCTGGCCGGTCGTACCTACCAGTCCCGTCTGCTGGTCGGCACCGGCAAGTACCGCGACATGGAAGAAACCCGCCTGGCTATCGAAGCCTCGGGCGCCGAGATCGTCACCTTCGCCGTGCGCCGCACCAACCTGGGCCAGATCGAAGGCGAGCCGAACCTGCTCGAAGTGCTGTCGCCGGATCGCTACACCTTCCTGCCGAACACTGCGGGTTGCTACGACGCCATCGAAGCCGTGCGCACCTGCCGCCTGGCCCGTGAGCTGCTCGACGGCCACAACTTGGTGAAGCTGGAAGTGCTCGCCGACCAGAAAACCCTGTTCCCCAACGTGATCGAAACTCTCAAGGCCGCCGAAACCCTGGTCAAGGAAGGCTTCGACGTGATGGTCTACACCAGCGATGACCCAATCATTGCGCGCCAATTGGCGGAAATCGGTTGCATCGCCGTGATGCCGCTGGCCGGCCTGATCGGTTCCGGCCTGGGTATCTGCAACCCGTACAACCTGCAGATCATCCTCGAAGAAGCCAAGATCCCGGTGCTGGTGGATGCGGGCGTGGGCACGGCCTCCGACGCAACCATCGCCATGGAGCTGGGCTGCGACGCAGTGCTGATGAACTCGGCCATCGCCCATGCCCAGCAACCGATCATGATGGCCGAAGCCATGAACCACGCCATCGTCGCGGGCCGCCTGGCCTACCTCGCCGGTCGCATGCCGAAAAAACTCTACGCCAGCGCCTCTTCGCCGCTGGATGGTCTGATCAAGTAAGAGCCATTGATGACTGAATCAAACGAAACGCCGAACACCCTGGAAGCAGGCGACGAGTCCAAGCACCGCCGCATCAAGAGTTTTGTGATGCGCGCCGGTCGCATGACCGAAGGCCAGCAAAAGGGCCTGGAGCAAGGTACGCCGCTGTTCGTGCTGCCATTGGCCGATGCGCCGGTGGATTACGACCAGGTGTTCGGCCGTTCGGCCCCGCGCTCCCTGGAAATCGGCTTTGGCATGGGCAACTCCTTGCTGGAAATGGCCGCCGCCGCGCCGGACCAGGATTTCATCGGCGTGGAAGTCCACCGCCCCGGTGTCGGCGCGCTGCTCAACGGTGTGTTGACCCAAGGGCTGACCAACCTGCGTGTGTATGACTGCGACGCGATTGAAGTGCTCAACCGCTGTATCGCCGACAACAGCCTCGACCGCCTGATGCTGTTCTTCCCAGACCCATGGCACAAAGCCCGTCACCACAAGCGCCGCATCGTCCGGGCCTCCTTCGCGGAGCTGGTGCGCAGCAAGCTCAAGGTGGGCGGCATCCTGCACATGGCTACCGACTGGGAACCCTACGCGGAATACATGCTGGAAGTGATGAACGTCGCCCCCGGCTACCGCAACCTCGCCGAAGACGGCAAATGCGTACCACGCCCGGCTGAGCGCCCGATTACCAAGTTCGAACGCCGCGGCGAGCGCTTGGGGCATGGGGTGTGGGATCTGAAGTTTGAGAAGGTTGACTGACAAACCGTTGGTTTGGAATGCGGTCAAAAATGTGGGAGCGGGCTTGCTCGCGAATGGGGTCGATCAGTCAATATCTCCAGTGACTGACACTCCGCATTCGCGAGCAAGCCCGCTCCCACATGTGTATCTGCGTTGGCGTGGGAGTCAGCGGCGGTCTGCGACGACGCCAATCAATACAAGCACCACGATCAACACCGGCGCCAGGCTGTAGTTATTGAACTGGCTCAACCCCCGCACAATCCACGGCGTGGCATAGATCAACGCCGCGCCGCTGCCGATCATGCACACCAACGCCATCAGCGGCACGCGCAACGCGCCTGCGATGCTGCCCAGGCGTGCTTCGATCCACCCCTTGATATCGGCGCCGAACAGCACCAGCAGGCAGCCCACAAGGGCAAGGGAGATTTCCGACAGGTTGCTGCGGCTCCAGCGGGATACGGTGGCGAGCAGGTCGAGTACCAAATCCATTCGATTTCCTTAGAGCGTCAGCTCAAAAACTTCTGCAACAGGTCATTGAGAAAGAGTTGCCCGCGGTCGGTCGCCGCCAGGCGTGACGGTTCGACCTGCATTAAGCCACTTTGTTCTGCCTCGCGGCGGCCTTCATCGAGGCTCGCTAGGTCGAGGCCGGTACGCTCGGCGTAGAGCCTGGCGTCGACACCTTCGGTGAGGCGCAGGGCGTTCATCAGGAACTCGAATGGCAGTTCTTCGTTGGTCAGTTCTTTCGCGCCGGCCTGGAAGCTTTTGGCCGGGTTGAGGTAGTCCTTCGGCGCCCGGGTCTTCCAGGTGCGCACGATGCGTCCGTCCGGGTGGCTGAGCTTGCCGTGGGCGCCGGCGCCGATGCCAATGAAGTCACCGAAGCTCCAGTAATTGAGGTTATGCCGCGCCGGTCGACCCGCTTGGGCATAGGCCGACACTTCATATTGCGCATAACCGTGTTCAGCGAGCAGCGCCTGGCCGGCTTCCTGAATGTCCCATAACGTATCGTCTTCCGGCAGCGCAGGCGGCTGGTTCCAGAACACGGTGTTGGGTTCCAGGGTCAGCTGGTACCAGGACAAGTGCGTCGGCTTCAGCGCGATGGCTTGGCGCAAGTCGCCGAGGGCGTCGTCCAGGGACTGATCGGGCAAACCGTGCATCAGGTCCAGGTTGAAGTTATCAAAGCCGGCCTGGCGTGCCATGCCGGCAGCGCGCACGGCCTCATCGCCGTTGTGGATGCGGCCCAGGGCCTGGAGCTTTTCCTGCTGGAAACTCTGGATGCCAATGGACAGGCGGTTGATGCCCAGCTTGCGGTATGCGACGAATTTTTCTTGCTCGAACGTCCCGGGGTTGGCTTCCAGGGTGATCTCGATATCGCTGGCAAACGGGATACGCGCTTCCACGCCCTGGAGCAGGCGGCCCAGCGCAGCGGCGCTGAACAGGCTTGGCGTACCGCCACCAAAGAAGATCGAGCTCAGCTCGCGGCCGTAAACCGCATGCAGGTCCTGATCGAGGTCGGCCAACAGGGCGTCCACATACTCTTCTTCCGGCAGTACTTTACTGGCGGTGTGGGAGTTGAAGTCGCAATAGGGGCATTTGCGCACGCACCACGGGATGTGGATATACAGCGCCAAGGGCGGCAGCACAGGCAAGGCCGCCCGAGGTGTTTGCGCGCCACCGTGGATCAGTGGCTGCGCAGAGGTGTTCTGGGTCATTTCAGGCTCAGGCGTTGGCGCAGCAAATCCATTGCGCGGGCGCGGTGACTGATCTGGTTCTTGTCGGCGGGGCTCAGTTCGGCGCTGGAAACGTTACGCTCAGGCACCCAAAACAGCGGGTCATAGCCAAACCCATGCTCACCGCTGGCCGCATGCAGGATGCGCCCGTGCCACAGGCCTTCGCAGAGGATCGGCAGTGGGTCATCGGCATGCCGCACCAGGGCCAGCACGCAGACGAACTGCGCGCCGCGCTCGGCGTCGGGCACGTCCTTGAGCGCATCCAGCAGCTTGGCGTTGTTGGCGGCGTCGCCCTGGCCATCGGCGTAGCGCGCCGAGTAGATACCCGGCGCACCACCGAGATAGTCGACCGCCAGGCCCGAGTCATCCGCCAGCGCCGGCAGGCCGGAGAGGCGTGCAGCATTACGCGCCTTGAGGATGGCGTTTTCGACGAACGACAGGCCGGTCTCTTCCGGCTCCACCTGGCTGAACTCGCCAATCGAGCGCAACTGCACGGCGTCGCCGAGCATGGCTTGCAGTTCTTTGAGTTTGCCGGCGTTATGGCTGGCGAGTACGAGTTGGGTAAGGTTCATCATTCCGCCGGAAACAGTTCCTGGTTGAATTGGAAGCTATGGGCTTTGCCGCCGGTTTCAACGTTGATGGTAAAGGTCTTGTATTCCCGCTGGGTCACGGCGTAGGGCGCGAGATAATTGATGCCACCTTTTTCGTTGATTTGCTTGAAGGTGAGGATCTCGCTCTTGCCGCCCAGATCCTTGATGGTGCCCGTCACTTGCGCGGCCACCGGGGTTACGCCCTTGATCACGGTCACGTTGATCAGGCCCTTCTCCTTGCTGCGTACCACGCCGACTGCCTGGGCAGTTTCCGGTTGCAGGAAGCTGGAGGTGAACGTGTTGTAGTGCACGGTGATGTCACCGAAGTCTTTCTTGCGGTTAGCGTCTATTGCGTCTGCGGCCACGGCGCTGGCGCCCAGGCAGGCGGTCAATAGAAAAATAGCCAAACGACTCATGAGCGTCCCTCTTGAAGATGATTAGACGGCAATCTTGTGGTCGGTCAGGCCAGGACTGCTGACCCGGTAAATACCAATTTCGCCCAACAGGTTGGGCCATAGTTTACTCGCCCAGCCATGGCGGTGCTGTTGATCGACGGCAAGGCGGTTGATCACCTTGGCTTCACGCTCACTGCACAGGGCTTCGAAGTCTTCGAAGGTGCAGAAGTGGATGTTCGGCGTGTTGTACCACGTGTACGGCAGGAAGTCCGACACCGGCATGCGACCCTTGGTGGCCAGGTACCAGCGGCAGCGCCAGTGGCCGAAGTTGGGGAAGGTGATGATGCACTGGCGGCCGACGCGCAGCATTTCGTCGAGGATGCGGTCCGGGTAGTGCACCGCCTGCAGGGCCTGGGTCATCACCACGATGTCGAAGCTGTTGCTGGCAAAGTTGCCCAGGCCCTTGTCCAGGTCCTGTTCGATCACGTTGATGCCCTTGGCCACGCACTGGGCGATGTTGTCCGGGTCGTTTTCCAGGCCATAGCCGGTGACTTGCTTGTTGTCGCGCAGCCAGCTCAGCAGTTCGCCATCGCCGCAGCCCAGGTCGAGCACGCGGCTGCCGGCGGGGATCCATTCTTGGATGATTTCCAGGTCGGCTCTCATGGCGTTCTCACACAGTAATCCGGTTCATGTAATTGCCGAACGCCTGCAAGTAACGCGGGATCGGAATCAGGAAGGCATCGTGGCCTTGCGGAGCATCGATCTCCAGGTAGCAGACATCTTTGCGCGCGGCCATCAGCGCATCCACCAGCTCGCGCGAACGCGCCGGCGAGAAACGCCAGTCGGTGGTGAATGACATCACGCAGAACTTGGCCGTGGCGCCTTCGAAGGTTTTTGCCAGGTCATCGTCGTGGTTGGCGGCCGGGTCGAAATAATCCAGGGCCTTGGTCATCAGCAAATAGGTGTTGGCGTCAAAACGCCCGGAGAACTCCTCGCCCTGATAACGCAGGTAGCTTTCCACCTGGAACTCGACGCTGTGGAAGTCGTAGTTGAGCTTTTCACTCTTGAGGCCACGGCCGAATTTCTCGCCCATGGAGTCATCGGACAGGTAGGTGATGTGCCCGACCATCCGCGCCAGCATCAGGCCGCGCTTGGGGATCACACCGGCTTCCTGGAACGAACCACCGTGGAACTCCGGGTCGGTCAGGATTGCCTGGCGCGCCACTTCGTTGAAGGCGATGTTCTGCGCCGACAGCTTGGGGGCCGAGGCGATGGCCAGGCAATGGCGCACACGGTCCGGGTAAGTGATGGTCCATTGCAGGGCTTGCATCCCGCCCAGGCTGCCGCCGATCACGGCGGCCCACTGCTGGATGCCGAGCAAGTCGGCGAGGCGGGCCTGGCTGTGCACCCAGTCTTCCACGGTCAGTACCGGGAAATCTGCGCCGAACGGCTTGCCGGTTTCCGGGTTGATACTGCTCGGGCCGGTGGAACCGTTGCAGCCGCCGAGGTTGTTCAGGCTGACCACGAAGAACTTGTTGGTGTCGATGGGCTTGCCGGGGCCGATGCAACTGTCCCACCAGCCGGGCTTGCGGTCGTCGACCGAGTGAAAACCGGCGGCATGATGATGGCCGGACAAAGCGTGGCAGATCAGCACGGCGTTGCTCGCCGTGGCGTTCAGTTGGCCGTAGGTTTCATAGATCAGGTCGTAGGCGGGCAGCGAACGGCCGCAGGCCAGGGCCAGCGGTTCGCTGAAGTGCGCCACTTGGGGCACGACCAGTCCAACAGAATCGGGGGGAAAGGCAGCTGGCATCGACCCTGCTCTCGTTTAAATGAGGCGTAAGTCTAAAGAGCGGGAACCCCAGCGGCAAGCAAAGGCCTGCGCGGATTGAATTCAACACACAGATACAAAATGTGGGAGCTGGCTTGCCTGCGATGGCGGTGTGCCAATCGACCCGTTCGTCGACTAATACACCGCTATCGCAGGCAAGCCAGCTCCCACACGATACTGCGCCAAACGTTAGATCAGCAGGCGCAGAATGTCCGGCATCATGGTCATTGCCGCCAGGTTGTTGATCACCAGCATGTCCAGCAACTTGAGCACCATGAACGCCAGGATCGGCGAGATATCCAGGCCTCCCAGGTTCGGCAGCAGGCGGCGGAACGGCGCCAGGGCCGGTTCGCAGATCTGGTTCACCAGCTCGGCGCCAGGGTTGTGGCTACCCGGGGCGACCCAGGACAGGATTACGCTGATGATCAAGGCGAAGAAGAAGATCTTCAGGAACAGCGCGGTCACGCCGATGATGGCCCAGATCAGCAGTTGTACGAAGTTGCCGGTGGTGCCGTAGGTCAGCAGCAGGGTCAGCGCCATCAAGGCCAACTGCACCAGGATCGCCAGCACCAGCGATGACATGTCCAGGCCGAACAGGCTCGGGATGATCCGGCGCAACGGCTTGAGCAGCGGCTGGGTAGCCTTGACGATGAACTGGCACAGCGGGTTGTAGAAGTTCGCGCGCACCAGTTGCAGCACGAAACGCATCAGTACGATCAGCAGGTACAGGCTGCCGAGGGTTTGCAGCACGTAGACGGCTGCGGTATTCAAACCAATCATGTTGGCTCCTTATTTGCCCAGTTGTTCGGCGAGTTCCGCCGAGCGGTGCGCAGCGGCACCCAATGCTTTTTCCACCAGGGCTTCAAAGCCCCCGGCCTGGAACGACTCGATGGCCGCCTGCGTGGTGCCGCCGGGGGAGGTCACGCGACGGCGCAACTCGGCCGCGTCCACGTCGCTGGCAACCGCCATATGTGCGGCGCCCAGGGCGGTCTGCTCGGCCAGTTGCTCGGCCACGTCCTTGGGCAGGCCCAGTTTCACGCCGGCGGCGGTCATGGCTTCGATCAGCAGGAAGAAATACGCCGGGCCGCTGCCGGACACGGCGGTGACCGCGTCCAGTTGCTGCTCCTGCTCCAGCCACAGGGCGATGCCCACGGCGGACAGCAGCTCTTGCGCCTGGTCGCGTTGTTCGGCGCTCACTTCGTTGGTGGCATACAGGCCACTCACGCCTTGGCTGACCAGGGCGGGGGTATTGGGCATGCAACGCACGATCGGCTGGGCGCCCAGCCAGTTCTTCATGCTGGCGCAGGTAATGCCGGCGGCGATGGACACCACCAACTGCTGCGGCTGCAGGCTCGGGCGCAGGCTTTCGCACACGGCCTTCATGGCCTGCGGCTTCACTGCCAGCACGATCACATCGACGCCACGGATGGCCTCGGCGTTGTCGGCAAAGGTTTCAATGCCGTGCTCGGCGCTGACGCGGGCACGGGTGTCGGCACCCGGGTCGCTGGCGCGGATCTGCGCGGCGTCCAGGCCCTTGGCCCGCAGGCCACCGATCAGGCTGGCCGCCATGTTACCGGCGCCGATAAAGGCAATACGCGTGTTGCTCATGACAGGTCCTTACTCAGAGGGAAGTCAGCCATTTCATGGCTGGCCGTAGTCGCGGGCGCCAAACAGGGCGGTACCGATCCGCACCCAGGTGGCGCCTTGGGCGATGGCCGACTCAAGGTCATGGCTCATGCCCATGGAAAGTGTGTCCAACGGCAGGTTCAGGCTGTTTTGCAGGTCGCGTACAGCGGCGAACGCTGCGTCTTGTGCGGCACGATCTTCGGTCGGCTCGGGAATGGCCATCAGGCCACGCAGCTTCAGGCGCGGCAGGGCGCTGATGGCGTTTGCCAATGCCGGCAGGTCGGCAGGTGTACAGCCGGACTTGCTGGCTTCGCCACTGACATTGACCTGAATGCAGATGTTCAGCGGTGGCAGGTCGTCCGGGCGTTGTTCGGACAGGCGTTGTGCAATTTTGAGGCGGTCCACGGAATGCACCCAAGCGAAGTTCTCGGCGATAGCGCGCGTCTTGTTCGATTGAATGGGGCCGATGAAGTGCCAACTCAAGGGCAGGTCGGTTAATTCGGCCTGTTTGCCCAGGGCTTCCTGCAGATAGTTCTCGCCAAAGTCGCGCATGCCGGCGGCATAGGCTTCGCGCACCGCCTGCGCGGGTTTGGTCTTACTCACGGCCAGCAGGTGGATGCTGCTTGCGTCACGTTGCACGGCGTCGGCAGCGGCGCGGATGCGCTGGCTAACCTGGCCGATGTTGTCTGCTATCGTCGACATTCAAGATGCGCCCGTGGATATGGAGTCCGCGGCATTCTACTGGAAATGGAAAGCCCTATGGATATCACTGAATTACTCACGGCCAGTGTGCGCCGTGGCGCTTCCGACCTGCACTTGTCGGCCGGCCTGGCGCCGATGCTGCGCGTGGATGGCGAGGTCTGGCCGCTGGATTGGCCGGTGCTTTCACCGTCGCAAGTGGCGGACTTATTGAGCCCGTTGCTCAATCAGTACCAACAAAAAGATTTCGAAACATCTCTAGAAACAGATTTCGCCTTCGAACTGCCCGGCGTAGCGCGATTCCGGGCCAACGTGTTCCAACAGAATCGCGGCATGGGCGCGGTATTTCGCACCATCCCGTCCGAGGTCCGGAGCCTGGAGAGCCTTGGCCCTGGCGAGGTGTTCCGGCGTATCGCCCAATTGCCACGGGGCTTGGTACTGGTTACCGGCCCGACCGGCTCGGGCAAGTCCACCACCCTGGCGGCGATGATCGATTATCTCAATCAGCATCGGCGCCAGCACATCCTCACCCTCGAAGACCCCATCGAATTTATCCACACCCCCAAGACCGCCCTGATCAATCAGCGCCAGGTGCACCGGGATACCCATGACTTTTCCACCGCCCTGCGCTCCGCCCTTCGGGAAGACCCTGATGTGATCCTGGTGGGCGAACTGCGCGACCTGGACACCATCCGCCTCGCGTTGACGGCGGCTGAAACGGGGCACCTGGTGTTTGGCACGCTGCACACCAGTTCAGCGGCAAAGACCGTAGACCGGCTGGTGGACGTGTTTCCGGCTGGGGAAAAGGCCATGGTCCGCTCGATGTTGTCGGAGTCGTTGCAGGCGGTGGTGTCCCAAGTGCTGGTAAAGAAGATCGGCGGCGGACGCGTGGCGGCCCATGAAATCATGCTGGGCACGCCGGCCATTCGGAACTTGATCCGGGAGGACAAGGTGGCGCAGATGGTTTCAGCGATACAGACGGGTGGGGCGTTGGGGATGAAGACGCTGGATATGAGTTTGAAGGGTTTGGTCGGAGAGGGGGTGATCAGCCGGGAAGAGGCGCGGGAGAACGCGAGGGTGCCAGCAGACCTATGAGGCATTAAGAGCGATGTAAATCAAATGTGGGAGCAGGCTTGCTCGCGAATGCGGAGTGTCAGTCAACAAATAATCGACTGATCCACCGCTTTCGCGAGCAAGCCCGCTCCCACATTGGGTACTGCATTTCAGTCTGAAATCAGCGCTGAACGACCCGCAAGTTATTCTGCTCTTTTGGGAGTACCCGCTTGGCAATCACGTAGTTCTTGTCCCAGAACGGTTTCTTCAGGGTGTCGATGCTCACCGACTTGCCACGACGCGGCGCGTGGATGAAACGGTCGTTACCCAGGTAGATGGCAACGTGGTTCACCTGGCGGCTCTTCAGTTTGAAGAACAGCAGGTCGCCGGGTTTCAGGTCCTTGCGATCAACCTTCTGCCCGTGGCCGGCGGCCATGGCGTTGGAGGTGCGCGGCAAATCCACGGCTGCTACGTCGTTAAACGCATATTTTACCAAGCCACTGCAGTCGAACCCTTTACTTGGGCTGCTGCCGCCCCAACGATAAGGAGTACCGAGCACGTTGACGGCGCGGCTGAGGACGGTGCTGCTCTGCTTGGTGTTGACGCCAACCAGGCCCGGAACTGCTTTACCGTTATGGGCCTTGCTCAGTTGAGTCGGGCGGTTGACGGTCAGCTTGACCGACTTGGCGGTGCTTGGCGTGCTGTGGACTTTAGGGGTGAAACCGTTAACGTTAGGAAGTCGTTGCTCACGATTGGTGGCGTGGGCGGCCAGTGGCATTAATAGGCAAATGGTTAGCCATGTCTTGAAAAATGGTCGCATTAGGCGTGGCTCTTATGGGTTTGCGCGCAACTTTATAACAGCTTTTTGTGTCGTTCTCAGGCCGTTTGTCGACTGAACCTTGACGTCAAATTCAGGAAAAACGCGACGATTCGCCGCAATTGTCCTACACAAGTCAGGTGGCATAAGGCTTTCAGGGCAGGGAAGATACCATTTGCCGTACGTCGGGCGCCTGTAAAAAAGTCACAAAGAAAGTGAAAAAATTTATCTATCGAGGCAAAAGAGGTACGCGATGAACACCTATCAACAGATTGGTTCGCAGCAAGACACCCACAGCAAGGTGATCGGTTACCTGCTGTGGATTTTCGGTTTTACCGGGGCGCATCGCTTCTATTACGGCAAGCCAGTGACCGGCACGATCTGGTTTTTCACCTTTGGCTTGCTGGGTATCGGCTGGCTGATCGACCTGTTCCTGATCCCGGCCATGGACCGTGAAGCGGACCTGCGTTTTACCGCCGGGCCGATCGAATACAACGTGGCCTGGATTCTGTTGGCGTTTCTCGGGGTGTTTGGCGTGCACCGCATGTACCAGGGCAAATGGATCACCGGCCTGATCTACCTGCTGACCGGCGGCTTGTTCCTGGTGGGCGTGCTGTATGACTTCTGGACGTTGAATACGCAGATTTCGATCCGCAATGCCGAGCGCAACGCCGGACGGTAAGCCTGCACACAATCCAATATGGATGCTGGCTTGTGTGGGAGCTGGCTTGCCTGCGATGCAGACACCTCGGTCTTTCAGCTAAACCGAGGTGATGCTATCGCAGGCAAGCCAGCTCCCACATGGGCCTTGTCCACATCAGGCGTGTTTTATCAGGCCTGGTAACTGATACGTCCGTCAACCAGGGTGTAGCGCACCGTCGCCGGCAGGCTATGGCCGATGAACGGGCAGTTTTCACCCTTGGACAGCCACTGCTCCCCGGCAACCGTGGAGCTGGCCGGGTCGAACAGCACCAGGTCCGCCGGCGAACCCACCGCCAACTTGCCCGCCGGCAGGCGCAAGGCCTCGGCCGGGCCGCTGCTCAGGCGTGCCAGCAGCGTCGGCAAGTCCAGCAACCCATCCTCTACCAACGTCATTGCCAGCGGCAGCAACAGTTCGACACTGCTGATGCCCGGCTCAGTCGCGCCGAACGGTGCCAGCTTGGCATCGCGCTCATGGGGCTGGTGGTGGCTGGAAATCGCCGAGACCACACCGGACTTGACCGCCGCACGCAAACCTTCGCGGTCGGCCAGGGTGCGCAGTGGCGGTTGCACGTGGTACAGGCTGGAGAAGTCGATCAGCGCCTCGGCCGTCAGGATCAGCTGATACAGCGCCACATCTGCGGTGACCGGCAAGCCACGGGCCTGGGCCTGGGCGATCAAGGCGACACCTCGTGCACTGGTCAGTTGGCTGAAGTGCGCACGCACACCGCTTTGTTCCACCAGCAGCAGGTCACGGGCCAGGGCCACGGTCTCGGCGGTTTCCGGAATGCCCGGCAGGCCAAGGAAGCTGGCCACGGCGCCTTCATGGGCCAGGCCGCCTTCGGCCAGGTCGCGGTCCTGGGAGTGGAAGATCACCGTCAAATCGAAGGTGGCCGCGTATTCCAGGGCGCGGCACAGCGTGCGGCTGCTGCGGAAGCTGTCCAGGCCATTGCCGAAGGCCACGCAACCGGCGTCACGCAGGGCGATCAGTTCGGCGAGTTGTTCGCCTTCCAAACCTTTGCTCAAAGCGCCGATAGGGAACACCTTGCAGTTGCCGGCCTCACGGGCGCGGTCGAGGATCAACTCGGTCACGGCCGAGGTGTCCAGCACCGGCTTGGTGTGCGGCGGGCAGCACAGGCTGGTCACGCCACCGGCTGCGGCGGCGCGGGTTTCGCTGATGATGTTGCCCTTGCGGCTGTAACCCGGCTCGCGCAGGGCGACGTTCAGGTCGACCAGGCCGGGCGCGGCCACCAGGCCTTTGGCATCAATGGTCTCGCTGGCGCTGAAGCCTGCGGGCGCGGCACCGATGGCGATGATCTTGCCGGCCTCCAGATGAAGGTCGGTGACGTGATCCAGGCCACTGGCCGGATCGATGACTCGGGCGCCGAGAATGCTGAGCTTCACTGGGCGTTCTCCTGCTCGAATTGACGTTGTGCGGTTTGCCCGCTCATGGCCATGGACAACACCGCCATGCGCACGGCGATGCCGTAGGTCACCTGGTTGAGGATCACCGACTGGTTGCCGTCGGCCACCGCCGATTCAATCTCCACGCCACGGTTGATCGGGCCGGGGTGCATCACGATGGCGTCCGGCTTGGCACCGGCCAGGCGCGCGGTGGTGAGGCCGAACAGGCGGTAGAACTCGCCTTCACTTGGCAGCAGGCCGCCGGCCATGCGTTCACGCTGCAGGCGCAGCATGATCACCACGTCCACGTCCTTGAGGCCTTCGGTCATGTCGGTGTAGACCTTCACGCCGTACTGCTCGATGCCGATCGGCAGCAGGGTTTTTGGTGCGATCACGCGGATGTCCGGGCAACCCAGGGTTTTCAGGGCCAGCATGTTCGAGCGCGCGACCCGCGAGTGCAGGATGTCGCCGACGATGGCCACCGAGAGGTTTTCAAAGCTGCCCTTGTGCCGACGAATGGTGAGCATGTCGAGCATGCCCTGGGTCGGGTGAGCGTGACGGCCATCGCCGCCGTTGATGATCGCCACCTGCGGGCACACGTGTTCGGCGATGAAGTGCGCGGCGCCGGAGTCGCCGTGGCGTACCACGAACATGTCGGCGGCCATGGCTTCGAGATTGCGCAGGGTGTCGAGTAAGGTTTCGCCCTTGCTTGCCGACGAGGTGGACACGTTCAGCGTGATCACATCGGCCGACAGCCGCTGGGCCGCCAGTTCAAAGGTGGTGCGGGTGCGGGTGGAGTTCTCGAAGAACACATTGCAGATGGTCTTGCCGCGCAGCAGCGGGACCTTCTTCACCGCGCGGCCTCCGACTTCGAGGAACGAGTCGGCGGTGTCGAGGATTTCGGTGAGCAGTTCGCGGGGCAAACCGTCGAGGGACAAGAAGTGTTGCAACTGACCCTGAGCATTGAGCTGCAGCGGGCGCTTGGCATCTAGAGGCGTCATCGCGGGGACTCTTTACAAGGCGGTTTAAAGGGCGAGGTCTTGCAGTTCGAGTTCGAGCGGCGTGGGACCGGACAATTTTACCCGTTGGTGGGCTTGCAGCGACAGTGTGGCGCCGACCACATCCGGGCTGATCGGCAATTCGCCGGCGTCCAGGTCCAGCAGGCACACCAGGGTCACGCTGGCCGGGCGGCCGTAGTCGAACAGTTCGTTCATGGCGGCGCGGATGGTGCGGCCGCTCATCAGCACGTCGTCGATCAGCACCAGGTGCTGGCCTTCGATCTCGAACGGCAGCGCCGACGGGCGCACTTGTGGATGCAGGCCGTTCTGGCTGAAATCATCGCGGTAGAAGGACACATCCAGGGTGCCAAGGGGCGAGTCGCTGCCCAGTGCTTCCAGCAATGCCTGGGCCACCCACACACCACCGGTGCGAATGCCGATGAAGCGCGGCTCGCTGATGTTGCGGTGTTGCAGATGGGCCGTGAGGCTTGTGGCCATCTGGCTGATCAGTTCGGCGGGATTGGGCAGGCTCATGGGTGCTCCTTCTAGGCCTCGCGCAGGCAAGGTCCGGGCTCAAACGTAAAAAGACGCGGCAAGCCGCGTCAGTCAGGATTCAAATAAGGCAGTGTTCTCATCCAGCCAGCCCTGCAACAGCAGCGCGGCGGCGATGGCGTCCACGGGGTTGTCGCGGTAGCTGCCTTTCTGGCCACCACGGTCGCGACGCTCACCCTTGGCTTCAAAGGTGGTCAGGCGTTCATCGTGGGTATAGAAGGGCAGGTTGTAGCGGCCATTGAGGCGGCGGGCGAATTTTTCGGCGCGCAGGCACATGTCGCTGGGGGTGCCGTCCATGTTCAGGGGCAGGCCGACCACCACGGCATCGGGCTTCCATTCCTTGATGAGGGCTTCGACCTGGTTCCAGTCCGGTATGCCGTTCTGCGCCTTCAGGGTGCACAGCTCGCGCGCCTGGCCGGTAATCACCTGGCCGACGGCTACGCCGATCTGTTTGGTGCCGTAATCAAAACCAAGGATCAGACGCAAAGCCATCAGGCGTGCCCCGCCTGGCTGGTCAGCAGGCTGAGGTTCACCCGCAGCTTGGCCGCAGCGGCTTCCAGGCGCAGTTCGCTGGGGGTGTTGAACAGGATTTCGGCGTCGAAGGGGCAGGTCAGCCAGGCATTGCTGGCCAGTTCGGCTTCCAACTGCCCGGCTTCCCAGCCCGCATAGCCGAGTGTGATCACGCTTTGCTCAGGGCCCACGCCGTCCGCGATGGCGAACAGCACGTCCTGGGACGTGGACAGCGACACGCCTTCCAAGTCGACCGTGGCCTGGAACTTCGGCCCGGTGGGGTGCAGCACAAAGCCGCGATCAGTCTGCACCGGGCCGCCGATGTAGATCGGCACGCCCTGGCAACGGGCGGGCGGGTCGATCTCGGGGCGCAGTTGCTCAAGGATGTCCGCCAGGTTCAGCTCTTGCGGGCGGTTGATGACCAACCCCATGGCACCCTTGGCGGTGTGCTCGACGATGTAGGTCAAGGTCTGCGCAAAGTTCGGGTCGGCCATATGGGGCATGGCGATCAGGAATTGGTGCTTGAGGTAGGTCGGGCTGACATTTTTCATGTCCGCTAGTGTGGCGGCGGAGGGGCGAACTGACAAGCTGGTGATGCACGACAAGGCTACCTTTCATGTCGAACACCCTGCCTGTAGGAGCCGGCAGGTGTATCAGTTGCTGGACAGCCGGTCGCCCCTGGCGAACTTCCAGGTGCGGATGATTTCCAGGCGATCGACGTCATTCAAGTCGCCGCTGAACGGCGCAAAGGGGGCGGCCAGGCGCACGATGCGCTGGGCGGCCTGGTCCAGCAAAGGCTGGCCGGACGACTCCAGCACCTGCACCTCATATAACGTGCCGTCGCGGTTGATCGACACCAGTAAGCGCAAATTGCCATAAATCTGCTGGCGGCGTGCCTCATCCGGGTAGTTGAGGTTGCCGATACGTTCGACCTTCTTGCGCCACTCGTCCTTATACCAGGCACCTTTGTCGCGCATGGTCGAGGCGGCGTTCAGCCGGTAGATGCGCGGGCGCTTGGCGTACAGCTGCTGTTCGTTGGCCAGTTCGGCTTCCAGGCTGGAGATTTCATCGGTCAGCGTCGAGCTGTCGAAGGTCGGCGCCGGCTTCACGGGCTCGGGCACGGGCTCGGTCTTGGTTTTTTCACGCTGGGTCGGGGCTTTTTGCGGTTTGGGCGCGACGGTGGTCACGGCGGCCTTGGGCGCTGCCTGCTTGACCTCGGGCTTGGGGGCCGGTGGCGGCGTGACTTTGTTGACCTTGTTGTCCTGGAACGGCGCCACCTCGGTGGTCTTGGGCACGGCTTTCTTGTCGAGGGTGCCGCTGCCTTGCTGGTTGTCCTGGGCGAGAAAGTCAGCCTTCTCGGGCTTCTTTTCGCTCTTGAACGTGGCGAGGGTGATTTCCAGGGTTTTGCTGATCTGCTTGGGTTCAACCATTGTGAACCCAACGCCGAGGATCACGGCCAGGTGAATCAGTGCAGCGAGGAAAAGGGTAAATCCGAGCCGATCAGCCGGGCGCACGCCGCTGTGGGAGAGTTCGGGGGGCAGTTCGGACGGGAGTGTCATGACAAAAAAACCAACATCGCGCGTTTCACAGGTGGCGCATGATAACGCAATGTTGGTGTGTGTCCGGCTGTTCTATGTCACTTGGCTTGTAGCTTGCGCTCAATGGCAGCCATCAACATTTCGCCGATGTTCGTGCCAAATGCGTTGTCGATCTCGCGGATGCAGGTAGGGCTGGTGACGTTGATTTCGGTGAGATTCTCGCCAATCACATCCAACCCCACGAACAGCAGGCCTTTTTCGCGCAGGGTCGGGCCAACCTGGGCGGCAATCCAACGGTCCTTGTCCGACAGAGGGCGGGCTTCACCACGACCACCGGCCGCCAGGTTGCCGCGGGTCTCGCCGGCTGCCGGGATGCGCGCCAGGCAGTAATCCACCGGCTCGCCGTCGATCATCAGGATGCGCTTGTCGCCGTCCTTGATCGCCGGCAGGTAGGCCTGGCCCATGATCTGCTGGGTGCCCAGGGCCGTCAGGGTCTCCAGGATCACCGACAGGTTCGGGTCGCCGGCGCGGTGGCGGAAGATCGAGGTACCGCCCATGCCGTCCAGCGGCTTGAGGATCACATCGCCGTGCTTGGCAGCGAATTCACGCAGCACATCGGCGCGGCGGCTGACCACGGTGGGCGGGGTGCACTGCGGGAAGAGGGTGGCGAACAGCTTTTCATTGCAGTCGCGCAGGCTCTGCGGCTTGTTGACGATCAACACGCCGGCGCGTTCGGCCTGTTCCAGCAGGTAGGTGGAGTAGACGAACTCCATGTCGAACGGCGGGTCCTTGCGCATCAGGATCACGTCCAGATCGCTCAGCGGGCTGTCGATTTCGTCCGACAGCTCGAACCACTTCTGCGGGTTGGCAAACACCTGCAGCGGACGCATGCGTGCGCGGGCCTCGCCGTCACCCTGGTAAAGGTCGCGCTGCTCCATATAGAACAGCGTCCAGCCGCGGGCCTGGGCGGCCAGGAGCATGGCCAGCGAGCTGTCCTTTTTATAGGAGATGCTGGCGATAGGGTCCATGACAATGCCGACGCGAACGCTCATGGGGGATTTCCTCTAGCAAATTAGGGCGCATAAAAGTGGCGTCAGAGTGGCGCTGTGGCTGTTGTGGGTCAAGGAAAAACCACCTGGCCGGTTGCTCGATAGATTGCGTCCGGAGACTGTGCTAAAAAGACTGCCACGGCGTAGCAGCCCTTGAATTCCAAGGCTTGCGGCGCTCATCCTGTGCAACATCAGGCAGTACACACCGAAAACCGATTCGCGGTGGCGATGGCAGAGCAGATATGGAACAGCATTCCAACGCCTTGAGAGTGATGGTGATCGACGATTCGAAGACGATCCGCCGCACCGCTGAAACCTTGTTGAAGAATGTGGGGTGCGATGTCATCACGGCCATCGACGGTTTCGATGCCCTGGCCCGGATTGTTGATCATCACCCGCACATTATTTTTGTCGACATCATGATGCCGCGCCTGGATGGCTATCAGACCTGCGCGCTGGTGAAGAACAACCCGGCGTTCAAGTCGATCCCGGTGATCATGCTGTCGTCAAAGGATGGCCTGTTCGACAAGGCCAAGGGGCGCATCGTCGGTGTCGATCAGTTTTTGACCAAGCCTTTCAGCAAGGAAGAACTGCTGGGCGCGATCAAGGCCTACGTGCCGGGGTTCGCCGCAGTAGAACAAGCACACTGACACCGCCTCACAAGGGCTGGCGTCCACCTATGTAGTGGGGAAAACCATGGCACGTGTTCTGATCGTCGACGATTCGCCGACCGAAATGTACAAACTGACCGGCATGCTGGAAAAGCATGGCCACCAGGTCCTCAAGGCCGAAAACGGCGCGGACGGCGTGGCCCTGGCCCGCCAGGAAAAACCCGATGCCGTGTTGATGGACATCGTGATGCCGGGCCTCAATGGCTTCCAGGCCACGCGCCAGCTGTCCAAAGAGCCCGAAACCAACGGCATCCCGATCATCATCATCACCACCAAAGACCAGGAAACCGACAAGATCTGGGGCGCGCGCCAGGGCGCCAAGGATTACCTGACCAAGCCGGTGGACGAAGAAACGCTGATCGCCACCCTGAACAAGGTGCTGGCCGGCTGACGGTTCGCCATCATGACCGAGTCGCAAACCGCCTTCGAGTTGCTGCTGGACATCGATCGGCGCTGCCGCCTGCTGGCCGCTGACCTGCCATCCCAGGAAACCCGCCTGCAACGCTGGAGCGGGATTGGCTTTCGCCTGGGCCAGCACTGGTATGTGGCGCCCATGGGCGAAGTCGCCGAAGTCCTGCATGAGCCGCGCTGCACCTTGATGCCCGGGGTCAAACCGTGGGTCAAGGGCGTGGCCAACCTGCGTGGGCGTTTGCTGCCGGTGATGGACCTCGGCGGGTTTCTCGGCCTGGAACTGTCCAAGGCGCGTAAGCAGCGGCGTGTATTGGTGGTGGAATTCAACGACTTGTTTGTCGGGCTGCTGGTCGATGAGGTGGTGGGAATGCAGCATTTCGCACAAGACGCACTGCTGGCGAGCGCCGCGCCCGGTGCGCCGTTTATCCAGGGCCAGTTCGACAGCGACCAGCAATGGCAGGTCTTCAGCCCCTTCGCCCTGGCCCAGGCCCCAGGCTTCATGGATGTTGCCGCATGACCACCGTTACCCCGCCAAAACCCCAGGCCGGCTCACGCAGCCGCTCGCAGATCATCGTGCTGTTCATCGCACTCATCGTGTTCATCATGTTGCTGTTCGCCAACTTTGCGTACCTCAACACCCAGTCCACCTATGACAAACAGTACATCGGTCACGCCGGTGAGCTGCGCGTGCTGTCCCAGCGTATCGCCAAGAACGCCACCGAAGCCGCCGCCGGCAAGGCTGCGGCGTTCAAGCTGCTGGGCGATGCGCGCAACGATTTCGCCCAGCGTTGGGGCTACCTGAAAAAAGGTGACCCGGAAACCGGCCTGCCTGCCGCACCCAACGCGGTGCGCGCCGAAATGCGCGCGGTGCAGACCGACTGGGAAGCGCTGCTGAAAAATACCGACGCGATCCTCGCCAGCGAACAGACCGTGCTGTCCTTGCATCAGGTCGCCGCGACGTTGGCCGAAACCGTGCCGCAGTTGCAGATGGAATCGGAAAAGGTCGTCGACATCCTCCTGCAGCGCGGCGCTCCGGCCAGCCAGGTGGCGCTGGCCCAGCGTCAGTCACTGTTGGCCGAACGTATCCTTGGCGCGGTGAACACCGTACTCGCCGGCGACGAAACCGCCGTGCAGGCCGCCGATGCCTTTGGCCGTGACGCCAACCGCTTCGGCCAGGTGCTCAACGGCATGCTCCAGGGCAACCCCGGCCTGCGCATCACCCAGGTCGAAGACCGCGACGCCCGCGCGCGTTTGGCGGAAATCGCCGAGCTGTTCGAGTTTGTCTCCGGCTCCGTGGACGAGATCCTCGAGACCTCGCCACAGTTGTTCCAGGTGCGCGCCTCGGCGAGCAATATCTTCAACCTGTCGCAAACCCTGCTCGATGAAGCCTCGCACCTGGCCACCGGGTTCGAAAACCTGGCCAGCGGGCGAAGCTTCGACACCATCGGCGGCTATGTGCTGGGCTTGCTGGCGCTGACCTCGATCATCCTGATCGGCCTGGTGATGGTGCGCGAGACCAACCGCCAACTGCACGAGACCGCCGAGAAGAACGAGCGCAACCAGAATGCGATCATGCGCCTGCTGGATGAAATCGAAGACCTGGCCGACGGCGACCTCACCGTGACGGCCTCGGTGACCGAAGACTTCACCGGCACCATCGCCGACTCCATCAACTATTCCGTCGACCAGTTGCGCGACCTGGTCGCCACCATCAACCTCACCGCCGGGCAAGTCGCCGGCGCCGTGCAGGACACCCAGGCCACCGCCATGCACCTGGCCCAAGCGTCGGAGCACCAGGCCCAGCAGATTGCCGAAGCCTCCACGGCGATCAACCAGATGGCCCAGTCCATCGACCAGGTTTCGGCCAACGCTGCCGAGTCCTCGGCGGTGGCAGAGCGCTCGGTGGAAATCGCCAACAAGGGCAACGAGGTGGTGCATAACACCATCCACGGCATGGACAACATTCGCGAGCAGATCCAGGACACTGCCAAGCGCATCAAGCGCCTGGGTGAGTCGTCCCAGGAGATCGGCGATATCGTCAGCCTGATCGACGACATTGCCGACCAGACCAACATCCTCGCCCTCAACGCCGCGATCCAGGCGAGCATGGCCGGTGACGCCGGACGCGGCTTTGCGGTGGTGGCCGATGAAGTGCAGCGTCTGGCCGAACGTTCGTCTGCGGCCACCCGGCAGATCGAAACGCTGGTGCGGGCGATCCAGGCCGACACCAACGAAGCGGTCATCTCCATGGAGCAGACCACCACCGAAGTGGTGCGCGGCGCGCGGCTGGCCCAGGACGCCGGGGTGGCGTTGGAAGAGATCGAAGGCGTGTCGAAGACCCTGGCGGCGCTGATCCAGAGCATCTCCAACGCAGCGCAGCAACAGACTTCATCGGCCGGGCAGATATCGCTGACCATGAACGTGATCCAACAGATCACCACCCAGACCTCGTCGGGCTCCACGGCCACCGCCGAAAGCATCGGCAACCTGGCAAAAATGGCCAGCCAACTGCGCCGGTCGGTGTCGGGTTTCACACTTCCACCTGCCAAGCAGCCGGAAGATTGAAATGCTATCCAAATGTGGGAGCGGGCTTGCTCGCGAATGCGGTGTATCAGTCACCTACTCTATTAACTGACCCACCGCATTCGCGAGCAAGCCCGCTCCCACATTAGATATCCATTGGTTTTGGTATATCTGCAACATCAGCAACCCATGAATTCTAAGCGGAGCAGTTATGGTTGATCGGCACGACTACGTGGCCCTCGAATGGGTCAAGGGCGACATTGCCGAAACCCTGAAACAGGCCCGTTCGGCGCTGGACGCCTACGTCGAAACCGGCGACAGCGATGCCATCAGCGAGTGCCTGGGCGCTATCCACCAAGTGCATGGCGCGTTGCAAATGGTCGAGTTCTACGGCGCGGCCCTGCTCGCCGAGGAAGTCGAAGAACTGGCCCTGGCCCTGCAAGCCGGTCATGTGAGCCAGCGCGACGAAGGCATCCGTCTGCTGCAACAGGCCCTCAACCAATTGCCGCTCTACCTGGACCGTGTGCACAGCGCCCGCCGTGACCTGCCGCTGGTGGTGTTGCCGCTGCTCAACGACCTGCGCAGTGCCCGTGGTGAAAGCCTGCTGTCGGAGACCAGCCTGTTCAGTCCCCAACTGCTGGCGATTGCGCCGCTGCTCGATGAAGTCCTGGCCCAACGCGCGGCGCCCGACCTGAAAGAGCAATTGCGCCAGTGGCACCAACTGCTGCAACAAGCGCTCGCCGGGCTGCTGCGCGAAGACCATGGCCCCAGCAACCTGGAAGACATGGCGCGGGTGTTCGCGCGCCTCGAAGCCTTGTGCCAGGGCGCACCGTTGTTGCCGTTGTGGCAAGTCACCTCGGCGCTGGTCGAAGGCATGCTGACTGGCGTGATCGCCAACAGCCCGGCGCTGCGCAGCCTGCTCAAGGCCAGTGACAAGCAACTCAAACGCCTGCTGGCCCAGGGCATCGGCGGGATCAACCAGCCGGCGCCGGATGAATTGCTTAAGAGCCTGCTGTTCTATGTGGCCAAGGTCACCCGGCCGACGCCGCGCATGCAAAGCCTCAAGGAACGCTACGGCCTGGATGAAGCCTTGCCCGACAGCGCGGTGGTCGATGCCGAACGCGCACGCCTGGCCGGACCGGACCGCAACGCCATGGGCTCGGTGCTGGGGGCGTTGTGTGAAGAACTGGTGCGGGTCAAGGAGCGTCTCGACTTGTTCGTACGCAGCGACCGTCAGCACACCCGCGACCTTGATGCACTGCTGGCACCGCTGCGGCAGATCGCCGACACCCTGGCGGTACTTGGCTTCGGCCAGCCGCGTAAAGTCATCATCGACCAGCTTGCCGTGGTGCTGAGCCTGGCCCAGGGCCAACGCGAGCCGAACGATGCGGTGCTGATGGACGTCGCCGGCGCGTTGCTCTACGTCGAGGCCACACTGGCGGGCATGGTCGGCACCGTCGAGCCGGAAAGCCGCGAAGACAGCCGCCTGCCCACCACCGACCTGACCCAGATCCACCAACTGGTGATCCGCGAATCCTGCCAGTGCCTCAAGCCAGCCAAAGAACTGGTGATCGACTGTATTGAAGCCGACTGGGACCGCCAGCGGCTCGAGTCCCTGCCGGAGCTGCTGAGCCAAGTACGTGGCGCCCTGGCGATGATCCCTTTGCCCCGCGCGGCAAGCCTGATGCGTGGTTGTACGGACTACGTCGACGAACAGTTGATGGGCAGCGACGCGCCGCCGTCCGAGATGCAGCTGGCGCATTTCGCCGACGTGATTAGCAGCCTGGAGTATTACCTCGAACGCATGCTCCAAGACCCCGATGCCGCAGGTGAACGGGTGCTGGAACTGGCCACCCAAGGCCTGGCGGCGCTGGGTTACCTGCCTGCCGAGAAACCCTGGCGCCAAGCCCTGGTTGCACCGGATGGAGCATTGGCGGCGGAGGTCGCGCCGAGCCAGTCGCAGTTCGATGCGCTGGCCAGCCCCACGTCGCGGCTAAACCCGCCGGCCTTGCAGCGCCCTGGCAGCCTGCTGCCGCCACCGGCCAACGAAGAGCCCATCGACGATGAACTGCGCGAGGTCTTCCTCGAAGAGACCGACGAGGTCCTAGAGGTGCTGCACCGGCACCTGCCCAACAGCGCGGACAAAACCGCTCAGGGCGAAATGCGCCGTGCCTTCCACACCCTCAAGGGTAGCGGCCGCATGGTCCGCGCCCTGGTCCTGGCCGAGCTGGCCTGGGCGGTGGAAAACCTGCTCAACCGCGTACTGGAACGCAGCGTGGCCCTGGGCCCCGAGGTGCAACAGGTGCTGGATGAAGCGGTGGCCCTGCTGCCGGAGCTGATCGCCGACTTCGCCACCGACGACCAGCGCCAGCGCGATGAGGTCGATGCCCTGGCAGCCCGTGCCCACGCTTTGGCCAGCGGTACACAGGTAGCGGCCGTTGAGCCTCATGACCCGATGCTCCTGGAGATCTTC
The DNA here is from genome assembly GCF_024112395.2 of Pseudomonas pergaminensis. NCBI lineage: Bacteria > Pseudomonadati > Pseudomonadota > Gammaproteobacteria > Pseudomonadales > Pseudomonadaceae > Pseudomonas > Pseudomonas pergaminensis. The sequence goes on along the minus strand of NZ_CP078013.2, from coordinate 6,182,804 downwards.
CGCAACGAAGCCCAAAGCCATCTGGACAGCCTCAATCACTTCCTGCAACAGGCCGCCGAGCATGTGCCGCTGCAAGTCAGCGATGAACTGCAACGCGCCCTGCACACCCTCAAGGGCAGCGCCTACATGGCTGGCGTGCTGCCCATTGCCGAGCTGGCGCGCCCGCTCGACCACCTGACCCGCGAGTACAAGGCCCATCGCCTGCCGCTCGACCTGGACGAAGTGGAGTTGCTGCTCGAAGCCGAGGGCCTGTTCCAGCGCGGGCTGCGTGACCTGGATGGCGACCCCCTGGCGCCCATCAGGGGCGCACAGGACCTGATCAACCGTACCCAAAGCCTGCTGGACGACCAGCTTGAAGCCTTGCTCGACGCCCCGAACACCGGCCTGCGCATCAAGCGCGACCCGCAACTGATCGCCAACTTCCTGGCCCAGGGCATGGACATTCTGCTCGACGCCGAAAGCCTGTTGCGCCGCTGGCAACAGCATCCCGGCGAACGCCAGGAGCTCACCGCGCTGCTCGACGAATTGACCACCCTGGGGGAAGGCGCGCACGTCGCCGACCTGCACGCCATCGACGAACTCTGCGAAGCCCTGCTCGACCTCTATGGCGCGGTGGAGGAGAGCAGCCTGGCAGTGAGCGAGCGGTTTTTCCATGAGGCCGAACACGCCCATGAAGCACTGATCAGCATGCTCGACCAACTGGCCGCTGGCCAGGAAGTCAGCCCCGCGCCGGCACGGGTCGACGCCCTGCGCGAACTGCTGGATGAAGCCCTCGACCCGTCCGCCACCGGCCTGATCAAAAGCGACGGCAGCCGGGTGCTGAGCATTTCCGAGCTGGGCGCCGCCACACAGCAGTTGGATCAGGCCACCGCGATGGACGACGAGATCGTCGAGATCTTCCTCGAAGAGGCCGTGGACATCCTCGACAGCGCCGGGCAATCGCTCAAGCGCTGGTTGCTGGAGCCCGACAACGCCGCGCCGTTGTCATCATTGCAGCGCGATCTGCACACCCTCAAGGGCGGTGCGCGCATGGCCGAAATCGGCCCGATTGGCGACTTGGCCCATGAGTTGGAATGCCTGTACGAAGGGTTGGTGGACCGCCGCTACAGTTACTCCGCCGAACTGTCCCTGGTACTGATGGCCTGCCATGAGCTGCTCGCGTTGCAGCTGGAAGAACTGCAGCAGCACCAGCCCCTGAGTGACAGCGCCGAGCTGATCGCCAAGGTCCGGGTGTTGCGTCAAGCCACTGCGCCTGCTGCACCGGCTACTGCGCCGCCAACGTCCGGCGCCGACCCCGAGTTGCTGGATATCTTCCTCGAAGAGGCTGCCGACATTCTCGACAGTTCCAGTGCGGCGCTGTCGCGTTGGCAGGCCGAGCCCGGCAATCGCCAGGAGGTGGAAACCCTGCTGCGCGACTTGCACACCCTAAAGGGCGGCGCGCGCATGGTCGAGATTGCGCCCATTGGCGACCTGGCCCATGAGCTGGAATTTCTCTATGAAGGCCTGTCTGCCGGATTGCTCGCGCCATCCCCGGAGTTGTTCGCGTTGCTGCAAGGCTGCCATGATCGCCTGGCGCAGATGATCGACGCGGTGGCGGACGGCTTGCCGGTCGGCTCGGTGGACAAGCTCATCGAGCGCATCAAAAGCCTGGTGCACCCGAGCGATGAGCCCGTGACGCCATTAGCGTTGCCGGCGGGCAAGGCGGAGGCCGTCGTCGATCCGATGGCCGACATGGTGAAGATCTCTGCCGAGCTACTCGACGACCTGGTCAACCTGGCCGGTGAAACCTCGATCTTCCGTGGCCGCATCGAACAGCAAGTCAACGACGCACGCATCGCCCTGACCGAAGTGGAAACTACGATTGAGCGCATGCGCGATCAACTGCGTCGCCTCGACACCGAAACCCAGGGCCGCATCCTCAGCCGCCAGCAAGTCGAGGCCGAGCGCCTGGGCTATGAAGACTTCGACCCGCTGGAAATGGACCGTCATTCGCAGTTGCAGCAACTGTCTCGCGCGTTGTCCGAATCCGCCTCTGACCTGCTCGACCTCAAGGACACCCTTGAGCGCCGCAACGAAGACGCCCACGACCTGTTGCAGCAACAGGCGCGCATCAACACCGAGTTGCAGGAAGGCCTGATGCGCACGCGCATGGTGCCGTTCGAGCGCATGCTGCCGCGCCTCAAGCGCATCGTGCGCCAGGTGGCGGGTGAGCTGGGCAAGGACGTGGAATTCATCGTCGGCAACGCCGAGGGCGAGATGGACCGCAACGTGCTGGAGCGCATGGCCGCGCCGCTGGAGCACATGCTGCGCAACGCCGTCGACCACGGCCTGGAGTCCCGCGATGCACGGCTGCTGGCCGGCAAGCCCGAGAAAGGCCGCATCACCCTGGACTTGACCCACGAAGGCGGCGACATCGTTTTCGACATGCGCGACGACGGCGCCGGTGTGCCGCTGGAGGCCGTGCGGCGCAAGGCGATCAAGCGTGGCTTGCTCGCCCCGCATCAAGAGATCAGCGACCGCGACGTGTTGCAGTTCATCCTACAGCCGGGCTTCTCCACGGCGGAAAAGATCACGCAGATTTCCGGGCGCGGCGTGGGCATGGACGTGGTGCATGAGGAAGTGCGTCAGCTTGGCGGCTCGATGGTCATTGACTCGACGCCGGGCGAGGGTGTGCATTTCCGTATTCGCTTGCCGTTCACCGTGTCGGTCAACCGCGCGCTGATGGTGCAATGTGCGGATGACCAGTACGCGATTCCGCTCAACACCATCGAAGGCCTGGTGCGGGTGCTGCCCCATGAGCTGGCGGGGCACTATCAGCAGGATCCGCCGAGTTATGAATATGCCGGCCAGCGTTACGAGCTGTTCTACCTGGGCGACCTGCTGCACACCGTCAGCCGTCCGAAACTGCTGGGCCAGTACCAGCCGGTGCCGGTGCTCTTGGTGCAGTGCAACGAGCGGCGCGTGGCGATCCATGTGGACGCCATGGCCGGCACGCGGGAAATCGTGGTCAAGGGCCTGGGGCCGCAGTTTGCCGGCGTGCAGGGCCTGTCGGGCGCGACGATTCTGGGCGACGGTCGCGTGGTGCTGATCATCGATTTGCTCGCGCATATTCGCGCACGCCAGCCGGCCTTGCCGGCCCAGTCGGTCGACGCGCCACTGATCCTCAACGACCCGTTGAAAAAGCGCCCGTTGCTGGTGCTGGTGGTGGACGACTCCGTCACGGTGCGCAAAGTCACCAGCCGCCTGTTGGAGCGCAACGGCATGAACGTGCTCACCGCCAAAGACGGCATCGACGCCCTCGCCGTGCTGGAAGAGCACAGCCCGGACCTGATGTTGCTCGACATCGAAATGCCGCGCATGGACGGCTTCGAAGTCGCCACCCAAGTGCGCAACGACCCCCGGCTCATGCGCCTGCCGATCATCATGATCACCTCGCGCACCGGCCAGAAACACCGCGACCGCGCCATGGCCATCGGCGTGAATGACTACCTCGGCAAGCCGTACCAGGAATCGGTGCTGCTCGAAAGCATCGCCTACTGGAGCAAGTCCCATGCTTGACCACCGCACCAGCCAACTCACCGGCCTGCTGCTGCCCCTGGCCGACCGCCACCTGGTGCTGCCCAATGTCGCCATCGCCGAACTGATCGACTTCCAGCGCGGCGAACCGGCCAGCGATGCACCGCCGTGGTATTTGCGGCAAGTGACCTGGCGCGACAGGCAAATCCCGCTGATCAGCTTTGAAGCGGTGTGCGGTGAAGCCAGCGTGACCGGCGAACGCTCGCGGATAGTGGTGTTGAACGCGTTGGGCGGGCGGCCGACGCTGAAGTTTATTGCGCTGGTGATCCAGGGCATTCCACGGTCGTACAAGCTTGATAGTGAATTGAGCTACGTGGACGTGCCGCTGTGCCCGCTGGAGCTGGCGGCGGTGCAGGTGGGCGAGCATGTGGCGAAGGTGCCGGACCTTATGGGCATCGAAGCGCTCTTGGTTGAATCCGGCTTGGCTTGATTGCCCACCTATTCAAATCCCTATGAAGTTCCAAATATGGGAGCGGGCTTGCTCGCGAAAGCGGTGGGTCAGTCACTGATAGCTGGCTGACCCACCGCTTTCGCGAGCAAGCCCGCTCCCACACTGAATTGTGCTCGCTGCTTTATGGCGGCTGCGCGCAGGAGGTCTTCGGACCTGCTGGGTGTCCTAAACAGGCCCGGTCTTGCACACCTGCGCACGGTCGCCACCCTCATTCGCGTGCAAGCGAGCGGTGGCGCTCCTCACTCACTGTTTAGGAGCTTCATCATGGCCGAACCTACCCCCCAATCGGCCGCTCTTCACCGTAAACCCGCACGAAAACACCGGAACCCTGCTGGTCAACGCCAGCGAAACCCTGTCCTCCCTCAACGCACTGACCTGCAATCTCGCTTTCGACCTGGACACCTCCCAGCGCGCAGTCATGCTCGGAATTCAGCAAATGGCGGAGTTGGGGCAGTTGTTGGTTGATAGAGCGTTGGAGCAAGTCAGCCCGTCGCCAGCCTCTTGAAGCGGTCCTAAACAGGGACTGATTGTTCCCTGATTGGGACCGCTATTTAACCAACACCATCGATCAAATGTGGGAGCTGGCTTGCCTGCGATGGCGGAGTACCAGTCGACTTATCGCCAGATGACACACCGCTATCGCAGGCAAGCCAGCTCCCACATTTTGATGTCATCAGGCTCACGATCAGCATTCGCACGGACTTCGTTACTCCAGCCGTAATAATCCACCGCCGAGCTTGATTGATGGCCCTCTGAATCACTCCTAAGGTACAGCCCACGACAGCAAACCCGTGGAGCGACCATGACAACAACAATCACCCCCGACTCGCGCTGGACGCGGCGGCGCGACGAGAAGCAGCGGCGGCTCGGGCTGGTCAAAAAATACGCAGACGGGGCGGTGTTGCCCAGTGACAGGATCGTCGAGGCGCTTGAGGCGCTGATCCTGCCCGGTGACCGTGTGGTGTTGGAGGGCAATAACCAGAAGCAGGCGGATTTCCTCTCGCGCTCCCTCGCCAAAGCCGACCCGTCCAAGCTCCACGACTTGCACATGATCATGCCCAGTGTTGGCCGTTCCGAGCACCTGGACCTGTTTGAAAAAGGCATCGCCCGCAAGCTGGATTTCTCCTTCGCCGGCACCCAATCCCTGCGTATCAGCCAGTTGCTCGAAGACGGCCTGCTGGAAATCGGCGCGATCCACACCTACATCGAACTCTATGCGCGGCTGGTGGTGGACCTGATCCCCAACGTGGTGCTTTCCGCCGGATTTATGGCCGACCGCGCCGGCAATATCTACACCGGCGCCAGCACTGAAGACACCCCGGCGCTGATCGAGCCCGCCGCGTTCAGCGATGGCATCGTGATCGTGCAGGTCAACCAGTTGGTGGATGACGTCACCGATTTGCCGCGTGTGGATATCCCGGCGAGCTGGGTGGATTTTGTGGTGGTGGCCGACAAGCCGTTCTATATCGAGCCGCTGTTCACTCGCGACCCGCGCCACATCAAGCCGGTGCACGTGCTGATGGCAATGATGGCAATCCGTGGCATCTACGAAAAACACAATGTGCAGTCGCTCAACCACGGCATCGGTTTCAACACCGCCGCCATCGAGCTGATCCTGCCGACCTACGGTGAATCCCTTGGCCTTAAGGGCAAGATCTGCCGCAACTGGACCCTCAACCCGCACCCCACGCTGATCCCTGCGATTGAAAGCGGCTGGGTGGAAAGCGTGCATTGCTTCGGCACCGAACTGGGCATGGAGAACTACATCGCCGCACGGCCGGATGTGTTCTTCACCGGCCGCGACGGCTCGATGCGCTCCAACCGGATGTTTTGCCAACTCGCCGGCCAATACGCGGTGGACCTGTTTATCGGCGCGACGCTGCAAGTCGACGGTGACGGCCATTCCTCTACCGTGACCCGTGGCCGCCTGGCCGGTTTTGGTGGCGCACCGAACATGGGTCACGACCCGCGCGGTCGCCGCCATGGCACGCCGGCGTGGTTGGATATGCGCCACGACGATGCGCCCGAAGCCTTGTTGGAGCGCGGCAAAAAACTTGTGGTGCAAATGGTCGAGACCTTCCAGGAAGGCGGCAAACCCACCTTCGTCGACACCCTCGATGCCGTGGAGGTCGCGCGCAAAAGCGGCATGCCGCTGGCACCGATCATGATCTACGGCGATGACGTCACTCACCTGCTCACCGAAGAGGGCATTGCCTACCTGTACAAAGCGCGTTCACTCGAAGAGCGCCAGGCGATGATCGCTGCCGTCGCAGGTGTCACGGCGATTGGCATGCGCCACAACCCCAAGGACACCGCGCGCATGCGCCGCGAAGGGTTGATCGCCTTGCCCGAAGACTTGGGCATCCGCCGCACCGATGCCACCCGCGAGTTGTTGGCCGCCAAGAGCGTGGCCGACCTGGTGGAGTGGTCCGGTGGCTTGTACAACCCGCCCGCCAAATTCAGGAGCTGGTAAATGCGCGCCCTTAAATTGCATGAACTCAGCCTTGCGGATCGCCTGGCCGATCTGGCCGTCGATGCGCTGATCGATGAAGCGGACCTGTCGCCCAAACCCGCCCTGGTGGACCGGCGTGGCAACGGCGCCCACAGTGATTTGCACCTGGGCCTGATGCACGCCTCGGCGTTGTCACTGTGGCCGATGTTCAAGGAAATGGCCGAGGCGGCGATTGAATTCGGTGAAGTCGGCTTGCCCCTGCGTGAAGCCCTTGGGCGCATTGGCCGTGAAGGTGAGCAAGCAATGTTGACCACCACCAACGGCGTGAACACCCATCGCGGTGCGATCTGGGCCCTTGGTTTGCTCACGGCAGCGGCGGCACTGGAACCTCGCGCCGTCACGCTGACGGCAGCCAAACTGGCCTTGCTCAACGACCGCTACGCGCCGCAGCCCGTGAGCCACGGTGCTCAAGTCGCCCAACGTTACGGCGCACGCGGCGCTCGTGAAGAAGCGCAGCTGGGCTTCCCGTCCGTGGTGCAACGCGGCTTGCCGCAGCTGCATCGAAGCCGCCAGCAAAACGCCGGCGAACAGAACGCGCGCCTGGACGCCTTGCTCGCGATCATGACGGACCTGGCCGACACCTGCGTGCTCTACCGTGCTGGCACCGAAGGCCTCTACGCGATGCAACGCGGCGCCCAGGCCGTGCTGGAGGCAGGCGGCAGCGCAACCCTCGGCGGTCGTCGCCAACTGCACGCGCTGGACCTTCAACTGCTGGCCCTGAATGCCTCCCCGGGCGGCGCCGCCGACCTGTTGGCCGCCTGCCTGTTTATCGACCGCCTCGACGGAGCGTTGTGATGGAAACCTTATCCTTTGAATTCCCTGCCGGGCAGCCGCCAAAAGGCCGTACGCTGGTGGGTTGCGTCGGCTCGGGCGATCTGGAGGTGCTGCTGGAACCGGGCACGCCGGGCACGCTGACCATCCAGGTGCAAACCTCGGTGAATGGCGCCGAACAACGCTGGCAGCATCTGTTCGAGCGCATCTTCCAGGAGCAGACGCCACCGGCGTTGAACATTGATATCCACGATTTCGGTGCCACCCCCGGCGTGGTGCGTTTGCGCCTGGAGCAGGGTTTCGAGGAGATCGACCATGACTGACTTACTCGCCAAACACAGCTTCGTTGAGCTGGGCGCTCGGCAGCGGGCCAAGGCGTTGCTGGACGCCGGCTCCTACCGCGAATTGATCGACCCGTTCCAGCGCGTCATGTCGCCGTGGCTCAGCCGCCAAGGCGTGGTGCCACAGGCCGATGACGGTGTGGTGATCGCCAAGGGCAGCATCGACGGCAAACCTGTCGTCATTGCCGCCATCGAAGGCAACTTCCAGGGTGGCAGTCTCGGCGAAGTGGGCGGCGCAAAAATCGCTGGCGCCTTGGAACTGGCCGCCGAAGACAACCGTAAGGGCGTCCCGACCCGCGCGGTGCTGCTGCTGGAAACCGGGGGTGTGCGCCTGCAGGAAGCCAACCTGGGCCTGGCCGCCATTGCCGATATCCACGCGGCGATTGTCGACCTGCGCCAACACCAGCCGGTGATCGGCGTGGTGGCGGGCAGTGTCGGTTGCTTTGGCGGCATGTCCATTGCGGCTGGATTGTGCAGTTACCTTGTTGTCACCCGCGAAGCACGCCTGGGTTTGAATGGCCCGCAAGTCATCGAACAGGAAGCGGGGCTTGAGGAGTACGACTCCCGCGATCGGCCTTTCATCTGGAGCCTGACCGGCGGTGAGCAACGCTTCAACAGCGGCTTGGCCGATCGCTATGTCGCTGACGATGTGGCCGAGATTCAACAGACCGTCAGCGCATTACTACAACAAGGCCTGCCCACCCAACAACGCAGCCACCAGGCCGCGTACTACCTGGCGCGCTTGGCCGAACTGGACGCTACGGCGCAGATCGACCCGGCGACAGTGCGCGAGCTGTATCAAGGAGAACGCTCATGAGAGGTTTGCAGTGGTTCAACGCATTGAGCGCCGGAGCGACGGCCGTTGAGGGTTTGCCCAACTCGCTGAAAGTCGCCGATGGTGTGCTGGGTGAGCAGCCTGTGCGCTATATCGCTGTGGTCACCGACGCGCAAAACCGCTTCCCCCGCGCACGCAACGGCGAAGTGGGCCTGCTGGAAGGCTGGGGTCTGGCGAAGGCCGTCGATGAAGCCATCGCCCGAGGCGATAAACGCCCGATCATCGCCATCGTCGATGTACCGAGCCAAGCCTATGGCCGGCGCGAAGAAGCCCTTGGCATCCACCAGGCCTTGGCCGCCGCCGCCGACAGCTATGCCCGTGCGCGTCTGGCGGGGCACCCGGTGATTGCGCTGTTGGTCGGTAAGGCCATGTCCGGTGCGTTTCTCGCTCATGGGTACCAAGCCAATCGCCTGATTGCCCTGCGCGATCCCGGTGTGATGGTGCACGCCATGGGCAAGGCCTCGGCCGCGCGCGTGACGCTGCGCAGCGTTGAAGAGTTGGAAGCCCTGGCCGCCAGCGTGCCGCCCATGGCCTACGACATCGACAGTTACGCCAGCCTGGGGTTGCTGTGGGAAACCTTGTCGGTCAGCCAGATTGAACAGCCCACGCCGGAGGATGTGGCGCGGGTCAGCGATTGCCTGGTGAGTGCGATCAAGGATATTGGCAGCACCGACTTGAGCGGCCGCCTGGGTGCGACCAACCGCGCCGCATCCAGCCACGTACGCCAACTGCTGCGGGAACAATGGTGAACGCCCACGACTTGCTCTGGGGCATGACCCCGGCGCATCTGCCTGCTGACGCTCCGGCGTGGGCGGTGGAGGCAGTAGGCACGGTGGTGGTGCGTCGCGCCACTGTCACGCCGGGCTGGGTCGCGATAGGCGTGCGCGGGCGTTTGCGCGAGCAGCGGTTTGCCGCCGAAATGCCGATTGCCGCGGTGCAGCGGCGAGTAACGCCGGAAGCGCTGCGTGACGTTGCCTCGACACGGGACTTACCGGCCTTGCAGGCGCTCGAACAGTTGCGGCCAGTGCTGACGCCCTTGAATTGGGGCATCACCGGCAGCGCGGGTTTTGAGCTGGCCACGGGCATTGAAGCGCTGCATGCCCAGAGCGATCTGGACCTGATTCTGCGCACGCCCGAGCCGCTGGATCGCAACGATGCACGCGACTTGCTGGCAGCCTTGGACAAAGCCGCGTGCGCTGTGGATATGCAACTGCAAACACCTTTCGGCGCTATCGCCCTGCGCGAATGGGCCGGTCCATCGCGGCGGGTGCTGTTGAAAACGGTCAGCGGTGCGCACCTCGTCCTCGACCCTTGGCAGGCCGTAGCATGAGCAGCCTTCTTGTCTTCCCCGGCCAGGGCGCCCAACGCCCCGGCATGCTCCAGGCGTTGCCGGCCGATGTGTTGGAACACGCCAGCGAAGCCTTGGGTGAAGACGTTCGTGCATTGGATTCGGCGCACGCCCTGGCGAGTACCCGCGCCGTGCAGCTTTGCCTGCTGATCGCCGGCGTGGCCTACGCCCGCTTGCTGCAGCACACGCCGGATTACGTCGCAGGGCTGTCCATCGGTGCTTACCCGGCAGCGGTGATTGCCGGTGCGCTGGATTTCGCCGACGCCCTCAAACTGGTCAGCCTGCGCGGCGAGCTGATGCAAAACGCTTATCCACAGGGCTACGGCATGACCGCGATCATCGGCCCGGAGTTATCCACCGTCGAAAACCTGCTGGCCGAGATCCACAGCCCCGAAACTCCGGTGTACCTGGCCAATATCAACGCCGACAACCAGACGGTGATCGCCGGCAGCGACAAAGCCATGAAGCTTGTCGCCAGTCGCATCAAAGGCAACGGCATCGCCAAGCGCCTGGCCGTCAGCGTGCCGTCTCATTGCGCATTGCTGGAGCAGCCAGCCCAGGCTTTGGCACAAGCCTTCGTGCCGCTCAAGGCGCCGCGCATCACCTACCTGAGCAGCACCCGTGCGCGGCCGATCCACAACCCCGAGCAACTGCGCGACGACCTGGCCTTCAATATGTGTCGCATCGTCGACTGGCGCGGCACCGTGCAAAGCGCCTACGAGCGCGGCGTGCGCCTGCAAATCGAACTGCCTCCGGGCGCGGTGCTCACCGGCCTGTCGCGCCGGGTGTTTGAACAAGGCACGGTGATCGCCTGCGAAGGCGCGCGCCTGGACACTTTGCAGGCCCTGCTGCAAGAGGAGGAACGCCGCCATCGATAAAGCAGCACCCAAGGCTTTCGAAGCACAACAACAACAATTTCGATCGAGCACTTTGAGGACAACAACAATGATTATCTACGGTGTGGCATTGCTGGCGATCTGCACGCTCGCGGGCGTGATCATGGGCGACATGCTTGGCGTGTTGCTGGGCGTCAAATCCAACGTGGGCGGGGTGGGCATCGCGATGATCCTGCTGATCTGCGCCCGCCTGTGGATGCAAAAGCGCGGCGGCATGACCAAGGATTGCGAAATGGGCGTCGGCTTCTGGGGCGCCATGTACATCCCCGTGGTAGTGGCGATGGCCGCGCAACAAAACGTCGTGACCGCCCTGCACGGCGGCCCGGTGGCGGTGCTCGCCGCGATCGGGTCGGTGGTGGTATGTGGTTGCACCATCGCCCTGATCAGCCGCACGCACAAGGGTGAACCGCTGCCCGATGAAGAGCCGCTGATCGCACCGGCAGGAGGTCGCTGATATGTGGGATCTCATTGAAAAAGGTTTGGAACACAACGGCCTGATTACCGCGTTTGCCTTCGTTGGCGTGGTCATGTGGATTTCGGTGGTGCTGTCCAAGCGCCTGACCTTCGGGCGTATTCATGGCTCGGCGATTGCCATTGTCATCGGCCTGGTCCTGGCCTGGGTCGGCGGCACGATCACCGGCGGCCAGAAAGGCCTGGCGGACCTGGCGCTGTTCTCCGGGATCGGCCTGATGGGCGGCGCGATGCTGCGGGATTTCGCCATCGTCGCCACCGCGTTCGAAGTGCAAGCCACCGAGGCGCGCAAGGCCGGGATGATTGGTGTGATTGCACTGCTGCTCGGCACGATCCTGCCGTTTATCGTCGGTGCAAGCATGGCCTGGGCCTTTGGTTATCGCGATGCGATCAGCATGACCACCATTGGCGCGGGTGCCGTGACCTATATCGTCGGCCCGGTGACCGGTGCGGCGATTGGCGCGACCTCGGATGTGATGGCGCTGTCGATTGCCACCGGGTTGATCAAGGCGATTCTGGTGATGGTTGGCACGCCGGTCGCAGCGCGCTGGATGGGCTTGGATAACCCGCGTTCGGCAATGGTGTTTGGTGGGTTGGCCGGCACGGTGAGCGGTGTGACGGCGGGCTTGGCGGCGACGGATCGGCGGCTGGTGCCGTATGGCGCGTTGACGGCGACGTTCCACACCGGGCTGGGTTGCCTGCTCGGGCCTTCGTTGCTCTATTTCATCGTGCGCGGGTTGGTTGGGTAAGTTTGGACTTTGTGTTGCTAGTTAGGGCCTCTTCGCGAGCAAGCCCGCTCCCACACTTGACCGAGTTCCAGCATGAGAATGCGGTCAAAATGTGGGAGCGGGCTTGCTCGCGAAAGCGGTTTTTCAGGCTTGGCGATTGGCATACATCCGACACTCCGCCAATAACGCCAGCAAGTTCGGGTCCCTTTCCTTGGCCTTCAGGAACACCACACCAATATGCTGCTGCAACCGATACCTGGGTTGCAGCGGTATCAGCTTCACGCGGTTTTCATACACCGCCGCAATCCTACCTGGCAGCAGTGCATAACCCACGCCCGAGCTGACCATGCTCAGCAGCGTGAAGATGTCATTGACCTGCATCGCCACCTTCGGCTCGAACCCCGCCTGCTTGAATACGCGATTGCCATCCTGGTGCGTGGCGAAGCCTTGGGTGAGGGTGATGAAGGTCGCGTCGCGCACGTCGGCAAGGTCGATCTCGCGCTCGCGGTCGAAGGGGGAATCGGCGGGGGTGGCGAGGAAAATATCATCGGAAAACAGCGCAATCTGTTCGCAGTCGGGGTCGTTGGCGTGTTCGTCCAGGGAGATGAGGATCGCGTCCACTTCCATGTTCTTGAGCTTGTAGAGCAGGTCGAAGTTGGAGCCCAGGATCAGGTCGATGTTGAGTTCGCTGCGGCGGATCTTCAGGCCCATGATCAATTGCGGCACGGTTTTCACCGTCAGCGAATACAGCGAGCCGAGCTTGAAGCGCTCGGCGGAAAAACCGGCGGCTTCGCGGGTGAGGCGCACGCTGTCGACCACATCGGCAACCAGTTTTTGCGCGCGCTCTTCCAATACGTAGGCGCTTTCCAGCGGCGTGAGGTTGCGCCCTTCGTGTTTGAACAGCGGGCAGCGCAGGGCGTTTTCCAGCGAGTGGATGGCGCGGTGCACGCTGACGTTACTGGTTTGCAGCTCGGCGGCGGCGCGGGCCAGGTTGCCGGTGCGCATGAACGCCAGGAAGATTTCCAGTTTCTTGAGGGTGAATTCTTCGTCGATCAGCATGGCCGTGGCTCTTGTTCGAATGCTGTCGATTGTGCCCGCAAAACCGCACGGCGTCCTCGGAACGTCATAAGCCGCTTGCACTCTTATGCGCAAGGTCGGACGCTTGCCGGTCAGTGCTTAACGATTACAGGAGGCCAGTGACAGATGTACCACGGGGAACGCTTCAACGCCTGGAGCCATTTGCTCGGTGCAATCGCGGCGTGTATTGGCGCCGTGTGGATGTTGGTGGTGGCGAGCCTGGACGGCAGCCCCTGGAAGATCGTCAGCGTGGCGATCTATGGTTTTACCTTGATGGTGCTGTACAGCGCGTCCACCGTGTACCACAGCGTGCAGGGGCGCCGAAAAGAGATCATGCAGAAGGTCGATCACTTTTCGATCTACCTGTTGATTGCCGGCAGCTACACGCCGTTTTGCCTGGTGACGCTGCGCGGGCCATGGGGCTGGACGCTGTTCGGGATTGTATGGGGGCTGGCGGTGATCGGCATCCTGCAGGAGATCAAGCCGCGCTCCGAGGCGCGCATCCTGTCGATCGTGATCTACGCGGTGATGGGTTGGATTGTGCTGGTGGCGGTCAAGCCGTTGATGGCGGCACTGGGTATGGCAGGGTTTATCTGGTTGGCTTCAGGCGGGGTGTTGTACACCGTCGGCATTATCTTCTTTGCCCTGGAACACCGCCTGCGCCATTCCCATGGCATCTGGCACCTGTTTGTGATCGGCGGCAGCCTGCTGCACTTTGTGGCGATCATGCATTACGTGCTGTAGGCGCCGGCTTGCCAGCTCATAGCTTTATAGGCGTTGCAGCAGGTCATGGGCGCGCTGGCCGAAGATCTCCAGCAGGTTGGCCAACATATGAGGCGGTGGTTCGTCGGCGCGGGTCAGGGCGTACAGGGTGATCGGCAGCGGCGGGGTCAGCGTGCGAATGCAGGTAGTCGCGGTCGATGCACCGAGGGCGGTGAAGGGATCGATGACCGTCAGGCCGGCGCCGGATTCGACCATCGCGCGGGCCAGCGAGTAGGTCTGCACCGAGATCGTTACGCGCGGCGGTGGGTCGACATTTTCCAGGTAGCTGTCGAGTTTCGCTGCCAGTGGGTCCGCGCTGGAAAGGCCAATCAGCGGCGCTCCCGCCAGGTCAGCCAAGGCCAAGGGGCTGCTCAGTTCGGCTTCAGACCAATAGCCGCTGGACGCCAATGCCACCAACACACCGTTGGCCAGCACCTGCGTGGTCAGCCCCGGATGGCCGGAGAAGTTCAGCGTCAGCGCCAAGTCAATCTCACGCATCAGCAGCTTCTGCACCAGCTCGCGGCTATGATCGCTGGACAGTTCGCAAGCTATGTCCGGGTAGGCGTGCTTCCACTCCAGAATCGCCGGCGGCAGCAGCGACAGGGCCAGCGCCGGGATCGCGCCGATGCGCACACTCTGGCCCGGTGCACGGCGCAGGCTCTTGGCCAGGCGGCGCACGCCTTGCAGGCTTTCGGTGACTTTCTCGACTTCGCTTTCCAGCGCCAGGGCTTCTGGCGTGGGCTGCAACTTGCCGCGCACGCGCAGAAACAGGGGGAAGCCCAGCTGCAATTCGGCGTGCTGCAACACCTTGGTGACGGCGGGCTGCGATACGTGCAGCAATTGCGCGGCGGCGCTGACGGAGCCGGTCTGGCGTATAGCCTGGAAGATTTCGATATGACGCAAGCGCATAGCGAGTCCATAACCTTTGTTTATAGGTGGTCCATCTTTATTCATTGTCGGTGGCCTGTCACCTGCCCCTAGGCTTGAGGCCTCTTGATTCAACGGCGGGCGGCAAAGATGGTGTGCATCATTGGCGGTGGGGTGATTGGTCTGGCCAGCGCTTACGCGTTGGTGCGTGCAGGTCACGAGGTAACGGTGATCGAGGCGCGCGAGACCCTGGGCAGCGAAACCAGTTTCGCCAACGGCGGGCAATTGTCCTATCGCTACGTGGCACCGTTGGCCGATGCTGGCGTGCCGCTGCAAGCCATTGGCTGGTTACTGCGCGGTGACTCGCCGCTCAAGCTGCGCCCACGCCTCGACCCCCAGCAATGGCGCTGGATGGCGGCGTTCCTGGGCGCCTGCCGTGGCTCGGTGAACAAACGCAATGCCGCGCACCTGCTGCGCCTGGCCTCCCTGAGCCAGGACACCTTGCAGCAATGGCGCGACGACGACCACCTGGACGGCTTCGACTGGCGACGCAACGGCAAGCTGGTGACCTTTCGCAACCCCAGGTCCTTTGAACAGGCGCGCAGCAAGGTCACTGATATCCTGCAACAGCAGGTGCTGTCTGCCGCCGATTGCGCGCGCCTGGAGCCAGCGCTGGCGGGCGGTGGATTTGTCGGCGGGATCTATACGCCCAATGAAGAGGTCGCCGATTGTCATGCCTTCTGCCAGCGATTAGCGGCGCGGCTGCAAGCGTCGGGGCGTTGCACCTTTTTGTTGGGGCGCAAAGTCACCAGGATTCGCCATGCCGAGGGCGCGGTACAGGCTATCGAGATAGGGGATGAAGTAATGCCGGTCGAACACCTGGTGCTGGCGGCCGGGTATCGCAGCGCCGAGTTGGGCGTGCCGTTGCCGCTGTACCCGCTCAAGGGCTACAGCCTCAGCGTGCCGATTGGCGCGCAACACCAGGCGCCGAACGTGAGCATCACCGACTATGACCGCAAGATCGTCTACGCGCGTATCGGTGAACAACTGCGGGTCGCGGCCATGGTGGACATCGTCGGCTTTGACGCCAGCCTCGAACCCAAGCGCCTGGCGCTGATAAAACGCCAAGCCCTGGAGACGTTTCCGCTGGCCGGCGATTATGCCCACGCAGTGGAGTGGGCCGGTATGCGCCCGGCCACCCCGACCGGTGTGCCGCTGATTGGCGCGAGCGTCTACCGCAACCTGTGGCTGAACCTGGGCCATGGTGCACTGGGTTTCACCCTGGCCTGTGGCAGCGCCCAAGTGCTGGCCGAACTGATCGGCCAACACGTTCCTTCCATTGATATGCAGGGCCTATCGCCCCGCGCCGCCTGAGGATGTTCCATGACCATCAACCGAATCAACAGCAACGAACGTCTCTCGGGTGCCGTGACCTTCAAGGACCTGGTATTTCTCTCCGGCCAGGTGCCCGGTGACGGGCAGGATGTGGCGAGCCAGACCCAGGAGGTGCTGGACCGAATCGACGCGCTGCTGGCCCAGGCGGGCAGTGACAAGGACCACCTGCTCAACGCCACCATTTACCTGAAGGACATCGGCACCGGTTTCGCACCGATGAATGCGGTGTGGTCCGCGTGGCTGTCGCCGGGCATGGCGCCCACGCGCACCACCCTGCAAGCGGAGCTGGCACGACCGAGCGTGCTGGTGGAAATCAGCGTGATCGCTGTACGTAAATAACTCAAACAATTCAAACAACAACGGAGCATAACAATGAAAAGAATCCTGTTGGCCGGCTGCACCCTGGGGCTTTTATTCGGCGCACAGGTCCAGGCGAATGAAGCGCCCTTGGGCGGCACGCTGGAAAAGATCGGCAACGCCAAGTCCATCACCCTGGGCTATCGCGATGCGTCGGTGCCGTTTTCTTATGTGGGCGATCACAGCGGCAAACCCATGGGCTACTCGGTAGACCTGGCGAACAAGATCGTCGAACGTATCCAACAGAAAACCGGGGTGGCGAAGCTCAATGTGAAGTACAACCTGGTGACGTCGCAGACCCGTATCCCCTTGGTGCAAAATGGCACCGTCGACCTGGAATGCGGCTCCACCGGCGTGACCGCCGAGCGGCAGAAGCAGGTGGCGTTTTCCTACGGGTTTATCTACGTGAAGGGGCAACTGCTCACGGCCAAGGACAGCGGTATCAAAGGCTTTCCCGACCTGGCAGGCAAGAACGTGGTGACCACCGCGGGCACCACCAACGAGCGCTTTCTCAAGAGTTACAACGCCGAGCACAAAACCAACATGTTCGTGATCAGCGCCAAGGACCACGGTGAAGCGTTCAAGATGCTCGAAACAGGCCGCGCTGTGGCGTTCTACATGGACGACGCGTTGCTCTACGGCGAGCGCGCCAAGGCCAAGGACCCACACAACTGGGTCGTGGTGGGCGAGGAGCAATCGCGCGAAATCTACAGTTGCATGGTGCGCAAGGACGACCCGCAGTTTCTGGCGGTGGTCAACGAAACACTCGCCGACCTGTACCGCAGTGGCGAGATCAACGGGATTTACCAACGCTGGTTTGAACAGCCGATTCCGCCCAAGGGGCTGAACCTGGAGTTTCCGATGACCAGCGAGCTAAAGGCGATCATTGCCAAGCCGGTCAGTGACCCGGTGGAGTAAACCCTAGAAGTCGCCCCACAACTGTTGGGCGACTGCCAACGCCACCACCGGTGCCGTCTCGGTACGCAGCACGCGCGGGCCGAGGCGGGCGGCGTGGTAGCCGGCGGCTTGGGCGCTGTCGACTTCATTATCGGTCAGCCCACCTTCAGGGCCGATCAGAAAGGCTAGGCTGGAAGGCTTGGCGTGACTGACCATTGGCTCGGCCACCGGGTGCAGCACCAGTTTCAAATCCGCCTCGGTCTGCTTCAACCAGTCCGCCAGCAAGAGCGGTGGGTGAATCACCGGCACCGTGGAGCGCCCGCATTGTTCGCAGGCGCTGATCGCCACTTGGCGCCAGTGCAGCAGGCGTTTGTCGGCGCGTTCATCCTTGAGGCGCACTTCGCAGCGCTCGCTGAAAATCGGCGTGATCGCATTGACGCCCAGTTCGGTCGCCTTCTGTATCGCCCAATCCATACGTTCGCCACGGGACAGGCCCTGGCCGAGGTGGATGTGCAGCGGCGATTCGGCCTGGCCCGCAAAGCTTTCGGTGAGTTGCACGGTGACGCGCTTTTTACCGACTTCCAGCAGGCTGCCCAGGAACTCCTGGCCCGAGCCATCGAACAATTGCACGGCATCGCCTTCGCCCATGCGCAGCACGCGACTGATGTAGTGCGCCTGGGCTTCGGGTAGCTCATGGTCGCCGAGGCTGAGCGGGGTATCGGTAAAAAAGCGGGACAGTCTCATTTCTGTTCTCTGGAAAATAGGGTGTTCCTGTAGGAGCCGGCTTGCCGGCGACAAGGGCGTTGGCGCTGCGCTGAATTACGGGCCCCATCGCCGGCAAGCCGGCTCCTACACGGGTGTGAGTGATCAACCGGGATCGCGGAAGCCTGGGTGAAAGTCCTTCGGCACGGCAACACTGACCTTGCTGTTGGTGGCGATATCGATGCCTTCGCTGGCGACTTCGGCGAGGAAGTCGATCTGCTCCGGCGTGATCACATAGGGCGGCAGGAAATACACCACGCTGCCCAATGGACGTAACAGTGCGCCGCGTTCCAGGGCGTGTTCGAACACCTTCAGGCCACGGCGTTCCTGCCACGGGTAGGCGGTCTTGGTAGCTTTGTCCTGCACCATCTCGATGGCCAGCACCATGCCGGTCTGGCGCACTTCCGAGACGTGAGGATGGTCCACCAGGTGCGCGGTGGCCGTGGCCATGCGCTGGGCCAGGGCCTTGTTGTTCTCGATGACGTTGTCTTCTTCGAAAATATCCAGCGTCGCCAACGCCGCCGCACAGGCCAGCGGGTTCCCCGTGTAGCTATGGGAATGCAGGAAGGCGCGCAGTGTCGGATAGTCGTCGTAGAACGCGCTGTACACATCTTCGGTGGTAACCACGGCCGCCAGCGGCAGGTAGCCGCCGGTGAGGGCCTTGGACAGGCACAGGAAGTCCGGACGGATGCCGGCTTGCTCGCAGGCGAACATCGTCCCGGTACGGCCGAAGCCGACGGCGATTTCATCGTGGATCAGGTGCACGCCGTAGCGGTCGCAGGCTTCGCGCAGCAGTTTGAGGTACACGGGGTGGTACATGCGCATGCCGCCGGCGCCCTGGATCAGCGGTTCGACGATCACGGCGGCGACGGTATCGTGGTGCTCGGCGAGGGTCTGCTCCATCACCTGGGCCATCGTGCGCGAGTGGTCTTCCCAGCTCACGCCCTCGGGGCGCAGGTAGCAGTCCGGGCTCGGCACCTTGATGGTGTCGAGCAGCAGCGCCTTGTAGGTCTCGGTAAACAGCGGCACGTCGCCCACCGACATCGCGGCGATGGTTTCGCCGTGGTAGCTGTTGGTCAGGGTGACGAAGCGCTTCTTGTTCGGCAGGCCACGGTTGAGCCAATAGTGGAAGCTCATCTTCAGCGCGACTTCGATGCACGACGAGCCGTTGTCGGCGTAGAAGCAGCGGGTCAGGCCCTCGGGTGTCATCTGCACCAGGCGCTCGGACAACTCGATCACCGGCTGGTGGCTGAAACCGGCGAGGATCACATGTTCCAGCTGGTCGACCTGGTCCTTGATGCGCTGGTTGATACGCGGGTTGGCATGGCCAAACACGTTGACCCACCAGGAACTGACGGCATCGAGGTAGCGCTTGCCTTCGAAGTCTTCCAGCCAGACGCCTTCACCGCGCTTGATCGGGATCAGCGGCAATTGCTGGTGGTCTTTCATCTGGGTGCAGGGATGCCAAAGCACGGTGAGGTCGCGTTGCATCCACTGGTTGTTCAAGCCCATCGGTTATCTCCTCGAAGCGGTCCTGCGGCGGGCGCAGGTGAATCAATCGCGCAAGCCTATGCAATGGTGGCTCGAGTCACAACCTATTGTGAGTGAATTCGCGGTAAACACAGGACGGTCTGTCACGTTTCTTAGGAATAGTCCTTAATCCGTCGTTAACTTATTGTGCCTAGGCTCCAGATCGTATTTCTCGATATTTCAAAGCGAAATTTTCCGCTTTAATTCGATAGGTAAATCGCTAGTCTTGGGCACAGCTCTTACGGGATTTGGGACATGCAGCTACGTAATTCATCGGCCCGCTATGGTTGGGTCAGCATTGTTTTGCACTGGGGCGTCGCCCTGGTGGTGTTTGGCCTGTTCGCCCTGGGCTTGTGGATGGTCGGTCTCGACTACTACAGCGCCTGGCGCAAAGACGCGCCGGACCTGCATAAGAGCATTGGCATCACGCTGTTCGCCATCATGCTGGTGCGTATTGTCTGGCGGCTGGTGAGCCCACCGCCACCACCGCTGGCCAGCTACAGCCGCATGACCCGTATCGGTGCTGCATTTGGCCACGCGTTCCTTTATCTCGGGCTGTTTGCCGTGATGATCGCCGGTTACCTGATTTCCACCGCAGACGGTGTCGGTATCCCGGTGTTTGGCCTGTTTGAGATTCCTGCCGTGGTTTCCGGGCTACCGGACCAGGCAGATAACGCAGGCCTGGTACACCTGTACCTCGCTTGGGTGTTGGTGGTCTTCGCCGGCTTGCATGGCGTGGCTGCGTTCAAACACCACTTCATTGATCGTGATGCGACCCTGGTTCGTATGCTGGGGCGCAAAGCCTGATGTTCAACCTCGACTCACAAGGAATAGAAAGCATGTTGAAAAAGACCCTCGCCGCTCTGGCAATCGGTACTGCCCTGCTGTCCGCAGGTCAGGTGATGGCAGCTGACTACAAGATCGACAAAGAAGGCCAGCACGCCTTCATCGACTGGAAAATCAGCCACCTGGGCTACAGCTTCATTCACGGTACCTTCAAGGATTGGGATGGCACGTTCAGCTGGGATGCCGCCAAGCCAGAGGCCAGCAAAATCGCGGTCGACGTGAAAACCGCCAGCCTGTGGTCCAACCACGCAGAACGTGACAAGCACATCGCCAGCAAAGATTTCCTGGACGTTGCCAAGTTCGCTGATGCCAAGTTCGTCTCCACCGCAGTCAAGTCCACCGGCGACAAAACCGCTGACGTGACCGGCGACCTGACCTTCCACGGCGTGACCAAGCCGGTGACCTTCAAGGCCACCTTCAACGGTGAGGGCAAAGACCCGTGGGGCGGCGAGCGTGCCGGCTTCAACGCCAAGACCACTGTCAACCTGAACGACTTCGGCATCAAAGGCCCAGGTCCGTCCTCGCAGACTGTGGACCTGGACATCTCGCTGGAAGGTGTGAAGCAGAAGTAATTTCTGTTTTTACACGAAAAAACCGGATCCTGAGATCCGGTTTTTTTATGCCTGGAATGCAATCAATGTGGGAGCTGGCTTACCTGCGCTGCGGGCACCTCGGAGCATCAGGCACACCGAGTCAATGCAATCGCAGGCAAACCAGCTCCCACAGTTGATTTGTGTTGAGTCAAAAAAAATGCCCCGTCTCGAAAGAGGCGGGGCATTTTTATCGGCGTTGAAAATCAGCGATTGCGGGTCAGCAGCGCTGGTTTTTCACCACGAGGACGGCCTGGCAGTTGATCCAACTGCTCGGGTGTCGGGAAGCGGTCAGCCTTCGACTCCTTGTGGATGATCTTTGGCGCCGGGCCACCGCGTGGGTTCTGCACGGCCGGTTCGGAGGAGCGAGGCTGGTCGTCACGGGCTGGGCGACGGTTGTTGCTGCGCGAGTCTTCGCGGCGAGCCTGGCCGTCACGAGGTGCACCGTTACGCGGGCCGTTGCGCTTGGCAGGCGGCGTACCGGTGGTGCCGCCGCTGCTGTTGCGCGGGCCGTTCTGGCGGCCGCCTTGTGGTTGGCCGCCACGTGGAGCGCCTGCGCCTGCACCCTGTGCCGGGGCACCTGGACGACGGCCACGGCCTTGGGCCGGTTTGGCCTGTGGCACGTAGTCAACGCGGTTACCGAAGTTATCCACATCGTCGTCGAGGAACTCGTCCGGCGCACGGTCGGCAGCAGCGCGTGGTGGCTGGCTCGGCTGGCGCTGTTCGCGGGCCGGGGTGCCTTCACGGGGTTTCTGCTCACGGGCTGGGCGTTCGCCACGGCCACTGGAGGCGGATTTTTCCTTGCCTTTGTCTTTGCCTTTGTCGCGACGACCGCCGCCACCACCGCCGCCGTTCGGGCCATCGCCCTTCGGACCACGTGGGTTGCGCGGGTTGCGCACGTCCGGACGCTCGCGCGCTTCTGGCTTCTCGGCCTCCACGGCGCTGGCATCGAAGCCCATCAGGTCGCCGTCGGCGATTTTCTGCTTGGTCATGCGCTCGATGCTTTTCAGCAGTTTTTCTTCGTCTGGTGCGACCAGGGAGATGGCTTCACCCGAGCGACCGGCACGGCCAGTACGGCCGATACGGTGCACGTAGTCTTCATCGACGTTGGGCAGCTCGAAGTTGACCACGTGCGGCAGTTGGTCGATATCCAGGCCGCGGGCGGCGATATCGGTGGCAACCAGGATGCGCACAGAGCCGGCCTTGAAGTCGGCCAGTGCCTTGGTGCGCGCGTTCTGGCTCTTGTTGCCGTGGATGGCGACGGCGGTGAGGCCGTGCTTGTCCAGGTATTCGGCCAGGCGGTTGGCGCCGTGCTTGGTGCGGGTGAACACCAGCACCTGTTCCCACGCGCCGGCGGTGATCAGGTGGGCCAGCAGCGCGCGCTTGTGGCTGGCGGCCAGGCGGAAGACGCGTTGCTCGATCCGCTCGACCGTGGTGTTCGGCGGCGTGACTTCGATGCGTTCCGGGTTGTGCAACAGCTTGCCGGCCAGGGCAGTGATGTCCTGGGAGAACGTTGCCGAGAACAGCAGGTTCTGACGTTTGGCCGGCAGGCGGGCGAGGACCTTTTTCACGTCATGGACAAAGCCCATGTCGAGCATGCGGTCGGCTTCGTCCAGCACGAGGATTTCCACGTGGGACAAGTCGACGCTGCCTTGGCCACACAGGTCGAGCAAACGACCCGGGCAGGCCACCAGTACGTCGACGCCACGGGACATGGCCTGAACCTGTGGGTTCATGCCGACGCCGCCGAAGATGCAGGCGCTGACGAACTTCAAGTCGCGGGCATACAGCTTGAAGCTGTCGTGCACCTGGGCGGCGAGTTCGCGGGTTGGGGTCAGGACCAGTACGCGTGGTTGGCGCGGGCCGTGACGCTGGGATTTGTCCGGGTGACCGTTGGGGAACAACCGCTCCAGAATCGGGAGGGCGAAGCCGCCGGTTTTACCAGTACCTGTCTGAGCCGCAACCATCAGGTCGCGACCTTGCAACACGGCGGGAATGGCCCGCTGTTGCACCGGAGTAGGCTCGGTATAGCCCGCTGCCTCGATGGCGCGGACTAAAGCCTCGGAGAGACCGAGGGAAGCAAAGGACATGAGTAATCCTGTTTTAGTTAGGGCTTGGCCCAAAGGGATAATCTTGCCGGGCGTGAATGGCGCTTAGGGGAGCGCAACCCCGTCCGGTCCTGCTGCGTCTGGCGGGCACTCCACCGGCTCGCGCGGGCTGAAAGCTGCGCTGTAGCGGGGTTGGGTGCCTTTTTCAAGACCTCAGCGGCCGGGCGTGAGCCTGGCGGAAAGGCCGGAGTATAACAGAGCAATCAGGGCGCGCTGCTTTCCTGCTGCTCAACGGTGCGTCCAGACCCCGTATTCGCCTGGATTCCACCATATTTGGCGCTCAAGGCACTATAGGCCGGTTCCTGTTTGAAGCGTTTGAGCTCGGCGGCAAACCGTTGTACCAGCAGGTCCATGCCCGCGCCACGGCGTACAGCGAGGAACTGCGGCTGGCGGCTGACCACCGCCGGCGCCTGGCTGACCTTGCCCTCCAGGCCCAGCGCCTTGATCACATGCTGGCCCACTCGACGGTCGGTGATCACCATGTCGATACGTCCCAGCATCAGTTTGCCGAAGTTGGCCTCATGGCTGGGGGCCGGTTCGCGGTTGAACAGGCCGGAGTCGCTGAACTCTGCACCGTACAGGTAGCCCGGCGAGGTACCGACGGTAAGGCCGCGCAGGTCTTCGAGGCTTTGGGCTGGGTGGGGACGCTCATTGGCATAGAAGAGCACGAACTCGACTTCCGACAGCGGTTCGCTGGGGTACAGCAGCAAGGCGTCGCGCTCATGGCTGTGGAATATATCCAGCGCCCCGTCGGCCTGGCCCTGGTCGAGCATGACCAGGCAGCGCTTCCAGGGCAGGAACTGCCATTGCACGTCCACCCCCAGGCGCTGGAACACGATCACGGTGGTCTCGTAGTCCAGCCCGTGCATGGTGCCCTGGTCCTCATACACGTAGGGCGCCCAGGGCTCGGTGACAATGCGCAGTTTCTCGCCATAAGCGGCCAGGCTCAGGCAAGTGAATAAGGCAGCAGTCAACAACTTCAGAATGACGGGCATGCCCTGAGGTTACGACGCCCCGCCGTTAAAGAGAAGCTCTGCAACAAGCATCTGCGGGCGATGCTATTTGGTCTCTGAGGTCATCAGGTGTTCGTAGATGGCTGCGCGTCGCTCGCCGAGAATCAGGCGCACCAGCGGGTTGGCGAACCAGTGTTCCAGTTGGTGCGCGTCAACCGGGCATTGCTGGCGCTCTTCCTGATTCTGTCGCGCTTTGTCCCACCAAACCGGGCCACACGCCTGATCGAACTCGTTTTCGTGTTCGTAGCAGCCGTAGAGAATCTCGCGGATAAATTGCTGCTTGCGCTTGGGCAGCGCCAGGGTGATCAGCTTGTACATCAGGCGCTGCAGGCGCGGTGGACGGGGCAGGTGGGCGGAGACCTTGCGGGTATCGGCCAGCGCCTGGTCGCAGGTGGGGGCGGTGGCGTGCTTGTTGATCCAGGCCCTGACTTTGGCGCGAAACAGCTGTTTGCGGCTCCAGTAATGATGGATCAGGTCCGGGCACTGGCGCACGTTGACGTGACGGTACGCGGCAACCGACAGGCAGAACTCTTCCAGGGTGTAGGCACCTTGGGCCATTGGAAACAGCTCGTCCATCAGCTCGATCGAATGATCCAGCAGGTGCGCGTCCTGCCGGGCCATGCCCATGACGCCGGAGTTGAGCAGCCACATATCGTCGTCGGCGACACCTTTGTCGGCCAGGTGCTTGGCCAGGGATTCATACAGCACGCTTTCGCGGTTATCACCGTATTTGGCGTGGAAAGCATTGCACAGCAGGGTGCCGGGGGCGACGCGTTCGAACAGCGCCATCGGCGAGTCGTGGAAGAACGTGTCGGTATCGATCAACAAGGCCCGTTCCGCGGTTTCCAGCACTTGGCGCAACAGCACATGTTTGGTTCGGAAATGGTAGCCGTGGGGCTCGCTCCAGCGTTTGCGCGTGGCGTCATCCAGGGTGTGGACCTGCACCGGCAAGCCCGCGTAGGGTGCCGGGTTGTCGCTGAACACCTGGATGTCCAGCGGCATGTTCGCGGTACCGCCCAGGTGTGACAGGGCGCTGGCGATGCTGAATACCGCTTCCTGATGATAGGTCTCGGCCCCGAATACCAGGTAAACCAGCTGAGGGCGGTGAGTCAGTGACGCTGTATTCATTTACTGCAGGCATCCATTCCGGGGGGAGATAAACAAAAAAAGCCCCCGTATAAACGGGGGCCTGGGGGCTGCTTGAACAGACCTCAGCGCGGCAGCTTGAGGTTGTTCCAGATGGCCAGGCTCGGTTCAGCCTGGTTAAGGGTATAGAAGTGCAGCCCTGGTGCGCCACCTTGCAACAATTCTTCACACATTGTGCTGATGACCTGTTCGCCAAACGCCTGGATGCTCTTGACGTCGTCGCCATAGGCTTCCAGTTGCTTGCGCACCCAACGTGGGATCTCGGCACCGCAGGCGTCAGAAAAACGTGCCAGCTTGCTGTAGTTGGTGATCGGCATGATGCCCGGCACGATCGGGATGTTCACACCCATGGCCCGTACACGCTCGACGAAGTAGAAGTAGCTGTCGGCGTTGAAAAAGTACTGGGTGATCGCGCTGTCGGCGCCTGCGTTGGCCTTGCGCACGAAATTCTGCAGATCGTCTTCGAAGTTGCGGGCCTGGGGGTGCATCTCCGGGTAAGCCGCCACTTCGATATGGAAGTGATCGCCGGTTTCCTCACGAATGAAGCTCACCAGGTCATTGGCGTAGCGCAGCTCACCGCTGGCCATGCCCATGCCGGACGGCAGGTCGCCACGCAGGGCGACGATGCGCTTGATGCCGGCGGCCTTGTATTGGGTCAGCAGGCCGCGCAGGTCGGCCTTGCTGTCGCCCACGCAGGACAAATGCGGAGCGGCGGGAACTTTGACTTGGCTTTCCAGCTGCAACACGGTGTTGATCGTGCGATCGCGGGTCGAGCCACCGGCGCCGTAGGTGCAGGAGAAGAAGTCGGGGTTGTAGCTGGCCAACTGCGTGGCAGTCGCCATCAGTTTTTCATGCCCAGCATCGGTCTTGGTCGGGAAGAACTCGAAGCTGTAGCGACGGTCTTGGGACATGGTCGTATCCTTGGAAACTCAAAACTGGAAGGCTTACACCGTCAATGTGGGAGCGGGCTTGCTCGCGATTGCGGTGGGTCAGTCATGATTGCTTCGACTGACACTCCGTATTCGCGAGCAAACCCGCTCCCACACAAGCCCGCTCCGACAGGGAGAGAGCCGGTTACTTAGTAACGGTAAGCGTGCGGCTTGAACGGACCTTCAACGGTCACGCCGATGTAGTCGGCCTGGGTCTTGGTCAGTTGAGTCACGACGCCGCCGAAGCCGCGGACCATTTCCAGGGCCACTTCTTCGTCGAGTTTCTTCGGCAGAACTTCCACAGTCAGGCGCTCGGCTTTCTCAGCTGGCGACAGGTCGGCGTATTTCTGGCCGAACAGGAAGATCTGGGCCAGTACCTGGTTGGCGAACGAGCCATCCATGATGCGGCTCGGGTGGCCAGTAGCGTTGCCCAGGTTAACCAGGCGGCCTTCAGCCAGCAGGATCAGGTAGTCATCGTTCTGTGGGTCGAAATCACCCGCACCGGTACGGTGAACCTTGTGGACCTGTGGCTTCACTTCTTCCCATGCCCAGTTCTTGCGCATGAAAGCAGTGTCGATCTCGTTGTCGAAGTGACCGATGTTGCAGACCACGGCGCGCTTCTTCAGGGCTTTGAGCATGTTCGCGTCGCAAACATTCACGTTACCGGTGGTGGTGACGATCAGGTCGATCTTGCCCAGCAGGGCCTTGTCGATGCTGGCTTCGGTGCCGTCGTTCTGGCCGTTGATGAACGGCGAGACCACTTCGAAACCGTCCATGCAGGCTTGCATGGCGCAGATCGGGTCGACTTCGGAAACTTTCACGATCATGCCTTCCTGACGCAGGGACTGGGACGAACCCTTGCCCACGTCACCGTAGCCGATCACCAGCGCTTGCTTGCCCGACAGCAGGTGGTCGGTGCCGCGCTTGATGGCATCGTTCAGGCTGTGACGGCAGCCGTATTTGTTGTCGTTCTTGCTCTTGGTCACCGAGTCGTTGACGTTGATGGCCGGGATTTTCAGCTCGCCCTTGGCCAGCATGTCCAGCAGGCGGTGTACGCCGGTGGTGGTTTCTTCGGTCACACCGTGGACGCGGTCCAGGATCTGCGGGTACTTCTTGTGCAGCAGCTCGGTCAGGTCGCCGCCGTCGTCGAGGATCATGTTGGCATCCCAAGGCGCGCCATCTTTCAGGATGGTTTGCTCCAGGCACCACTCGTACTCTTCTTCGGTCTCGCCTTTCCAGGCAAATACCGCGATACCGGCAGCAGCGATGGCGGCAGCGGCCTGGTCTTGGGTCGAGAAGATGTTGCAGGACGACCAACGCACTTCGGCACCCAGGGCAACCAGGGTTTCGATCAGCACGGCGGTCTGGATGGTCATGTGGATGCAGCCGAGGATCTTCGCGCCCTTGAGCGGTTGCTCAGCGGCGTACTTGCGACGCAGACCCATCAGGGCCGGCATTTCGGATTCGGCGATAAAGGTTTCGCGACGGCCCCAGGCAGCGAGGGACATGTCGGCGACTTTGTAGTCGTTGAAATCTGCAGGCGTGATTACAGCGCTCATAGAGAGCCTCCATTCGTAGTGTGCGAATGGGCGCCGTTGTGCGTTTAGTATCAGGCCAGGTAAACCAGGCCGGACAACGCCCCATGCGAGCCTGACAGGTTGAACCTGCTGCAGCGCCCCTCGGACAGGTGGCGGGAGAACGGTATCAATTGAAGATGACCGTTTTGAAGCGGGGGCGATTATAGCCGTGTACGCGGCACATCCCAAGCCTTTCTGTCGGCCATATGAAGATCGCGCATGGGCTTGATAGGCAATGGCGCATAGAGCTTGGGGCCGGGCTCTGCCATGATGTTGACCATCATTTCGCAACATGCTTTGGAGTGACCATGAACTTCCACACCCGCAAATGGGTAAAACCCGAAGACCTCAACCCCAACGGCACCCTGTTCGGCGGCAGCCTGCTGCGCTGGATCGACGAAGAAGCGGCCATCTACGCCATCGTCCAGTTGGGCAACCAGCGCGTCGTGACCAAGTACATCTCCGAAATCAACTTTGTCAGCGCCTCGCGCCAGGGCGACATCATCGAACTGGGCATCACGGCCACCGAGTTCGGCCGCACCTCCATTACCCTGACGTGTGAAGTGCGCAACAAAATCACCCGCAAAAGCATCCTGACGGTAGAGAAAATGGTCTTCGTCAACCTTGGTGAAGATGGCCTGCCAGCACCTCATGGCCGCACCGAGATCAAGTACGTGAAAGACCAGTTCAAGGACGACAGTCTTCCCGAGTAACCCTGGCCCGGGTTGATTTGTTTTACCAAACCATTCCGGGTGGACCCATCCCAGGCTCTCGCGTCACTCAGGACTACATCCTGTAGAGAGAGCCGTGTATGAAAGTGTCCAGTTCTAATGCCAATTTTCAGTCTCAACAGTCTGAAGGTGTCGATAAAGATGTAAAGACCTCTCTGGTCAACAGCGTAGGCGAGCGCAAGGTGAGCCTTGTTCGCTTCAGCGATGGCCGGGTGGAAGTGACCCTGTCGCCGCCGCCGCTTGCACACTTGGTATTGAGTGGCGGTGGGGCGAAGGGGATTGCATTTCCGGGCATGGTCCGGGCGCTTGAAGACCACCAAGCATTGGGCGGCGTAAACGTAATTTCCGGCTCATCCGCAGGGGCGATCTCTGCTGCGTTGCTGGCCAGTGGCATGGATGCCAAGGCCTTTGAAAAGTTGTCGAACAGCGTCAACCTGCCTGAATTGCTGAACAGCAAAACCCCGTTGATTGCCAAGCTGCAGAATGCCAGTGCTGAAATTGGCAAATGGGCGGGACGCTTGCCTGGGCCGGCCGGCAACATTGCGCAATTACTGTTCACCCTCCTGCCGCGTCTGCAAACCGAAGCGCAACCTCTTGAAGACTTGATTGGCAGTGAAGCGTGCAAGTCGCTGCTGGCACAGATTGCAGGAACATCTCGGGAAAGCCGGCCAGCTGAAGTCATGAAGATTGCCGACCGGCTCAGTGCGGGGAAGGGGCCCACCTTTCGCGACATAGAGGTGTTGAGTCGCCACATTCCGGCGGTCAAGCAGCTCAATATCACGGGTACCGGCATGTTCGATGGCCGGCCGCAGTTGGTGGTCTTCAACACCAGCACCACCCCGGAGATGGACATTGTCCGGGCGGCTCATATTTCCGGCTCATTGCCTGGTCTGTTCAAAAGCCCGAAGGAGCAAGGCCACGCCTTTCAGGAGCATGCTGAGCAAACGGCATTTCAGGATGGTGGGCTGCTGGTCAATACACCCTCTTCTGCGGTGATTGATCCGTCTTTTCCAGAAAGCCCCCTGAGCAAGACCGAGTCGCTGGTCGTCAAGTTCGAATCCGATAAGCCGGAGCCTGCAAAGGGAGGCAGCGTTGTGAGTGGCCTGGTCGATACCCTCATTGGTGTCTCGCATGCGGCCGCGGTGGGGTATCAGGAAGACAAGCTCATGGCCCAGGCGGACCAAACCGTCGTGTTACCGCTGAAGTCCGACAAGGGCGATTTTCGCGGCATGCTGGGCGGCACGGTTAATTTCACCATGACCGACGCTCAGAAACAGCATTTGCAGACATCGGCGTGTACGGCGGTAGGCGCGCACCTGGAAAAGCGTGCCGAGCTCCGTGAGCGCTATCCATTTCAGTCATTGGACGACGCTGTATTGGCCATGGACGATGAAATGCTGGCGAGCGTCGAGAATGATCTGAAGAAAGATCCTGCCGCCAAGGATGTGCTGATGTTTCGCCAGAGCGCGCAGCAAGCCATGCAAGCGATGGATGTCGCCATTACCGAAGCCAATCAGGCCAGTGACAAACTGACGGTGACCCCCAAATTGGCGGCGGCGTTGCGTAACCTCGATGCACTGGCGCGGCGTCCCGAGCATTTCGAATGGTTTGGGCGGCGTCTCAATGCAGCCGGCAAGCCCAATTTTCAGCAACTCCTGCAAGTGATGAGCAAGCAGTCACCTGGTAACGCAGAGGCATTGTCGAAGGTTATGACGAGCGCGGTTGTGCAGATGAAAAGGCGCGATCTCGCGGTTAAATCCGAAAATTTCACGCGGGAAGTCATTTACCCGTCGCTTTATCGTCCGGGCCAGCCGGCAGCCAACGTCGAGTTGCTGCGAGGTGCGGCACGTGACTTGGCGGATGCCAAGACGCCACAGGCGTTCAACAACGTGCTCGACGGCATCGTCAAAGACTACCCGGCGCGCAATAAGCCCTGGAGTGCTCCGTTCAGCTCTACCACGGTGGAAGCGGCCAAGGCCTGGCGCATCCCGGTTTAGTTGCATGGTCACTGAACAGCCACCGTCGCGGCGTGTCGTAGCTACAGGCACCCCTCGGACTCTGGAACATCATGGCCACCAACGCAGACGGCAAGACCCCCAACCTGTCGCAGGAAGAGCAACAGGATGTCGACAAGAACCAGCCACCCCGCGCGGCGGTTTTACATGAAATCATCCGCACCCAGGGCGATCAGGAACTGGAGCGCAGTGTCGCCGCCTTGTGGTGGTCGGCACTGGCCGCCGGGCTAACCATGGGGCTGTCGCTGATGGCGATGGGATTGCTCAACTCGCGCCTGCCGGAAGGCGAAGCCTTCAAGGTGATCGCCAGCTTTGGTTACTGCGCAGGCTTCCTCGCGGTGATCCTCGCGCGCCAGCAATTGTTCACCGAAAACACCCTGACCGCCGTGCTGCCGGTGATGAGTAAACCCACACTGGGCAATGCTGGAAGACTGCTGCGGCTGTGGACAGTGGTGCTGGTGGGCAACCTGTGCGGCACCCTGCTGGTGGCGTATGTGATGCTGCACCTGCCGATCTTCGACACCAAGACTGACCTGGCCTTCCTCGAAATCGGGCGCAAGATCATGGAGAACGATGCCGGCCAGATGTTCGCCAAGGGCATTGTGTCCGGCTGGATGATCGCCACCATGGTGTGGATGATCCCCTCCATGGAAAGCGCCAAAATGTGGATCATCATCCTGATCACCTACCTGATGGCCCTGGGTGATTTCACCCATATCGTCGTCGGTTCGGCCGAGGTGTCGTACCTGGTGTTCGCCGGCGAATTGCCGTGGAAGGATTTCTGGCTGGTGTTCGCCGGGCCGACGCTGGCGGGCAACATCATTGGTGGCAGCTTTATCTTCGCGCTGATCAGCCATGCGCAAATCCGCAGCGAGGGCAGTTTGCCGGGTAAAAAGGCTGCGGACCCGAGGCATCCGCAGCAGATCGACAAGGATCAGTGAGCGTCAGGCGTGGCCTGGGGCTCGTCCCGGGTCACGCGCTTGACCAGCTTGCCGATGCTCAACCCCTGCAACAGGATCGACGACAGCACCACAATGTAGGTGATGCTCAGCAGCAGGTCGCGCTCCGGGCCCAGCGGCAGGGCCAACGCCAGTGCCACCGAGACGCCGCCGCGCAGGCCGCCCCAGGTCAGGATGCGGATGGTCCCGCGTGGCACCGTGCGCCAGCGACGCAACAGCAGGATGGCCGGTGCAACCGTGAGCAGGCGCGACAGCAGGATTGCCACGGCCAGCAGGCTGGCGGCGAACACGTGCAGCCAGTTGAATGGCAACAGCAGCAGCTCCATGCCGATCAGCGCAAACAGCAGCGCATTGAGCATGTCGTCGAGCAATTCCCAGAAACCGTCCAGGTAGCGACGGGTCATGTCGTTCATCGCCAGCTTGCGCCCGAGGTTGCCGATGATCAGGCCGGCGACCACCATCGCAATCGGCGCCGAGACGTGCAGCTCAGTAGCCATCGCCGAACCGCCGATGACCAGGGCCAGGGTCAGCATCACCTCGATCTGGTGCTGCTCGATGCTCTTGATCATCAGGTAAACGAGGTAGCCGATCAGGCCCCCGAACACCACGCCGCCAATCGCCTCATGGGCAAACAGCATGGCGGTGGCGCTCACGGTCGGCGTTTCGCCCAACTGTGCAATGCCCAGTAAAACGGTAAACACCACCACCGCCGTGCCGTCGTTGAACAGCGACTCGCCGACGATGGTGGTCTTCAGGGGCTTGGAGGCATTGGCGGTTCGCAGCACACCCAGCACTGCAATCGGGTCGGTGGGGGAAATCAGTGCGCCGAACAGCAGGCAGTAGAGGAAGCTCACGTGCCAGCCAAACAGGGCAAAGATGTAATACGCCAGGCTGCCGATCACCACGGTCGCGATCAATACGCCGAAGGTAGCCAGCAGGCCGATGGGCCAGCGGTAGCTGCGCAGGTCGTTCAGGTTCACGTGCAGGGCGCCGGCGAACAGCAGGAACGAGAGCATCCAGTTCATCAGCAAATCGCCGAAGTCGATCTGGCCGATCAGTTGCTGGATGCGTTCCTCCAAGCCTGGATAGCCGAGAAAGCTCAAGCCTTGCAGGATCAGTGAAAACACCAGGGCCGTGACCATCACGCCGATGGTGGGCGGCAGGCCGATAAAACGGAAATTCACATAGGTGAGCAGGGTGGTGAGGCAAATAAAAGCGGCGACAAGTTCAAGCATCCGGGGTCCTTGGAAGTTGGGTGGGACAGCGTTGATGGGGGATGGACCGCAGCAGCGCCGCGATGTTGCAGGGCTGAGGGCAAATCACCGATAGAACCTTTCCGGGGCTGGCGGCTCATAGCGATAGGTGCGGCTGTGCATATTTAGTGCTAAAACTCTAATTTCTGCCTCGAACTCAAATAACAATCTGAATAAGGAATCAGTGATGACGGTGGCCTTCTGGTGTGTGTTGATCGCAATTTTCCTGCCTTACCTGTGCACGGGGGTGGCCAAGTTCAGCGGTGGCAAGTTCGGCCCTCGGCAGAACCACGATCCTCGCGCGTTCCTGGATACCCTCGAAGGGTTTGCCAAACGCGCCCACAGTGCACAACTCAACAGTTTTGAAGTCACGCCGGCCTTTGCGGCTGCGGTGATTATCGCGCACTTGGCCGGCACGGCCGAATTGGTGACCATCAATGTGCTGGCCGTGCTGTTTATCACCAGCCGCCTGCTGTACATCATCTGCTACCTGGCGGACTGGGCGATGCTGCGTTCGCTGGTGTGGTTCGTGGGGATGGCGTTGATTGCGAGTTTCTTCTTCGTTTCGATCTGACGGGTGGATGAAGATCCCCTGTGGGAGCGGGCTTGCTCGCGAATACGGAGTGCCAGTCAGTACATAGGTGGCTGATACACCGCATTCGCGAGCAAGCCCGTTCCCACATTTTGGATTTTCAGCGTCCCTTAGTTCCCCGCAGGGGCATCCGGCACCTGGGGCAGCGCTGCACCCTTTGGCCACAACATCCAGATCTGCCCTTGCTGCTTCATGTTCCCCGCCAGTTCACCCGCCGCATCGCCGGTGCCCCAGAACAAATCTGCACGCACTTCACCCGTGATCGCGCCACCGGTGTCCTGTGCCGCGACGGGCCGTGCGATTGGCGAACCGTCGGGCTTGGTGGTCGACAGCCACAACAGGCTGCCCAGCGGAATCACCTTGCGATCCACCGCCACGCTGTAGCCGGCGGTCAATGGCACGTTTAACGAGCCGCGCGGGCCTTCGTTACTGTCAGGCCGAGCGCTGAAGAACACATAGCTGGGATTGCTCGCGAGCAGTTCCGGAATGCGCTGCGGGTGTGCCTTGGCCCAGGCGCTGATGGCGCCCATGGTCACGTCTTCTTTCTTCAACTCGCCTTGTTCCACCAGCCAGCGGCCGATCGGGCGGTAAGGGTAGCCGTTCTGGTCACCATAACCGACGCGCAGTTGGCGCCCACCCGCCAGTTGAATGCGGCCCGAGCCTTGGATCTGCAGGAATTGCAGGTCCATCGGGTCCGTCAGCCAGGCAATCGGTTTGGCCGTGGAGCCCTGGCCGTTGATGGCGCTGGCATCGTCGTAGGGCTTGAGCACGCGACCTTCAAGGCGACCGCGCAGGCGCTTGCCCTTGAGCTCGGGGTAGATGCTTTCGAGATTGACGATGATCAGGTCGTCCGGCACGCCGTACACCGGCACGTTGGCGGTGGCGGTCTTGGTCAGGCTGCCGGGGTAGACCGGTTCGTAGTAGCCGGTAATCAAGCCGTTCGGGGTGTTGTCAGCTGAACGCAAGCCGAACACATCCAGGCGCTCCTTCAGAAATCCACGCACCGCCGCCGCGTTGCTCGGCACTGTGGCAGCTGCTGCACAGGTCGCGCCCCACACCGGGTCGGCCTTTAGACGTTGGCAGGCGCTGCGCCAGGATTCAAAACCGGCCAGCAAGTCGCTGTCGGACACCGCCGGCAAGGCTTCCCATGGTGCATTCACATAGGTGGCAACGGCGTGGGGTTTGGACGTTTCATCTTTGGCTGTTTCTTTGCCCGCGTCGCAGCCGGCCAGCAGCGCGATCATCGGTAGAGCCCACGCCAGGCGGCGGCTCCAGGTTTTCAAAGTGACATTCATACAAACAATTCCTGAAGCGATTGCCCGCGCCGCAGCGCCTTGGGCAACCCTTATTATTAATAGGGCTATTGGTCTTTGCGGGCGGTGCGAGGATACTGGCCGCCGTTTTCCGTGACCTCGAAGCCACCATGACTTTTAAACGACTGACCGTTGTACTGCTGGCCTGCCTGACCCTGTCCGCCTGTGGCGGCGTTGATCCAAATTCGCCATTGGGCCAGCGCAAGGCGATCTTCAAACAGATGCTCAAGACCGGTGAAGACCTGGGCGGCATGCTGCGCGGGCGTATTCCATTCGACGGCGCGAAATTCGCCGAAGGCGCGGTCAAGCTGGATGCGTTGTCCCATGAACCGTGGAAACATTTTCCAAGCGTGCGTGAAGAAGATCACACCAGCGCCAAGGATGACGTGTGGCAGAAACAGGCGCAGTTCCAGCAACTGGCCCGCAACCTTGAAACGGCCACCGGTGAATTGGTGACCGCCAGCCAGGTGCAGCCTTACAAGGCCAGCAACCTGGGGCCGGCGGTGCAGAAAGTCGAAGATGCCTGCAGCGCCTGCCATAAACAGTTCCGGGACCACTGACCGGGTTTATTCGTCGAGTTCGTCGACAGCGTCCTGCAGTTCCTTGCGGGACTCGGCGAGCTTGTCCTTGCGCTTGTTGATCTTGTCCGCGTCACCTTTTTTCATGGCCTTGTCGAGGTCGGCCTGGCGGCGGCTGACCTCATGCTTGGCGTCGAGCACCTTGTTTTCCCGTTCTTTCTTCAGGGACGCGTCGGTGCAATTGGCGGTGACTTCGCTCAGGGCTTTTTCCAGGCCGGCTTGTTGGGCACTGTTGCCGTGGGCCTTGGCTTGTTCGATCTGGGTGCTGATGGCTTGGCGCTTGGCCGCGCAGCCAGTGAGCTGGGAGGCTTCTTCGGCAGCCAGCAGCGGCGTGGCCATGAAGCTTGCGACGGTCAGCAAGGCAAAGGGGGCTAGAAATTTCATAGGGTGCTCCAAAGTCGCAATCTGATGGTGGAGGGAACAGGTTCAAAAGCCGTCCACCCCCGCCACGCGTAATGTTTCAGCCATGGCCTGTACATGCGGGTCGCGAAAAAAAGCGCTCAATTGCGCCGCGCGGCCCGGGCCGATCCCATCGATGGCCAGCCAGGCCTGGGTGTCTCTGGCGACCAGCGTCTGCCAGTCGCCTTCCAGGTTGTTACGTGCCGCAGGCGGTACACCCAAGGCTTTCAGCCATTGTGCAAAAGGCCGTTGCCGCGCGCTGTGGAGGCCTTCGAGCACTCGTGCGCGGCTGCGATCACCGAAGCCGTCAATGTTAGCAAGCTCTGCCGCATCCAGGGTCAACCAATCGAGAAAGCCTGCGATTAGACCGGCCTGGATCAATACGTTCCAGGTCTCGCGGCCGATATATGGCAAGGCCAGGCCCTGGTTGCCGCTCAGCCAGGTCAGGCGTGCCAGCAACTGCTCCTCGCAACCGGGGTCCAGTTGCCAGCAGCTCAAGGCGTGGAATCTAGCCGGGTTGGGCACTGGCAAGTCCGCCCGGGTGGGGCTGCGCAGGACGACCTCGTCCAGCCGAGGAATAACCTGGCCCGCCAGGCTGATGGAAACCTGGTCGCCCGCGCGGATATCGAGTGCCTGCCAGCGTTTCAATGAGCCAGCGCTCACCCGGCTGATCTGCCGGTCATCCAACCGTACCGGCTCCAATTCCAGCATGGGCGTGATGCGCCCGGTGCGGCCAATCTTGAACTGCACGTTGCGCACCCATGCCAAGGCCTTGGTCACCGGGTACTTCCAGGCGGCTGACCAATAGGGGGCGCTGGCTTGCCAACGCTTGGCAGGTGCGTGTTGTGCCTGGTGCAGCACCACGCCATCGCTGGCAAACGGCAGGGGGTGGTTGTACCAATAGGCGCGCCAGTGCGCGGCTTCGCTGATGTCGCGGATGGGCTGGCTGTAGCGCCGGCTATCGATGAAACCCCAGCGTGCCAGGATGGCCAGGCGTTCGGTAAACGCTGCCGGGCCTTCCGGCCAGGCCCAAACGAACAAGCCAATGCCAGCGGCGTCGGTGTCGCTCAAATGTTTGCGGTTCATCAACCCGGCCACCTTACTGCGAGCGTTGAGCCCGCCGCTTGCTGACTGCACGTGGTCATCGAGACGCCAATAGAGCTCGCCTTGCAGCACCAGGTCGATGGGCTTGGGCAACTGCTGGACAATGCCGGGAATCTTGCGCGCAGAGGCGGACCAGTCGTGGCCTGCTGTTCCATCGCCTCGGCTGATGACCTGTTTCAAGCGCCCCTGTCGATACACCAGGGTCACTGCAACACCATCGACCTTGGGTTGAATCCAGACATCCTGGCGCGTACTTAACCAGGCGTCGACGGCCTGCTCGTCCAGCAGCTTCTCCAGGCCAGTGTGGGCAACGGGATGAGACAGGGTTCCGCGTGAACTCGCCAGTGGGTTGGCAGGCGCCGCAGCCGTTTCCGGGAAACACTGGTGCCAATGGGTCAAGCGCTGGCGCGCCTGGTCGTAGAGTTCATCGTTGACGGGGGACTGGCCAAGCCGGTGGTAACTGTCATCCCACTGGCGGATCTGCTCGGCCAGGGCGCCCACCTGTGAACGGGCTGCATCGGGGCACTCTTCGGCCCACACCCAGAGAGGTAATGCGATGAGTAAAAGGGCAACCAGTAAATGCATCATGAGCATCCTTGCTCGGAAGGGGCGCCCAGCCTAAATGATCCACTCGGCCACAAAAAAGCCCCGACAAGGCGGGGCTTTTTAC
The DNA here is from genome assembly GCF_024112395.2 of Pseudomonas pergaminensis. Classification (NCBI taxonomy): domain Bacteria; kingdom Pseudomonadati; phylum Pseudomonadota; class Gammaproteobacteria; order Pseudomonadales; family Pseudomonadaceae; genus Pseudomonas; species Pseudomonas pergaminensis. Next base: position 6,145,405 of record NZ_CP078013.2, on the reverse strand, counting down.
TGGGTGTTTCTATTTACTTGAACAGACCGCCCAGGGCTTTCACAGCGTCCGGCTTATCGGCCTTGGCTTCCTGCGTTTGCTGCTTGGCGTCGGCTTTGGCCTGGGCTTCGGAAAGTTTGTTGCAACCTTTGTTGATCTGGTCCTGGGCCGCTTTAAAGGCCTTCACTTTCAAGGTGTCCTTCTGGGCCTCGGCCGCATCGATCTTGGCTTGCAGGTCGTTGGCTTGCTTCTGGCAGTCGCCGGAGTTGCCGCCACCCAGTTGGGCGCCCAGGGCACCACTCAGCGCGCTCAGGTCGGCGGCATTTACCGGCAAGGCGAACAGGCTAAGCAGCAGGGCAGTGGGGGCGAGCGTGGAAATGCGCATGAAAAACCTCAATGTTCGATTGCCCGCACACGTGTGAATCCCGGGCTGGCGCAGGGCAATATCCAAATAAGGTGAAGGGCCCGAGAGGGCGCGGATTCTAGAGGGCCATCATTGGGCCTGCAAGCTTTGGATCCAAAAAGTGTGAAGGTTGTCGCGCCATTTGCGTGGCAATAAAAAGCCCCGCCGGATGCGCCCGGCAGGGCTTTTGTGGACCGAATGCGATTACAGGCCGGCGGCAGTGCGCAGGTCGTTGGCGCGGTCGGTTTTTTCCCAGGTAAAGGTGGTGAAGGTGTCGTCGCCGACTGTCTTCTGCGCAGGGGTACGACCAAAGTGGCCGTAGGCTGCGGTTTCCTGGTACATCGGGTGCAGCAGGTCGAGCATGGTGGTGATCGCGTAAGGTCGCAGGTCGAAGATCTCACGCACCAGCTTCACAATCTTGTCATCGCTGATCTTGCCGGTGCCGAAGGTATTCAGCGAGATCGACGTAGGCTGGGCCACACCGATGGCGTAGGACACCTGGATCTCGCAGCGCTCGGCCAAGCCGGCGGCGACGATGTTCTTGGCCACGTAACGACCCGCGTAGGCCGCCGAGCGGTCAACCTTGGATGGGTCCTTGCCCGAAAACGCACCACCGCCGTGACGGGCCATGCCGCCGTAGCTGTCGACGATAATCTTGCGACCGGTCAGGCCGCAGTCACCCACCGGGCCACCGATGATGAACTGGCCAGTCGGGTTGATGTGGAACTGGGTGTCCTTGCTCAGCAGTTCAGCCGGCAGCACATGCTTGACGATCAGCTCCATCACGCCTTCGCGCAGGTCGGCGTAGGAGACGTCCGGGTTGTGCTGGGTCGACAGCACGACAGCGTCGATCCCGACGACTTTGCCGCCTTCGTAACGGCAGGTCACCTGGGACTTGGCGTCCGGACGCAGCCACGGCAGCAGGCCGTTTTTACGGGCTTCGGCCTGGCGTTGTACAAGTTGGTGCGAGAAGGTGATCGGTGCTGGCATCAGCACGTCGGTCTCGTTGCTGGCGTAGCCGAACATCAGGCCCTGGTCGCCGGCGCCCTGGTCTTCTGGCTTGGCGCGGTCAACACCCTGGTTGATGTCCGGGGACTGCTTGCCGATGATGTTCATCACGCCGCAGGTCGCGCCGTCGAAGCCGACGTCGGAGCTGGTGTAGCCGATGTCGGTGATCACGTCACGAACGATCTGCTCCAGGTCAACCCAGGCGGTGGTGGTTACTTCGCCAGCGATGATCGCTACACCGGTTTTCACCAGAGTCTCGCACGCCACACGGGCGAACTTGTCTTCAGCAATGATGGCGTCCAGCACCGCATCAGAAATCTGGTCGGCGATTTTGTCCGGATGCCCTTCAGACACGGACTCGGAGGTGAAAAGGGAGTATTCGCTCATCTCGATGTTTTCCTGATATTTACCGATGGTGAGTGTCGCCAGCCGGCCGCTGAAAATGGCGGACCTGGATCTGGAAACCATTACGTAAACCTACATAGAGGCTTTCCCCGGGAACGAGTCCCGCAGCGGTGGCCCAACGGGCCAGATCGTCCTGTTCAAAACCCAACCAGAGATCACCGCAGGCCTCCCTGGCCCAATTCTGGTTGTGGCTGCATAAATCCGTAACCAGCAGGCTACCGCCGGGGTGCAGCAGCCCGGCCATTTGCTTGAGGGCGTCGGCGGGGGCGGCGAAATGGTGCAGCACCATATTCAACACCACGCAGTCGGCCTTGATCGTCGTGCTATTCAGTGCGTCCGCCAACTGCAGGCTGACATTGTCCAGCGCTTCGCGTTCGCACAGCTGGCGCGCCAGTTCGAGCATCGCCGGGCTGTTGTCCAGGGCGGTGACCTGCTGGAAGCGCCGCGCCAGCTCGGGCAAGAAACCGCCATCGCCCGGGCCGACTTCCAGTGCCGTGGCTTCCTCTCTGAAGCTCAACTTGTCCAGCAGCGCCAGTACGCTGTCGCGGTACTGGGGCAAGCCGGCGATCAGGTCCTGCTGCGCACGAAACTTCTCTGCAACCCGTGCGAAAAAGTCCTGGCTCGCGGCAGCGCGTTGCCCATGCACCAGGCCGATGCGCGACTGCACGTCGCCCGGCAGGCTCAGGTTGTCCACTTCTTCGAGCAGGGCGGCGTGCAGCTTGCCGCCGAGCAGTTCGGTGTGGGGCAGGGCGCGGCGGTAGAAAATCGCATTGCCTTCGCGGCGGGTGGCCACCAGGTCAGCCTGTGCCAGTACCTTCAAGTGGTGGCTCATGCCGGACTGGCCGATGGCAAAGATCTGTGCCAGCTCCAGTACGCCGAAGGAATCGTTGGCCAGTGCGCGCAATACGTTCAGGCGCAACGGATCGCCAGCGGCCTTGCACAAGGCTGCCAGTTCATCGCCGTCGTCGGGGCGCAGTGAGGGCACGGGTAGGTTCATAAGGCCAGCAGTCTAGTGATGGGTGGAAATACCCGCAAGGCCAATATCAAAAAGTTTTGATATTGAACGATAAGTGGCGGTTATAAGCAGCCGCTATAACCTCTAGACGAACCCGTTAACCGTTTCTGCAGGCGATTGCCGCCCAAAGCACAGGAAAAACACCTTCAAGTGACTATCTGTCATTGCCCGCAGGCGGTGGCTGAGGGAAAATGCCGGTCCTTTTTTCCGTTTCTTTTATATTCAAACTTCAGGAGATCAGCGATGCCCAGCCGTCGTGAGCGTGCCAACGCCATTCGTGCCCTCAGCATGGATGCCGTGCAAAAAGCCAACAGCGGCCATCCCGGTGCCCCCATGGGCATGGCGGATATCGCCGAGGTCCTGTGGCGTGACTACCTGAAACACAACCCGAGCAACCCGTCGTTCGCCGACCGTGACCGCTTCGTGCTGTCCAACGGCCATGGCTCGATGCTGATCTACTCGCTGCTGCACCTGACCGGCTACGACGTCACCATCGACGACCTCAAGAGCTTCCGCCAGCTGCACAGTCGCACCCCGGGCCACCCGGAATTCGGCTACACCCCAGGCGTCGAGACCACCACTGGTCCCCTGGGCCAAGGCCTGGCCAACGCCGTAGGCTTCGCGTTGGCTGAAAAAGTCCTGGGCGCGCAGTTCAACCGCCCTGGCCACGACATCGTCGATCACCACACCTATGTGTTCCTGGGTGATGGCTGCATGATGGAAGGCATTTCCCACGAAGTCGCTTCCCTGGCCGGCACCTTGGGCCTGGGCAAGTTGATTGCCTTCTACGATGACAACGGCATCTCCATTGACGGCGAAGTCGAAGGCTGGTTCACCGACGACACCCCTAAGCGTTTCGAAGCCTACAACTGGCAGGTGATCCGCAATGTCGACGGCCACGATCCGGAAGAGATCAAGACCGCTATCGACACCGCCCGCAAGAGCGCACAGCCGACCCTGATCTGCTGCAAGACCACCATCGGTTTCGGTTCGCCGAACAAGCAGGGCAAAGAAGACTGCCACGGCGCCCCCCTGGGTGACGCGGAAATCGCCTTGACCCGTGAAGCCCTGAAGTGGAACCACGGCCCGTTCGAAATCCCGGCCGACATCTACGCCGAATGGGATGCCAAGGAAAAAGGCCTGGCCACCGAAGCCGAGTGGGACCAGCGTTTCGCGGCCTACTCCGCCGAATTCCCTGAGCTGGCCAATGAGCTGGTGCGTCGCCTGGCCGGTGACCTGCCTGCCGACTTCTCGGAAAAAGCCTCGGCCTACATCGCCGAAGTCGCGGCCAAGGGCGAGACCATCGCCAGCCGTAAAGCCAGCCAGAACACCCTGAACGCCTTCGGCCCGCTGCTGCCTGAGATCCTTGGCGGCTCGGCTGACCTGGCCGGCTCCAACCTGACCCTGTGGAAAGGCTGCAAAGGTGTCTCGGCTGAAGACGCCAGCGGCAACTACATGTACTACGGCGTGCGTGAGTTCGGCATGAGCGCCATCATGAACGGCGTGTCCCTGCACGGCGGCCTGGTGCCTTACGGCGCGACCTTCCTGATGTTCATGGAATACGCCCGCAACGCCGTACGCATGGCTGCGCTGATGAAGAAGCGCGTGATCCACGTGTACACCCACGACTCCATCGGCCTGGGCGAAGACGGCCCGACGCACCAGCCGGTCGAGCAACTGACCAGCCTGCGTACCACGCCAAACCTGGATTGCTGGCGCCCTGCCGATGCGGTGGAATCCGCCGTGGCCTGGAAGCACGCCATCGAGCGCAAGGACGGCCCTTCGGCGCTGATCTTCTCGCGTCAGAACCTGCAGCACCAAGTGCGTACCGACGCACAGATCGCCGACATCAGCCGTGGTGGCTACGTGCTCAAGGACTGCATTGGCGAGCCGGAGCTGATCCTGATCTCCACCGGTTCCGAAGTCGGCCTGACCGTCCAGGCCTACGACAAGCTGACCGCGCAAGGCCGCAACGTGCGCGTTGTATCCATGCCGTGCACCAGCGTGTTCGAAGCCCAGGACGCCGGCTACAAGCAATCGGTGCTGCCGTTGCAGGTCAGCGCGCGCATTGCCATCGAAGCGGCGCATGCCGACTACTGGTACAAGTACGTGGGCCTGGAAGGCCGCGTGATCGGCATGACCACCTACGGTGAGTCGGCGCCGGCGCCAGCGTTGTTCGAAGAGTTCGGCTTCACCCTGGAAAACATCCTGGGTCAGGCTGAAGAGCTGCTGGAAGACTAAGGCTGTAAATTGGGGTGGCTGGACTGGCCTCTTCGCGAGCAAGCCCGCTCCCACACTTGACCGAGTTCCAGCATGAGAATGCGGTCAAAATGTGGGAGCGGGCTTGCTCGCGAAAGCGGTCTAGCAGCCACCCCATTACCCAATGGTAATCGAGAACCCCATGCCCCAACCCCGTCCCTACAAAGTTGCACTCAACGGCTACGGCCGCATTGGTCGTTGCGTCTTGCGTGCGCTGTTCGAGCGAGGGGCGGCGGCCGGGTTTGAAATTGTTGCGATCAATGATCTGGCCGACATGGCCAGCATCGAATACCTGACACGCTTTGACTCCACCCACGGCCGCTTCCCCGGCGAAGTGCGGGTCGAGGGCGATTGTCTGCACATTAATGGCAACTGCGTGCAAGTCTTGCGCAGTGCCACCCCCGAAGGCATCGACTGGAAAGCACTGGGCGTCGACCTGGTGCTGGAGTGTTCCGGTGTCTATCACACCCGTGCCGATGGCCAGCGTTTCCTCGACGCCGGCGCGCCGCGTGTGCTGTTTTCCCAGCCGATGGCCAGCGAGGCGGATGTCGACGCCACCATCGTCTATGGCATCAACCAGCATTGCCTGACTGGCGATGAGCTGCTGGTGTCCAACGCGTCCTGCACCACCAACTGCAGCGTGCCGCTGTTGCGCCTGCTGGACCAGGCGATTGGCCTGGACTACGTGTCGATCACCACGATTCACTCGGCAATGAACGACCAGCCGGTGATCGACGCCTATCACCACGAAGACCTGCGCCGTACGCGTTCGGCGTTCCAGTCAGTGATTCCGGTGTCCACGGGCCTGGCTCGCGGTATCGAGCGACTGTTGCCGGAACTTGCCGGGCGAATCCAGGCCAAAGCCGTACGGGTGCCGACGGTGAACGTGTCCTGCCTGGACATCACCATGCAGACCGTCAGCGACACCGATGCGACGGAGGTCAACCGGATCCTGCGCGACGCCGCCACCAGCGGCCCGCTCAAAGGTTTGCTGGCCTACACCGAGTTGCCCCACGCCAGTTGCGATTTCAACCATGACCCGCATTCGGCGATTGTCGATGCCAGCCAGACCCGCGTTTCCGGCCCGAGGCTGGTGAATATCCTGGCCTGGTTCGACAACGAATGGGGCTTTGCCAACCGAATGCTGGATGTTGCGGAACATTATCTGCACATCGCTTCCAAACAACCTCAACAGTAACTCAGGAACTGCGACCCATGACCGTGTTGAAGATGACCGACCTCGATCTGCAAGGTAAGCGCGTACTGATCCGCGAAGACCTCAACGTCCCAGTCAAGGACGGTGTTGTCACCAGCGATGCGCGAATCCTGGCCTCGCTGCCGACCATCAAGCTGGCCCTGGAAAAAGGTGCGGCCGTGATGGTCTGCTCCCACCTGGGTCGCCCGACCGAAGGTGAGTTCTCCGCCGAAAACAGCCTCAAGCCTGTCGCCGACTACCTGAGCAAAGCCCTGGGCCGCGACGTGCCGCTGGTGGCTGATTACCTGGGTGGTGTGGATGTGAAGGCCGGCGACATCGTGCTGTTCGAAAACGTGCGCTTCAACAAGGGCGAGAAAAAGAACAGTGACGAACTGGCCCAGCAATATGCTGCGCTGTGCGATGTGTTCGTGATGGACGCATTCGGCACCGCTCACCGCGCCGAAGGCTCCACCCATGGCGTGGCCAAGTTCGCCAAGGTTGCCGCTGCTGGCCCGCTGCTGGCCGCTGAGCTGGACGCGCTGGGCAAGGCCCTGGGCGCGCCGGCGCAACCGATGGCTGCCATCGTCGCCGGTTCCAAGGTGTCCACCAAGCTGGACGTACTCAACAGCCTGAGCCAGATCTGCAATCAGCTGATCGTCGGCGGCGGCATTGCCAACACCTTCCTGGCCGCAGCCGGTCACCCGGTGGGCAAGTCCCTGTACGAGCCGGACCTGCTCGACACCGCCCGCGCCATCGCCGCCAAGGTCAGCGTGCCGCTGCCGGTGGACGTGGTCGTCGCCAAGGAATTTGCCGAAAGCGCCGAAGCCACCGTCAAGCTGATCGCTGACGTGGCCGCCGACGACATGATCCTGGATATCGGCCCGCAAACCGCCGCCAACTTTGCAGAACTGCTGAAAGCCTCCCAGACCATCCTGTGGAACGGCCCGGTGGGTGTGTTCGAATTCGACCAATTCGGCAACGGCACCAAAGTACTGGCCAAGGCCATCGCCGAAAGCTCGGCATTCTCCATCGCCGGCGGCGGCGACACCCTCGCCGCCATCGATAAATATGGCGTTGCCGACCAGATCTCCTACATTTCTACCGGTGGCGGCGCGTTCCTTGAATTCGTCGAAGGCAAAGTACTGCCGGCCGTTGAAGTGCTGGAAACCCGAGCCAAAGGCTAAGGCTCGTGATCCGGAAAAGGAGTATTCCCATGTTCAAGTCGTTGGCACTGGTGATCGCAGCGGGCCTGTTGGCCGGCTGCGGCAGCTCCCCAAACGCGGCGCCGGAGCCTGATAAATCGGGGCCGTCGTCGAAAAAAAGTTGCTACCAGGCTGACTGGCAAGCCGAAACCATGCCGGTGATCAACAAGCGCATCGGCAACGAACGGCTGGAGAAATACGACGCCGCGCCCAACGGTCAGGAACAGGGTTGCCCTTGACGGGTCTGATCAACTGGCGGCCATCGGTCGCCTCACGAGGATTGGCAATGAAAGGCGTTTTCGCCCTGGCAGCCCTGGCCCTATTGGCCGGCTGCAGCAGCATGAACATGTTCGGCAACAAGGCAGAAACTGCCGACAAGTGGACTACTTGGACCTGCGACAGCAAAGCCGAGGTGAACTGGCGCTTTGCTAATCAGGCCAAATCCGAGGTGGATGTCCGTTTGGGCGGTTCCGATCAGGTTTACCGCCTCAAGCAGGACGTTGCCGCCTCGGGCGTGCTGTACAGCAACGACCAGTTGGCGTTTCACACAAAAGGTGAGGAAGGCCTGGTCTACTGGGTAGCCACTGATGATTTGATCGGCCGCGGCTGCAAGGCCCAATAGTCAGATCACTGAAGATCAAATGTGGGAGCGGGCTTGCCCGCGAAAGCGGTGGGCCAGTTGGCGAATTCGGCCTCTGGTACACCGCGATCGCAGGCAAGCCAGCGCCCACATCGAATCGGTCCCAGATTGGAATTTGAGTCAGCCACATCAGCAATAACGATTCAGCAGGCCAGGTGTGTAAAGCCTGGCCTGCAATAACTTGAATAGCAGCCGCCGCTACGGCAGGCTTGCACGATTAACGACCCTCGACCGGGAGAGACAACACAATGGCACTTATCAGCATGCGTCAAATGCTGGACCACGCAGCCGAGTTCGGCTACGGCGTCCCAGCCTTTAACGTCAACAACCTTGAGCAGATGCGCGCCATCATGGAAGCCGCTGACAAGACCGACTCCCCCGTGATCGTCCAGGCTTCGGCCGGTGCGCGCAAATACGCTGGCGCCCCGTTTCTGCGTCACCTGATCCTCGCCGCAATCGAAGAATTCCCGCACATCCCGGTGTGCATGCACCAGGACCACGGCACCAGCCCTGACGTGTGCCAGCGCTCCATCCAACTGGGCTTCAGCTCGGTGATGATGGACGGCTCCCTCGGCGAAGACGGCAAGACCCCGACCGACTACGAGTACAACGTACGCGTTACCCAACAAACCGTGGCCATGGCGCATGCCTGCGGCGTTTCGGTTGAAGGCGAGCTGGGCTGCCTGGGTTCCCTGGAAACCGGAATGGCCGGCGAAGAAGACGGCATCGGCGCCGAAGGCGTGCTGGATCACAGCCAGATGCTGACCGACCCGGAAGAAGCCGCTGACTTCGTGAAGAAGACCCAAGTTGACGCCCTGGCCATCGCCATCGGTACCAGCCACGGTGCCTACAAGTTCACCAAGCCGCCGACCGGCGACGTGCTGGCCATCGACCGCATCAAGGAAATCCACAAGCGCATCCCCAACACCCACCTGGTGATGCACGGTTCTTCCTCGGTGCCGCAAGAGTGGCTGGCGATCATCAACCAGTACGGCGGCGACATCAAAGAAACCTACGGCGTGCCGGTTGAAGAAATCGTCGAAGGCATCAAGTACGGCGTGCGCAAGGTCAACATCGACACCGACCTGCGCCTGGCGTCCACCGGTGCCATGCGTCGCCTGATGGCCACCAATCCGAGTGAGTTTGACCCGCGTAAGTTCTTCGGCGCCACCGTGACCGCGATGCGTGATGTGTGTATCGCGCGTTACGAGGCCTTTGGCACTGCCGGCAATGCTTCGAAGATCAAGCCGATCTCTCTGGAAGCGATGTATCAGCGTTACCTGAAAGGTGAGTTGAACGCTAAGGTGAACTGAGCCTCAGGCGTTTAAACAAAAGCCCGCAGCGATGCGGGTTTTTTTTGTCTGGATTTCTGGTGTGGAGAGGTACCATCTATAAATTGCATATATTTGTTGTGGGGGCTTCAGGTGTGGAGGCAGATCGGAGGCGGGCAGTTGTTGCTGTATGGGAGATATTTTTCTGTATCCAAATAGAAAAATATTGTTCGTTCCAAAAAACTCAGTGGTAACGCAGTACGGATTTTCAAGCAGTGGATACTGTCGCACCGAGCTAGTGCGATGCACGCTTCGGGAGAGTCAGCGTACGTCTGTTCATGGAGTATACATAGCGAAAATTGGTTGGGGCGCAGTTTGCAGAGTTTCTGTAACATTGTCGGGTCTCGATACCTCCAGTGTAGTCGTTCAATTCCACCTAAATAGAAAACCTCATGTGATTTTTTTTGCTTTTAGCCACACTGGACTTCTTCCGGCAGCAAGACTTGAACGCTTCGAGTACCCATAGGGTATCTGTGAGTCGAGAACAACTCCGTTAACTAAGACAGTCCCGGGCGGTGCCGGGTTAAAGTGGTATCCGCTATCGGGTCTTTCTATAAAGATGTCGGCATCTCCAGTAATTAGGAAAGTATGGGGTAGATCTTCGTGTTCTACTGCAGGTTTGCTGAAAAATATTGGGTTGGAGGACACAATATGTGTGATGCTGTCTATTTCATGAATGGTAAGCGTGTGAATGGATCTATCAGCACATTCAATTTTTATTAGACCTGTGCTTTTTTCTTGCCATATGTCGATAGCGATAAAGATCTCATTTTTTGTTTTGATTTCAAGAATGTCACCTGGTTCGGGTGAGGATAATTTTAACCAGTCATTAATCAGAGTGGCCATTTCGAAAGTTCCTATTGTTATGCACCTTGAGTTTTATGGGAGGCAGATATTTTTATATACCTGCCTTGCTATACATCGCATAAGGGATTCAGCGATTAGCGCAATTCCAATTGCGCTGACCTGACGAGTTGATCAGGAGGGAACATCTCAGTTTCAAAGGCGAAGCCTACATTTGCTAATGCGAATGCTCGTGGTCTTGCTCCCCCTGCGCCGGTCACGATCACAGCTTGTGCTTGCTCATCGATCGAAGTAATTGTTACATTCGCATAGGGTGTCTTCCCGTCGATTAGAGTAATCTTATCGCCTGGTTCGAGCTGTATACGCTGTTCGGTAACGGTTAGTTGGTACATTTTTCATCTCCAGAATTAAGTGTGGGTAGGGTTGGTTTATACGTGGATGGCTTTTAGTGGCAAGGTTGTGTCAAATTTCAAATTTCGCTCATAGATAGCCGCCGTTCCGCCATAACCTACATGTACAGTGGCATTTCCATAATGAAAGTTGGGGCCTTCATAGACAGTTACGTTTGAGCCGGCATACGCGTAAACATTTACCTTGGACGTTATAGTGTTAATAGTCTGGTCTACGCCCTCGCTATCCGTTATTACGAAGGTTTTCGCTTGTTGATCAGCTGATTTGTATTTTCCATCAATCACTGTCCCGTCTTTAACAACACATAAGTGGCAACCTTGTAACAGCTGTATATAACCTTGTTGGGGTGGAGGAGGTGGAGTCGGCACATGAAGGACCGGTTTTGCGTAGTTGAAAATGTTGGATCCTGGTTGAGCAATAATAAGGGCCATTTTTTTACACCTTTGGGTTTGGAGATTCAAGTTTGTAGGAGATTTTTGGGTGGGTATACTGTTAGATATGACAGTTTTTAAGTTGTTTTTGGAATTGTGGTTATAATAAATCGTTATTTATGCCGTTGATGTTTTACGCATGCCAAGGGCACGAAGGGTTTGGGTTTGGGCTACGGTGATCGTGATGAGGTTAAAGTACGTTGCGATGTTTAAGGCATGACAAATTTTCGAGGGTCGTCATAATCTTCTGAGTGGATTAACGCATTCTTGTCAATGCTGTCTCCTGTCGTCGTTCATGGATTTATAAATGTGACCCCGAAAAAACAGCTTAAATAGAATATATGCGGGTTGCCAGGCGTTCCTGCTGCACAAGACATTTCAAAAACTTGATCGAGCATTCTTCTTGAGTCTTGCGCCGTTATCTCGAAGTTGGTATTTCGCGCTATGGTGTTGGTTCCAGAGATAATGTCTACAGGAACGACTCGATAGGGGGTTTGACTAGGGGTCGTGGTAGGCGTGCGATCAATGTAAATTTCTATTAAGTCGCCGACTCTTAAGCTGTTGTGATTAGGGATCATTAAGCTGATGGTTGTATTGCTTTTCAAGTCCGCAACTTGTCTTGAGGTAAAGAAGGGTGGAGATGGAAACTGCCTTGGATTGATGAGTTGTGGAACTTGTCCTACTGCAAATGGGCGTTGGAACGTTGTCATGATTGCTGCCTCTTGCGCTCTTCATGTGTTTGTCAGTGTGTTAATTTTGTCTAAGATTCTATTGGTTTTTGATTGTGGTTGAATGCGTATTTACAAGTTGTATCTCGTCGGGAGAGAGAGAGCCACTATGATGCCATTTACATTGGTTTGGATACACGAGAAATCATACAGTCCGGGAGCTTGTGGAAAATTTGAAAGTTCAAATACATATCGACCGCCTCCATAATTCGTAATTGCGTCATATAGCGAAATGCTCATAGTTCGCGTGTGGCACGGCGCAAGGGCGGGCGGCGCACCTACCGGATCAAGGTAAAACTCGATAACATCATTTATGCGAGAGTTTATATGCATAAAAGATTGGATAAGAATATATTGTCGGAAGACGGTTATCTGTGGCGCCATTCCCACAGCTGTACCTCCTGCTGGAATGGGGGTTGCTGTTATAGAAAGGCTGTTTATGGCCGGTGTGCTGGGGAATGGGGGGTGAGGGGTAATCGGAGTGAATGGCATGGGCATGATGTATCTCCTCGGTTGGCGTGAAAAATTTAAGTTTCTACTTGAATGATGCGGTTTGGCTTGCCATCTAAATAACTGCTGAGTTGCTGTGATACAGGGTAATTTTTTATTGGAACTGCGTAACTGTCATGATTGACAGTGGTTGATAATATTTCGCTATTCTTTATATCGCCATTTGGAATAGTCGCTGCTATTGGAAGACAGTTGAAGGGCCGGGGGAGAATTTTTTGTGTGAGCGAATGAGCAAATGGCGATTGCCAGTGGCTGATGGGAACGGATCTATTTAGGGTTGATGCGTAGATCTAGAGGGGGGGCACTGTCCCAGGGCCGTCCCGGCTATCGCAGAGTGATCCAACGCCCGATGATTTTTTCTATCTCATCAAGGAGTGCAGGATTCCCCGTCAACTGCCCTCGCTTTAATGCAGTTGTTATCAATTGGATTTCAGAGGAGAGCGGAGTCTGTTCCATAAAAGCTGTTTAATTCTTCAAGACCTGCTTTACGGACAGTGGTGTGAGAGGACGGCGCACGTAAATCTGCCTTCTACGCGACTCGATAGCTAGAAAATAGTAAATCTTGCAGGGTTTGACCAGTTTGCATTGTTTACAAAACCATTTGATTCGATGGGGCCCGCGACAACATCGTATGTGCCAGCGATAAAAGGGCCGACTGTAACGTCAAAATCTCCTGCGCCGTGGCTTGAGCCAATACCTATGAATGTCCCGCCGGTAGCAGGGTTTGCAAAGTAAACTTGATGAACACCCGCTCGCGTTCTTCCGCTAATCCGTACTTGATTTCCAATTACCAGTACGCTGTTGATGATTGTGTCTGACATTTTTTATTTCTCCATGACTGAGGAGTGAAGTGGATTGGTGGTTTATACAAGTTTCTGAACAAAGAGGACAAGGGTTAACGGCGCTGTGATGCGCGTTGTGTTGCATTATTTTTAATGCTGAATGAGGTTTAAGGGTGTGTCACCTGTTAGAAATAACAGTGCTTAATATTGATTGTGAATAATGGAAAGTGCGTTTGGCTTTAAGTGAGGGTCGGAATAGAGAATTTTAAAGCAAAAGCACGGCCTTGCGAGGGAAGCAAGCTACTCCCTTGTTTGATGAAAACGGCATAGATCAGACAGGGTTGTGCCAGGCCTGAGGAATGCGGTTTTTAATAATAGGTATTGATTAGCCAGCGGGTGGAGTAACGAAACCTCGGTGTTCAAACTCGGAACATATCGCTTACGTCTTGGATCAAATTGCACGCCATATTGGTCACATTGTTCAGGTCGCGCTCGGCGAAGTCCGGCAGGCTGGAGCGGCGATCAGGTTGGGGTGTTCGAGGGCGGCGTTCAGGCGTTCGCGCAGGCAGGCGTGGAGGTCCCGCAGAGGGGCTGCGCTGTCGATCAAAAGGACGGGGTTATCGGTAGCGTTTTCGGCGCAGGGGTAGAAGCGGCGGGGTGGTAGTTGGTTCTTTATAGCAAACCCTTAACTCAAGAGAAGATTGGCCACCGTTTGCTGCGAAACAAATAGGGTGGCAGCTGTGCGCGGGTTCGCAGACCCAGGAGTTAAGACCCGGCAGACCCGAAGGCCTCCCACGCACAACCGCCATGAAAAGCCGAGCATTGGCAGGACTGCCTATGCCGTATTTTGACGGGTACGGTATTAACTCTGTAGGGCTGCGAAACGCTATCGCCGTTCAATGCCGGCGACGGGGCGAACTATAAGCGGCCTCCGATTCACCGCAACGGCCCTGTAGGACACGGAACCCATGTGGGAGCCGGGCTTGCCCGCGATGACGGTGGGCCAGCCACCGAAAATGTTGCCTGATACACCGCCATCGCGGGCAAGCCCGGCTCCCACATGGATCGTTGGTATATTCAAGAGTGCGAATGATCTATGGGCTCGTTAGGACAAGGCCTACGCAATACTAGGCGATGCTCAGTCGTGATCAATATCCAGCTTCGCAAACGTCACCCGCGCGCCTTCCTTGCTGTCCCCGCTGTTGTCCTGCACATACGCCCCTGCCTTGAAGTACAGCGGCTTGGCGCCCCACGCCGCACCAATGCGCTCATTCCATTCTCCATCCGCGGCATACACGCTCAGCAACCCGGCTTTATTGAGGTTGATCACGTAGGTAAAGCTTTTTTCCAGCGGCACATTCGAGGCTACGGTGATCACCCGCCCTTCGCCGTCATCCGGACGCATGCGTACCTTGGCGACAATATTGCCGGTCTGGGTCTTTTCCTTGAATTGATATTCCAGCTTGATCAGCGGCTTCTGGCTGTCATAGGCATGGATCTGCCCAATCACGATTTTGCCGGTGGACGGCACCTGATTCACTTGCAGGGTAGCGCGTAGAAAGTTGTCCGCATCCGAATAGGTCCAGTTGCGTAAACGCCCATCGGCGTAGGTCTCACGCAGTTCGCTGCGGGGGTACACGGCATTTTCCGTTCGGGTGCCGGTGACGGGGGTCCAGAATTGCACGTTGCTGCCTTCGGCCTGGAAATATTGGTCTTTGAAGCCATTCATCAGCTTCGGGGTGTCGATGGTGGCGGGCGGGGAGCCGACCGGGATGCTGAGGTTCCAGGTAGATAGGTCGATCATGGCGTAGGCCTTTTTACAGAGGGGTGTAGGCTATGGCCCTTGGGCCAGACAGGTTCTTTATAGGTGGTGTTAACCATCTTGTTAAATGTTTGCTGGCAACTTATTGGCGTCAAGGGAATGTCAAAAAGCCATGTTTCCCATGATCCGTGGGCTTCAGGCACTTACCGTTAGTCGGCTTACTGAAAATTGGCGCAATGATGGCACTGCCATTACTTCTGATTTTTTGGAACCGGGGATAGAGTGAGGCCTCAGCGTTTATCCGGGTTTATCTCAGAAGTGACCGGAGCAGCTCCTTAAGGAAGAGACGTAGCATGGATTGCGCTCCACAACACGGCGATGGCGATTCGGTTCTTTTGGTGGTCGATGACTACCCCGAAAACCTGCTCAGCATGCGCGCACTTTTGCAGCGGGAAGACTGGCAGGTGATCACCGCAGGTTCCGGCCTGGAAGCACTCGAATTGCTGCTGCAGCACGAAGTCGACCTGGTACTGCTGGATGTGAAGATGCCCGGCATGGACGGCTTTGAAGTCGCCCGCCTGATGCGCGGCAGCCTGCGCACCCGCATGACGCCAATCATCTTCCTCAGCGCCAACGCCCAATCACCCGCCGCCGTGCTGGAAGGCTACGCCAGCGGCGCCATCGATTACCTGTTCAAGCCCTTCGACCCGCATATCCTCAAGCCCAAGGTCCAGGCGTTGCTGGAGCACCAGCGCAATCGCCGGGCCTTGCAGCGCCTGAGCCATGACCTGGAGTCTGCGCGCGCCTTTAATGCCTCGGTGTTGGACAACGCCGCCGAAGGTATTCTGGTAGTCAGCGAGGAGGGCGTGATCGAGTACGCCAACCCGGCGATCTCACGCCTGCTGAATGCGAAGATGGATGAGCTGCAAGACCAAGAGTTCTTGAGCTTCCTGCAAAAACCCCATGTGCCCACGTGGCTCGAATCGCAGATGCACAGCGCTTACCGCCAGAGCGAGACCTGGCGCCTGCACGATGCGATCCTGCGCACCGGCCGCGGCCAGCAGGTGCCGGTGGCGTTGTCCTGTGCGCCGTTGCCGGCCGAGCAGAAGGCGATGGTGGTGACCGTGCTGGATATGTCCGAGGTGCACCACCTGCACCAGCAACTGGAGTTCCAGGCCGTCACCGACCCATTGACCGGGTTGCTCAACCGGCGCGGGTTTTATCAGGCGGTGGAGAACACCCTGCTGCGCAGCGAACGGCTGGAGCAATCACTGGTGTTGCTCTACCTGGACCTCGACGGTTTCAAGCGGGTCAATGATTCCCTCGGCCATGACGCGGGCGACCGGGTACTGCGTTGGGTCTCTGAACAATTACAGGGTTGCCTGCGGTCCTACGACATTCTCGGGCGCATGGGGGGCGATGAATTCACCGCGCTGCTGGAGCTGGAGTTCCCCGAGCAGGCGGCGAAGATTGCGGAAAAACTGATCGAACGCGTGTCGATCTGCCAACAGGTGGACGGCCTGGATGTGATGCTCGGCGTCAGCATCGGCATCGCCACCTTCCCGGACTGCGGCTCGGACCTGAACGGCCTGCTGCGCGCGGCTGACATCGCCATGTACGAAGCCAAGCGTGCGGGCCGTCAGCAATATCGCTATTACGATCAGGAAATGAACGGCCGCGCCCGTTCGCGACTGATGCTCGAAGACAGCGTGCGCACGGCGATTCAAAGCAAGGATTTCACCCTGGTCTACCAGCCTCAAGTGGCCTTGGAGGACGGGCGCGTGCGTGGCGTCGAAGCGCTGTTGCGCTGGCAGCATCCGAGTGTTGGTGATGTATCGCCGGGGCTGTTCCTACCGTTGCTGGAAGAAGCGCGGTTGATCAGCCAACTGAGCACGTGGATCTATCAACAAGTCGGCGCTCAGCGCCAGGCGTGGCAAGCCGCCTTTGATGATGAGATGGTGCTGAGCGTGAGCCTGAGCAGCAACCAGTTCAACATGCCTAACCTGGCCACCCAACTGCAGCAGGTGCTTGAGCGACATGGGCTACAGGGGCGCCAGCTGGAGGTGGAGATCAGTGAAGACAGCCTGATGAACAACCTGGAAGAGTCGACCAAGCAGCTCAGGTTATTGCGCCAGATTGGCGTGCGCACCGCCCTGGATGACTTCGGCCTGGGCAATTGTTCCCTGGCGCATCTGCGCGACCTGGCGTTCGATACGCTCAAGCTCGACCCGCAATTGGTCGCACGCCTGCCGGGCTCCGCGCGGGATGCAGTGATGGCGCGCAGCATCATCGAACTGTGCGGTCATTTTGATGTGGTGGTCGTCGCCGAGGGCGTGGAGACCCAGGAGCAAGCCCAATGGCTCAAGGCCAATGGGTGCCCGTTCATTCAGGGCCCGCTGGCGTCAGAGCCGCTGATGGCCGAGGAAGTGGCGCACTGGTTCCGCGCTCGCGCGCGCTGAATTCGCTACACTGGCGGCCATCCAAGCCCTGTTGCAGACCCCATGACCGCGCTGAAATACCTCCAGGCCTATCCCGCCACCCTTCAGGAGCAAGTGCGCCAGCTGATCGCCAAGGACCAGTTGGGTGCCTACCTGGAACAGCGATACCCCGAACGCCACGCCGTGCAAAGCGACAAGGCCTTGTATGCCTACGCCCTGGCCTTGAAGCAGGAGCACCTGCGCAACGCGCCGGCGATCGACAAGGTGCTGTTCGATAACCGCCTGGACCTGACCCATCGCGCCCTCGGCCTGCACACCACGATCTCGCGGGTGCAGGGCGGCAACCTGAAGTCCAAGAAAGAGATCCGCATTGCCGCACTGTTCAAAGAGGCGGCGCCGGAGTTCCTGCGCATGATCGTGGTACACGAACTGGCGCACTTCAAGGAGTCGGACCACAACAAGGCGTTCTACAAACTCTGTGAGTACATGATGCCGGGCTACCATCAGGTGGAATTCGACCTGCGGGTCTACCTCACGTACCGCGACCTGCAGGGCAAACCCTGACCGCACAAGGCGACCGACCATGGATGTGAGCAAGACCAAGAGCAGCTTTTATCGCCGCCTGTATGTGGCCTACCTGATCGACAGCGGCCAGGCCAGCAGTGTGCCGGCGTTGACTGAGGTGACGGGCATGCCCCGGCGTACGGCCCAGGATACGATTGCGGCCTTGGCCGACTTGGATATCGTCTGCGAGTTCGAGCAGGAAGACGGCGCCCGCAACCATGCCGGGTGTTATCGAATTCGCAGTTGGGGGGCGATAGATCGGCGGTGGATCGAGGTGAATCTGGTTTCGGTGAAACAGGTGTTGGGGTATCCCTGAAGGTCAGTGGTGGGTGACCCGGCGCTATCGCGGGCAAGCCCGCTCCCACATTTGGACCTGTGAATGCGTTCAAATGGGGGGAGCGGGCTTGCCTGCGATGAGACCCTCAGTCGCGGCGCATGCCGATGTGCGGAATATCATCCTCAAGGTATTCCTCACCCGCCACTACAAAACCATACCGCCCGTAGTACCCCTGCAAATGCGCCTGGGCTGATAGGAATATCGGCGTCTGCGGCCAGATTTCGGCAATCTGCTTGAGTGTTTCTTCCATCATCCGATGCCCCAGCCCGGTGCCGCGCGCGACCGGCGCTACAATTACCCGGCCGATCACCACATCACCGCCCTGGGACTCTGGGTCCAGCAGGCGCAGGTAAGCGACCAACTGGTCGTCCTGCCAGGCCATCAGGTGATGGGTGTCGCCTTCCAGGTCCTGCCCGTCGAGATCCTGGTAAACGCATTTCTGCTCAACGACAAACACCTCGTTGCGCAAGCGCAGGATGGCGTAAAGCTGTTCCTTGCCGAGGTCATTGTGATGTTTGCAGACCCATTCAACTGTCATGGCGTGTTCTCTTATAAATATCTGTTCCCGATAGTAAGCGCAGCCGGCGGCGCTGTCTAAATCAGCTATTTTTGTGAGTGAAATCAAATTGCCATCATTGAGTGCGTTCGGCGCCGGTTTCTTTGTGTAATCTGAGCTACTGTTAGGACCTCGGGCCCCGCCTGAGCCAAGGCCACCGCCTGCCTGCCAAGGACTTTGAGCATGCCGCGATTGACTCGTGCCGTTGCTTTGATTGGAGTGTTGCTGCTGGCCCAGCCGGCATTCGCACAGCGTTTGCGCCTGGTAGCGGACGCCTGGCCACCCTTTACCGATGCGACCCTGATCAACGGCGGGCTGGCCACCGACATCGTCAGTACAGCCCTGGCCCGCGCCGGTTACGCCAGTGATTTCGAACAGGTGCCCTGGGCCCGGGCACTGATGGGCGTGGGTGACGGACGTTATGACGTGCTGGTCAACGCCTGGTACGACGATGCCCGCACTCAGTTGGGGCAGTTCTCTGGCGAATACCTGCTCAACCGCGTGCGCTTTCTCAAGCGTCGCGACGATCCCATCGAGTACCAGAACCTCGGGCAACTGCACGACTACCCCATCGCCGTGGTGCGTGGGTATGCCTATTCGGCGGCGTTCGATGGGGATGCGCAGTTGCAGAAGGTGCCGGTGCATAACTTCGCCATGGCCGTGCGCATGCTGGCGGCGCAGCGCGTGCGGCTGACGGTGGAGGATGAGTATGTGGCGCGCTATTACCTGTCGCGCGAGTCGGCACGCGTGCGCAACTCGGTGGAGTTTTTACCCACGCCGTTAAGTGAAAACAGCCTGCATATCCTGGTAAGTCTGAAGAACCCCGAGCACGCGCAGATTGTTGCCAGCTTTGACCGGGAGATTGCGAAGATGAAGGCGGATGGCAGTTATGCGCGGTTGATGAAGCAGCATGGGATGTAGTGCGCTTACCGGCGATAACGGCCTAAGCCGCGCTGGTGTCCTTGATCAAGTGCGCCGCCAGCGTACGCAACGGCCCCAACTGCCGACAAATCAACGCCAACTGTGTCTGCACCAACCGTTGCCCCTCATCGATCTCGTCCGGCATCTGCTCCAGGTCCGCCGCCAGCGCTTCCTCGGCATCGCTCTGAATCGCAACCGGCTGCTTGTTGGCCAACCCCGTGGCGATTTCATCGATGCTCGCCGCTAGGGTATTGCCAGCGCCGTCGATCAGATGTTCGCGCACTTCGGCTGGCAATTGGGTCTCGCGGTGCGCGCCCAGCCCGGACAAATAACTGAGCAAGGTGTGCGACAGCACCAGGAAGCGGAAGCCCACGTCTGCTTCCTTACGGAAGTGCCCCGGCTCCATCAGCATGTTCGCCAGGGTGGTCGACAGCGCCGCATCGGCGTTGTGTGCGTTGCGTCGGGCCAGGCGGTAGGCCAGGTCGTCGCTTTTGCCGGCGGCGTACTGCTGCATGATCTGGCGCAGGTAAATGCTGTTGCAGCTCAGGGTATTGGCCAGCACTTTGTTCAGGCGACGGCCTTGCCAGTCGGGCAGGAACAGGAATACCGCCAGGCCTGCAATCAAGCTGCCGAGTAAGGTATCGAACAAGCGCGGCAGGAACAGCCCGTAGCCATCGCCGACCTGGTTGAAGCAGAACAGCACCATCAAGGTGATGGCGGCGGTGGCCAGGGTGTAGCGGGTGGTGCGGTTGATAAAGAACACCAGGCCGGCGGCGATAGCGAACATCGACTGCACCAAGGGGCTCGGGAACAGGTCGAACAGCGCCCAGGCCACGGTGAGGCCGATGGCGGTGCCGATGATCCGCTGGCCGAGCTTGCGTCGGGTGGCACCGTAGTTCGGTTGGCACACGAACAGCGTGGTGAGGATGATCCAATAGCCCTGGGACGCGTGGATCGCATGCAGCATGCCGTAGCCGACGGTCAACGCCAGGGACAGGCGCAGCGCATGGCGGAACAATAGCGACGTCGGCGTCATCTGCGTGCGCAGGCGCGTCCACATTTCCTTGAGGTTGCGCGGAGCGCGGTCCAGCAGGTTGCTGTCAGTGGCGTCCGCCAGGCTGTCGGGGTTGCTGGCGTCGCCGAGCAGGCGGTCCAGCGTGGACAGGTTGGCCGCCAGCGCGCGCAACGAACGCAGCAGGCCGCGCCAGGCCGGGTTGCTCTGGATGCGCAGGTGTTCCAGGGACGCGTTCAGGTCGCCCAGGGCTTCGGCGAAGCTGTCGTCATAGATGAATGGCTGGCGCATCTGGATCGATTCGGCCAGGGTCTGGCAGGCCTTGCCCTGCTGGCGCAGCAGCCGTTGGCAACGGAACAGCACGTCGCTGTGGAAGAAGGCCTCGGCCAGGGCGTTGTAGGGGTAGTGGGACGAGCTGGCGCGTTCGTGGATGTCCTGGGCCAGGAAGTACAGCTTCAGGTAGCGGCTGACTTTCGAACCGGGACGACCATTGCCTACACGGTGCAGGATGATTTCCTTCGCCGCATTCAGCGCTGCCACCACGCGGCCGTTCTGCTGGGCCAGTTCCAGGCGTCGCGCTTCCACATCCAGTTGGCGGATCGGTTCGAACAGCGACGACTTGAGCTTGAGGTAACGCCCCAGTTCGCGAAACAAGCGTGCCAGGCTCTGTTGCACCGGCTGGTTGGAAAACAGCGCCTGCCACAGCACCGACAGTGCGCCGTACCAGGCGGCACCGGCCACCAGCAGCAGCGGCTCGTGCCAGAAGTCGGAAACGGCGCCGCCACGCTGGTCCACGCCGATCATGGTGTACACCGACAGGATCAGCGTTGCCGATGCGATCGCGCCATAGCGCTCGCCCAAGGCGCCGAGCATGGTCAGGCAGAAGGTGGCGAGGGCCAGGGAGATCGCGAAGATCCACGGGTAAGGGAACAGCAGCTCCACCGACAGCGCGGCGATGCTGAAACACACCAGCGTCACCGCCAGGGCGTTGAGCCGGCCTTGCCAACTGTCATCGGTCTCGGCCAGGGCGCTGGCGATAATCCCCAGGAACAATGGGATCAGCAGCGTCATTTCATCCTGATACAAGCACAGCGCCATGCTGCCGGTGAGGGCGATGAATACCCGAATGCTGTAGCTGAATTTATCCAGCGCCCACAGGCGCCGCATGGACTGCTTGAACGAGGTCGATGACATGAAGTCTGGAGTCTTCCGGGACGATGCCGTTAAATTGAGCCATCAGTGACGTCACGGCAAGCGTGGCAATCACATCTCATTGCATATTTTTGAGTGCCACCCCAAAACGAAAGTGGGAGCTGGCTTGCCTGCGATGGCGGCGATGAATTCACCGCCGCTATCGCAGGCAAGCCAGCTCCCACATTTTGACCAAGTACAGCCTTTTGTCAGGCGTATTGCGCGGCGGCATAGCCGGACGCCCACGCCCACTGGAAGTTGAACCCACCCAGGTGACCGGTCACATCCAGCACTTCCCCAATAAAATACAACCCCGGGCTTTTCAGCGATTCCATGGTCTTGGAGGACACCTCCCGCGTGTCCACCCCACCCAGGGTCACCTCGGCGGTGCGATAGCCCTCGGTGCCCGCCGGCACCCATTGCCAACTGCCGAGTTTCTGCGCGATGTCGGCAATTTCAGCGTGGGTGTACTGCTTCATCGGCTTGGACACGAACCAGCTGTCTGCCAGCAGGTTGGCCATCTTCTTGGTGAAGATCTCGCCCAGCAGGGTTTTCAGCTCGCTGTTGGGGCGCTCGGCCTGTTGCTGTTGCAGCCAGCTGTGGGCGTCGTGGTCGGGCAGCAGGTTGATCTCCACCGTGTCGCCCGGTTCCCAGTACGAGGAAATCTGCAAAATCGCCGGCCCGCTCAGGCCGCGGTGGGTAAACAGGATGTTCTCGCGAAAGCTCTGGCCGTTGCAGCTGACCAGGCAATCCACCGACGTACCGGACAGCTCGCCACACAGGTCCTTGAGCTGGTCGGTGATGGTGAACGGCACCAGCCCGGCGCGGGTCGGCAGCAGTTCATGGCCGAACTGCTTGGCCACCTGGTAACCAAAACCGGTGGCGCCCAGGGTCGGAATCGACAGGCCGCCCGTGGCGATCACCAGGGATTCGCAGCGCAGTTCACCCAAGGTGGTTTGCAGCTGATACCCGGCTTCCAGCTTGGCAATCTCCTGGACTGACGTATCCAGGTGCAGGCTTACACCGACCTGAATGCACTCGTCGAGCAGCATGCCGAGGATGTCGCTGGACTTATTATCGCAGAACAACTGGCCGAGTTTTTTCTCGTGGTAGGGCACCCCGTGCTTGGCTACCAGGCCGATGAAATCCCACTGGGTGTAGCGCGCCAGGGCGGATTTGCAGAAGTGTTCGTTGTGCGAGAGGAAGTTGGCCGGCTCGGTGTACATATTGGTGAAGTTGCAGCGGCCACCGCCGGACATCAGGATCTTCTTGCCGGCCTTGTTGGCATGGTCGATCAACATCACCTTGCGCCCACGCCCGGCGGCGGTCAGTGCACACATCAAGCCTGCGGCGCCGGCGCCAATGATCACAACTTCGGTCGAGCGCAAAACGGTGTCCTCATACAAAATCTGATTTGGAATATAGTCAAATGTGGGAGCGGGCTTGCTCGCGAATGCGGTGTGTCAGCCACCGAATAACTTGACTGGTCCACCGCCTTCGCGAGCAAGCCCGCTCCCACATTTTGATCTCTGTAGAGCTTGAGTGCTTTACAGGATTCGCACGCGCAACGAGCGGCCTTTGATCTTGCCGTCGTTCAAGCGCTGCAATGCCTGCTTGGCGATCCCGCGCTCCACGGCCACGAAGGCCTGGAAATCAAAGATCGCAATCTTGCCGACCTGGGCACCCGGGATGCCCGCTTCACCGGTCAGTGCGCCAAGGATGTCGCCTGGACGAACCTTGTCTTTACGCCCGGCCGCAATGCACAGGGTGCTCATCTGTGGCAGCAACGGACCACCGCTTTGCGGCTTGAGGTTGTCCAGTTGATCCCAGTTCAGCGGCGACTTCTGCAGTTGCTCGATGGCCTGGGCGCGGTGCGCTTCGGACGGGGCGACCAGGCTGATGGCGATGCCGGTCTCACCGGCACGACCGGTACGACCGACGCGGTGGATGTGGATTTCCGAGTCGCGGGCCAATTCGACGTTGATCACCATGTCCAGCGAATCAATGTCCAAACCACGGGCGGCAACGTCGGTAGCGACCAGCACTGAGGTACTGCGGTTGGCGAACATCGCCAGCACCTGGTCACGGTCGCGCTGTTCCAGGTCGCCATGCAGGCCGACGGCGGAGATACCTTTGGACGTCAGGTGATCCACGGTTTCCTGCACTTGCTGCTTGGTAAAGCAGAAGGCCACGCAGGAGGCCGGGCGGAAATGCGCCAGGACCTTGGTCACCGCGTCCATGCGCTCTTCCGGCGAGATCTCGTAGAAACGCTGCTCGATCTGGTCATCGGAGTGGAAGGCTTCAGCCTTCACCTGCTGCGGCGCGCGCATGAATTTGGAAGCAAGCTGCTTGATGCTCACCGGGTAAGTGGCCGAGAACAGCAGGGTCTGGCGGCGTGGCGGGGTCTTGCTGATGATGTCTTCGATGGCGTCGTAGAAGCCCATGTCGAGCATGCGGTCGGCTTCGTCGAGGATCAGCGTGTTGAGGCCGTCCAGCACCAGCGAACCTTTGCGCAGGTGCTGCTGGATACGGCCCGGGGTGCCGACGATGACGTGGGCGCCGTGTTCCAGGGAGGCGATCTGCGGGCCGAGGGACACGCCACCGCACAGGGTCAGTACCTTGATGTTGTCTTCGGCACGGGCCAGGCGACGGATTTCCTTGGCGACCTGGTCGGCCAGCTCACGGGTCGGGCACATCACCAGGGCCTGGCAGCCAAAGTAGCGCGGGTTGATCGGGTTCAACAGGCCGATGCCGAATGCAGCTGTCTTGCCGCTGCCGGTCTTGGCCTGGGCAATCAGGTCCAGCCCTTTGAGGATCACCGGCAAGCTTTGCGCCTGGATCTGCGTCATCTCGACATAACCCAGCGAGTCGAGGTTAGCCAGCATGGCGGCGGACAGGGGCAAAGTATTAAAAGCGGTGGCGATGGTAGTCACGGGACTGGCTCTGCAAAACAAAATGTCGCGCAGTGTACCAGTCTCGTGGGAATTTCCCCGCAAGTTCTAGACGAGAAGCCTGTTAATGCTCGATGTCGTGCTCGCGGCTGACCACCCGTTTGCCGTCGGTTGGCGACAATTGCAAGAAGATCGCCGCCGCCAGCATCGCCATGATGCCAACCGTGAGGAAGGTCAGTTGGAACGCGCCGAGGACGCTTTCCACACCGTCATTGCCGGTTTCGGCGGTAAAACCGCCGAGCAATGCACCGGCACAGGCCACGCCCAGGCTGAGGGACAACTGCGCCACCACCGACAGCAAACTGTTGCCGCTGCTGGCCTGGGCGTCGTCGAGGTCGATCAGGGTGACGGTGTTCATTGCCGTGAATTGCAGGGAGTTGATCGCCCCCAGTACTGCCAGCATGCACAACAGCAGCGGGTAGGGCGTGTGCTCGCTGACCAGGCCCATGCTGGCGAGCATAATGCCCAGCGCCAGGGTGTTGCCGGTGAGCACGACGCGGTAGCCGAGGCGTTCGATCAGCGTGCGGGCGATGGATTTGGCAAACATCGCCGCCGCTGCCAGGGGCAACATGCTCATGCCCGCTTCGGACGGCGAGTAACCCAGCGCTACCTGCAACAGCAGCGGCACCAGGAACGGCAGGGCGCCGCTGCCCAGCCGCGCGAACAGGTTGCCGAGAATGCCCACGGCAAAGGTGCGCGTTTTGAACAGCACCGGCGAGAACAGTGGGTTATCGATATGCCCGGCGCGCAGCCAATATGCCGCCAGGCACGCGAGGCCGCCGAACAGCAGCAACATCACCCGCAGGTGCGGCAAGTGCAGCTCGCCCAGGCCTTCCATGGCGATGGTGATCAACACCATCGCCGCGCCAAACAGCAGGAAGCCGAGGCCATCAAAGCGCGTGCGTTCGCTGCCGCGCAGGTCGGGGATCAGTTTCCACACGGCATAACAACCGACCATGCCCACCGGCAGGTTGATCAGGAAGATCCAGTGCCAGGTCAGGTATTGCACCATCCAGCCGCCCATGGTCGGGCCGAGCAACGGGCCTAGCAGGCCGGGGATGGTGATGAAGCCCATGATGCGCACCAGCTCGGAACGCGGATACGCGCGCAGCACCACCAGTCGTCCCACCGGCAGCATCAGCGCGCCGCCCAGGCCCTGAATGACTCGCGCACCCACCAGCATGGTCAGGCTGCTGGACAAGGCGCACAGCAGCGAACCAATGCTGAACAGCATGATTGCGCCAAAGAAGATTTTCTTGGTACCGAAGCGGTCGGCGATCCAGCCCGAGGCCGGGATCAGCAAGGCGACCGTAAGCATGTAGGCGATCACCACCCCTTGCATGCGCAGCGGGTTTTCCGCGAGGTCCCGGGCCATGGCCGGTAATGCCGTATTGAGGATCGTCCCGTCCAGCGACTGCATGAAGAAGGCAATCGCGACCACCCAGGGGAGCCAGCGGGCGGTCTTGGCATCGAGCGGGACGCGATTCGGCATGGAAACCCTTTTTGGTTAGCAGGCTATGTGTTGGCGATTATGCGCCATTCGTCGCGCGTTTTCCCACTAGGAAATCCAGCAGTTCACGGTGCACCGCCACGGCGGCTTCGTTGGATTCAAGGTCGAGCAAGTGGCCAGTATGTTCGGCCACGGCAAAACTGCTGCGCCCCACGTATTGCTTGAACAACTGGGCCTCGGCGGCGGGGGTGTATTCGTCCAGGGCGCCGTTGAGGAAGTGCACCGGCGTTTCAATCTGCCGCAGTGCCGGCAGGTAGTTGCCATCGCCCAAGGCCAACACTTGGTGGATATGAAAACGCGCCTGGCGGTATTCGGTGGTGGCCATGGTCGACAGGTGCCGGTGGTTGTTGCGCTTGAGCCGGGGCGACAAATACTTGCCCACGGTTTCATTGAGCAAGTGGCCGACGGCGGACTTGTCGTCCGCTTCGATCAATACGCGTACACGTTCCACATAGTCGAGCATGGCTTGGTTGAGGTTGGGCGCGAGGGCCATCACCACTGAGCTTTCGATGGAGGGTGGGTTGTGTGCCAGGGTCAGCAGCGTCGAGATGCCGCCCCAGGACGCCGACACCAGATGGTTGACCTGGAAGCGCTCGACCAAGGCGCGCAGCATTTGCACCTCGTCGTCCTTGGTCACCAAGTCGAGGTCAGTGTTGTGTTCGCGGGAATAGCCGGAGAACGGCAGGTCGAACAGCAACACATTGAAATGCTCGGCCAGGCATTTGCTGGTGCGGGCGAAGGAGCGTGTGGTGGACAGCGCACCGTTGACCATCAGGACGGTCTTTTTTTGCGAATCGTTTCCCAGTTGCTCAACATGAACGTTGTAGTGCTTGAACAGCTTTTCAATGACAAAACTTCCATGGTTCATGTCAACGCTCCAGCTTGCCCTTCCCGGGCAAGGTCGTGCTCTCGTGGGTGGGGGTGGCGGGATGCCACTAACCCTTATAACGAGGTTTTTTAAGCGCGACAACTGAGCACGCTGGAGCAAGCGTGAGATGGGATTTGACGGTAGGAAGGATTGAGTCGAGGTGTCGGAAGTAATCGCAAGACAGTGTGGGAGCGGGCTTGCTCGCGAAGGAGGAGCGCCAGCCACCGGATAAGTTGACTGATACGCCGCCTTCGCGAGCAAGCCCGCTCCCACAAGGATTTTGTATTTACAAGGTTAAAGTCAGGCGTTTGACCAAGGCCCCTGGCAGCAGATTTGAGGCGGTGTTGCGCTGGCTGTAGGTACTGGCCGACAGCAGCAGTTCCCGATCAGCGGTCAGGGCTTCCAACTGCGCGCCGAGCAGGTTGTAGACGCTGTCATCAAAACGCATGGTGCTGACCGGCGCCTTGATCTCGCCGTCTTCCACCCAGAAGGTGGCAAAGCGCGTCATGCCGGTCAGGCGGGCCGCCGGCAGGTCAGAATAGTTCAGGTACCACAGATTGCTGATGTACAACCCGGTGCCCAACTGCTTGAGGATATCGGCCTGGGCCAGGCTACCCGCCGCCATTTGCAAGGCGCTGGGCGATTCATCGCTGCTTGCGCCGTTAGTGCTCAAACCATATTCAGCAGCGCTGCGCGAGTTGATCAATTGGCCATCGGCTTGCCCCGCCTTGATCAGCGTGACGTCGCCGCGCGGGTAACCTTCAGTGGAAAACGCCTGGCTCAGGGAGCCGCTGATCTGTTCCGCAACTGTCACCAGCGGGCTCAGGGACTGTTCACCGGCATACAGCTTTTGCAGCGAACTGCCCTTGCTGGCGATGGCTTGGGCGGAAAACCCGCCCCAGGTGATGATGCTGATGATTTCTTCAATCGCCGCCGGGGCGAGGTAGGCGCGATAGTGTCCGGGGGCCAGCTTGTGCAGTGGACGGCCGAGGAACTCAAGCTGCTCGCGGGCCTGCTGGAAGCGCGCGGCAAACTCGGCGCTGTCCCAAGTGTGCCCGGCGTAGCTGGCCTTTACCGCTTCACCATTGGCGTGGAACAGACTGAAGTCGAAGTTGAAGCTATTGGCCTGGTGCCAGCCGAAGGCGCCCGACGAACTGGCAAAGCCCCGGCTGATGGGGCCGGCCGCATAAAAGCCGACCAGGTCCACACCTTGGGCGGCCCGGCTGACGTCTTCCAGTACCTGGGCCAGTTCCGGCAGCGGGCGGGTTTGTTCGTTGTTGCTTTGCCAGGCGTTGTGGTTCAGCAGCAGGTACGGGTCTTGTGGCAGCAGCGGCAGGGTTTCGCGCAACTGTTGCAGGCCATCGGCCAAACGCTGGCGGTCCAGCTCGGGCTCGCCGGCAAGGGTGATGCCGAGGTCGGCGTGGCGGCCATCGTTGATCAGTTTCAGGTTGAGGCTGGCCTGTTGCACTTGGCCCGCCTGGCGCACCTTGGCGTGATTGAAGCGCACGAATTCGGACGCTTCATCCGCATAGCCGAGGTGGAATTGTTCATTGTCGGTGATGGCATGTTTGAGCCACTCCACCAATGCCTTGAAGTTGTTCATCAGGCGTCTCCCCCAAATACGTCGACATCACTGAATACGCAGGCCGGTGACGCATGGCCGACGCGGATCACCTGATTGGGTTCGCCTTTGCCGCAGTTCGGCGTGCCCAGGACCTTGAAGGTGCTGGCGTCACCGACCGCGCTGAGGTTGCGCCAGAAGTTGGCAGAAATGGCGCGGTAGTTAGGGTTCTTCACCACACCTTTCAGCTCGCCGTTCTCGATCAACTGACCCCATTCGCAGCCGAACTGGAATTTGTTGCGCGCATCGTCGATGGACCATGAGCGGTTGGTCGACATCAGGATGCCGCTTTCAATACCGCCGATCAGTTGTGCCAGGCTCTTGTCGCCCGCTTCGATGTTCAGGTTGGCCATGCGGTCGATGGGCGCACGGTTCCAACTGCTGGCCCGGCTATTGGCCACGCCGCTCATACCCGAACGGAATTGCGACAGCGCACCGCCCAGTGGTTTGAGCAGCAACCCTTCGCGGATCAGGAACTGCTTGCTGGCGGGCGTGCCGTCGTCGTCATGGCTGTAGCTGGCGAGTTGCTCTGGGATGTCCGGGTCGAACGTCACGTTGAGCAACTTGGAGCCATAGTGCAGATGGCCGAAGTCGCTGGCCTTCACAAAACTGGTGCCGGCGTAATTGCGCTCGTCACCCAGGATGCGGTCCAGCTCCAGCGGGTGGCCGATGGATTCGTGGATCTGCAGGATCATCTGGTCAGGCATCAGCAACAGGTCGCGCGGGCCGTTGGGGGTGTTGGGTGCGAGCAGCAGTTGCAGGGCTTCGTCGGCAATGCGTGGCGCTGCGCCGACCAGGCCGAAGCGGCTGATCACATCAAAGCCACCTTGCTGGCCGAAGTTGCTGCCGCCCAGGGTGCGGCTCTGGCTGTCGTTGCCATCGTAGGCCGTGACATTGACGCCTGGGAACACAAAGCGCTGGGCCTGGCGCAGCTCGGCGCCGGCGTTGTTGAGGTAGATCTGCTCGACGTGGGTCAGGCCGAGGCTGACTTCCCAGCTCACCAGGCGCTCGTCCTTGGGCACAGCGGCGGATTCGTCGCCCAGCAATTGGTAGCAGTCGCTCAGGGACGGGAAAGGCTGATTGAGTTCGGGGGACAGGTAGTCCGCCACATCACTGGAGACATGCTGATCACGCAGGTCGAGCAGGGCGTGGGGTTTGATCAACCGGGCTTGCTGTTCGGCACGCTCAAGGGCGGCTTGCAGGCCAGGCAGGGATATATCGTTGGTCGCCGCGTAGGCTTCCACACCGTTGAGACGCACGGTGAGCATGGCGCCTTCGTCGTGGTTCAGGTGCGGTGGTTCAGCGACGTTTTTGCGTACGGCCAGGTAGTGGCCGGATTCGCGTACGTAGCGCAGCGAGAAGAATTCGGCGCGGGTGCGCAGGGCTGTGAAGTGTTTTTTGAGTGTGGCGTGGTGGTCGAACATGGGGCCTTCCTTGTGGGCGGCTCGTCGCGGGCAGGCAAACAGAGTAGCTGATCAAGGAGGGGTTTTGCATTGGCCGGTCGGTCCTCATCGCGGGCAAGCCCGGCTCCCACAGGTGATCACGTTGTTCAGGCGAACTCGATCAACTGTGGGAGCTGGCTTGCCTGCGATACAGGCAACGCGATATTTCAGTTACTGCGCAATTTCACGCATCGGCTTGCCACGCACCGGCGCATCGCCGGCCACGTAGTAGTCGGCGGTGCTGCGCGGCAGCGGCTGGCGGCCACGGATCTTGTCGGCGATTTTCTCGGCGATCATGATCGTCGGCGCGTTCAGGTTACCGGTGGTGATGATCGGCATGATCGACGCATCGACCACACGCAGACCCTGCATGCCATGCACGCGGCCTTCGCCATCGACGACAGCCATTTCGTCGGTGCCCATCTTGCACGAGCAGGACGGGTGGAACGCGGTTTCGGCGTGCTCGCGGATGAACTTGTCAAGCTGCTCATCGGTTTGCACGTCGATGCCTGGGCTGATTTCGCGACCACGGTACTGGTCGAGTGCCGGCTGCTGCATGATTTCACGGGTCAGGCGGATGCCGTCGCGGAATTCCTGCCAGTCCTGCTCGGTGGCCATGTAGTTGAAGAGGATGCTCGGGTAGTCCCGTGGGTTCTTCGACTTCAATTGCACGCGGCCACGGCTTGGCGAACGCATGGAGCCCATGTGCGCCTGGAAGCCGTGCTCTTTCACACCGTTGCTGCCGTTGTAGTTAATCGCGACCGGCAGGAAGTGGTACTGGATGTTCGGCCATTCGAATTCTTCACGGGTACGGATGAAACCGCCCGCTTCGAACTGGTTGCTGGCGCCGATGCCGGTGCCGTTGAACAGCCACTCAGCGCCGATCGCCGGCTGGTTGTACCAGAGCAGCGACGGGTACAGCGACACGGGCTGAGTGCACGCATATTGCAGGTACAGCTCAAGGTGGTCCTGCAGGTTTTCGCCGACGCCTGGCAGGTCGTGGACCACCGGGATGTCGAGGCTTTCCAGCAGCTTGGCCGGGCCGACACCGGAGCGTTGCAGCAGTTGCGGCGACGCGATTGCGCCGCTGCACACCAGCACTTCCTTGCGCGCGCGGGCTTCAACGCGCTCTTCAGCGGCGCCGATCAGGTAACGCACACCAACGGCACGCTTGCCTTCGAACAACACCTTGTCGGTGAGGGCGTGGGTGACGATGGTCAGCGTGGAGCGCTTCTTGGCAGTATCCAGGTAACCGCGCGCGGTGCTGGCGCGACGACCGTTCGGCGTGACGGTACGGTCCATCGGGCCGAAGCCTTCTTGCTGGTAGCCGTTCAAGTCTTCGGTACGCGGGTAACCGGCCTGCACGCCGGCTTCGACCATGGCGTGGAACAGTGGGTTATTGCCGGCTTTCGGCGTGGTCACGCTGACCGGGCCATCGCCGCCGTGCCAGTCGTTCGGGCCGATGTCGCGGGTTTCGGCCTTGCGGAAATAGGGTAGGCAGTCGAGGTAGGTCCAGTTTTCCAGGCCTGGCAATTTCGCCCAGTTGTCGTAATCCATGGCGTTGCCACGGATGTAGCACATGCCGTTGATCAGCGAGGAACCACCCAGGCCCTTGCCGCGACCGCATTCCATCCGGCGGCCGTCCATGTGGGGCTCTGGATCGGTTTCGTAGGCCCAGTTGTAGCGGCGACCCTGCAGCGGGAAGGCCAGGGCGGCGGGCATCTGGGTACGGAAGTCGAGACGGTAGTCCGGGCCGCCGGCTTCCAGCAGCAGGACGGTGACGCCTTCGTCTTCGGTCAGACGGGTCGCCAGGGTGTTACCGGCGGAGCCGGCACCCACAATAATGTAATCGTATTCTTGGGACATTGGATGCACCCTCTTTGATGTGTGGTCAGGTCGGGCCTCATCGGGGGCAAGCCCCCCTCCCACATTTGATCGGGTTTACACAGTCAAAGGTGGGAGGGGGCTTGCCCCCGATGGCGGCCTCAAAGGCACTACAAGGCTCGGGTTCTTAGAACACCGAGGCGTAGTCGCCCAGCTCAACCTGTACCGATTTGATGCGGGTGAAGTTGTTCAGCGAGCTGATGCCGTTCTCACGGCCAACACCGGATTGCTTGTAGCCACCGACCGGCATCTTCGCGTCGGATTCGCCCCAGGCGTTGATCCAGCAGATACCCGCTTCCAGCTGATGAATCACGCGGTGGGCGCGGTTCAGGTCCTTGGTCACCAGGCCAGCGGCCAGGCCGAAGTCGGTGTCGTTGGCGCGACGGATCACTTCTTCTTCGGTTTCGTAGGTGAGGATGCTCATCACTGGGCCGAAGATTTCTTCACGGACGATGGTCATCTCGTCGGTGCAGTCGGTGAACACGGTCGGGGCCACGAAAGCGCCTTTGGCGAATTCGCCGTCGGTCAGGCGGTCGCCGCCGCACAGTACGCGTGCGCCTTCTTCCTTGCCTTTGGCGATGTAGCCCAGCACGCTTTCCATGTGGGCGAAGCTGACCAGCGGGCCGAAGTTGGTGTTGTCGTCTTGCGGGCTGCCCACACGAATGCGCGCCACGCGCTCAACGATCTTGGCTTCGAACGCCGCTTGCAGGTGCTTGGGCACAAACACGCGAGTGCCGTTGGTGCAGACCTGGCCGGAGCTGTAGAAGTTGGCCATCATCGCGATGTCGGCCGCACGATCCAGGTCGGCGTCTTCGAACACGATCAGCGGCGACTTGCCGCCCAGTTCCATGGTCACTTCTTTCAGCGAAGAGCTGGAAGCGCTGGCCATGACTTTCTTGCCGGTGTCGGTGCCGCCGGTGAACGAGACTTTCTCGATGCGCGGGTGCTCGGTCAGCCAGGTGCCGACTTCACGGCCGCTGCCGGTCAGTACGTTGAACACGCCCGCCGGAACGCCGGCTTCGGTGTAGATCTCAGCCAGTTTCAGGGTGGTCAGCGAGGTGACTTCGCTTGGCTTGAAGATCATTGCGTTACCGGCAGCCAGGGCCGGTGCGGATTTCCACAGGGCGATCTGGATCGGGTAGTTCCACGCGCCGATACCGGCAACCACGCCCAGCGGCTCACGGCGGGTGTAGACGAACGAGGTGTCACGCAGCGGGATCTGCTCGCCTTCGATGGCGGGCACCAGGCCGGCGTAGTATTCCAGCACGTCGGCGCCGGTGACGATGTCGACGTATTTGGTTTCGGAGAAGGCTTTGCCGGTGTCCAGGGTTTCCAGGGCGGCCAGCTCGTCGTTGCGCTCGCGCAGGATGTCGACGGCACGACGCAGGATGCGAGAACGCTCCATGGCGGTCATCGCGGCCCAGATTTTCTGGCCCTTTTCGGCGCTGACCACGGCGCGTTCAACGTCTTCTTTCGTCGCGCGTTGCACTTGGGCGAGAACTTCACCGTTAGCCGGGTTGATGGCTTCGAAGGTGGCATCGCTGCCAGCGTCGCTGTAGCCGCCGTCAATGTAGAGTTTTTGCAGTTCGAAACGGGCCATAAAGTCCTCGCAAGTGCATAAGTGGTTGGCGTTAACCGCCGAAAAGTGGGCCATAAGGGTCTGGCAACACTGATCAACAGCAGTTCAGGGGTTGAGCGGTTATGTGTGCTCTAACTCACCTGCTTGGCCAATTGGAAATCCATGTATTCGTAAGCGATCCGTTGCGCCTGCGCCGTGTCGAAAGCGTCTCCCGACAGGGCGCCGCGCAACCACAAACCGTCGATCAGGGCCGCCAGGCCTCGGGCTGCTTTGCGTGCGTGCGGCAGCGGCAGCACTCGGCGGAACTGGCAGCACAGGTTGGAATACAGACGTTGATCGTTGATCCGCTGCAACCTGTGCAATGACGGGTGGTGCATGCTGGTGGCCCAGAAGGCCAGCCAGGTTTTCATTGCCGGGCCGTTGACCTGGCTGGCATCGAAGTTGCCCTCAATGATCACCTGAAGGTGCGCCCGTGGGCTGTCATCCTTCAGCGCAAGCCTGCGTTCGTGGACGTTCTCGATCAGCACGTTCATCAGGTACCGCATCGTTGCGGCGATCAGGCCGTTCTTGTCCTGAAAGTAGTGACTGATGATGCCGTTCGAGACGCCGGCCAAACGGGCGATCAGCGCAATGCTGGCATCTCCCATTCCGACCTGATCGATGGCCGTTAGCGTGGCTTCGATCAACTGCTGGCGGCGTATGGGTTGCATACCGACCTTGGGCATGTAGCACCTCTCCTTAGGCCTGCCGATGGGCGATCAACGTCCGTCGGCTTGATGGCCAGTCTATTTTGTTTTGATTGAACGTTCAATCAACAAAGAATAAGATCTGCGACAAATGGTCGCGTCCTACAGGTATTTCCTACATGTAGGCACGACATCTGGCACCTGGTTAAACCCCTGAAACGTCCCTGGGCACTGCGCTCATGGGGTGCAGGGATTTAAGGGGTGTCTTTATAACACCCGTCCGTCGACTGCCGAAAAATCGATGTCCCGGGATAACCGTTGCCTTGTGTTTCTCTCTCGCACTGCCCGGAGCATCTGCGCCATGAGTTCTGCCTCTCTTATAAAGACCCCGCCGGAAAAGGTACGGGTCAACGGTTGGGTGTTCTACACCTCCACCGCGTTGATTCTGTTGTTGACCGCCATCCTGATCATCGCCCCGCAGGAGGCCGGGCGCATGCTCGGTGTCGCCCAGGCGTGGCTGTCGAAAAGCTTCGGCTGGTACTACATGGTGGTCATCGCCGCCTACCTGGTGTTTGTGGTCGGCCTGGCGTTTTCCTCCTACGGCAAATTGAAACTGGGCAGCAAGGACGACACCCCGGACTTCAGCTACGGCGCCTGGGCCGGCATGTTGTTCTCGTCGGGCATCGGTATTTCGCTGCTGTACTTCGGCGCTTCCGAGCCGCTGGACCACTACTTCAACCCGCCCGAAGGCGCAGCCGCCAGCAATGGCGCCGCACGCCAGGCGCTGCAACTGACCTTCCTGCACTGGGGCCTGCACGGCTGGGCGATCTATGCCTTGGTCGGCCTGGCCGTGGCGTACTTCGCGTATCGCCATAACCAGCCGCTGGCCTTGCGTTCGGCGTTGTACCCGCTGGTGGGCGAGCGCTGGGTGAAAGGCGCGGCCGGCCACGCGGTGGACGGTTTCGGCATGTTCGTGACCCTGCTGGGCCTGGTGACGAACCTGGGGATTGGTTCGATGCAGGTGTCGTCCGGGCTGGAAAACCTGTTCGGCATGCAGCACAGCAACACCAACCTGCTGATTGTGATCATCGTGATGAGCACCGTCGCGACCATCGCCGCCGTGTCGGGCGTGGAGAACGGCATCCGCCGCCTGTCCAACCTCAACATCGTGTTGTTCAGCGGCCTGCTGATCTTCGTGCTGCTGTTCGGCCCGACCTTGCACTTGCTCAACGGCCTGGTGCAGAACACCGGTGACTACCTCAACGGCATCATCCTGAAAACCTTCGACCTCTATGTGTACGAAGGCGACGCCGACAAGACCGAGCGCTGGATGGGCCTGTGGACCCTGTTCTACTGGGCGTGGTGGATTTCCTGGGCGCCATTCGTGGGCATGTTCATCGCGCGTATTTCCCGTGGTCGCACGGTGCGTGAACTGGTGGCCGGCGTGCTGCTGATCCCGCTGGGCTTTACCCTGGCGTGGCTGTCGATCTTCGGTAACTCGGCCCTGGACCTGGTGCTGAACCACGGTGCGGTGGAGTTGGGCAAGACCGCGCTGGAACAGCCTTCGATGGCCATCTATCAACTGCTTGAGCATTACCCGGCGTCGAAAATCGTCATCGGTGTGTCGATTTTCGTGGGCTTCGTGCTGTTCCTGACCCCGGCGGATTCCGGCGCGGTGATGATGGCCAACCTGTCCTGCAAAGGCGGCAACGTGGACGAAGATGCGCCGCATTGGCTGCGGATCTTCTGGTCGGCGGTGATCACCCTGGTGACCATCGGCTTGCTGTTCGCCGGTAACTTCGAAGCCATGCAGACCATGGTGGTGCTGGCCGGGCTGCCGTTCTCGGTGGTGCTGATCTTCTTCATGTTCGGCTTGCACAAGGCCATGCGCCAGGATGTGGCGATCGAACAGGAGCAGGCGCAATTGGCCGAGCGTGGTCGTCGTGGCTTCAGCGAGCGCCTGACCGCACTGGACCTGCAACCGAGCCAGGGCACTGTGCAGCGCTTTATGGACAAGCATGTGACGCCAGCGCTGGAAGAAGCGGCGACTGCGTTGCGTGAACAGGGGTTGGAAGTGCAGACCCTGCTGGGTAAATCCAAGCGTTGCATCGGTGTGCGCATCGAGATGGAAGAGGGCAACCCGTTTGTCTACGAAGTGAGCCTGGATGCTTACTCGTCGGCACCGAGTGACCTGCCCGAGGAAGAGCGCACCCGTTATTACCGTGCCGAGGTTTACCTGCACAACGGGCCTCAGGAATACGACCTGATGGGCTTCGCCCAGGAACAGATCACCCGGG
Source organism: Pseudomonas pergaminensis (assembly GCF_024112395.2). Taxonomy (NCBI): domain Bacteria; kingdom Pseudomonadati; phylum Pseudomonadota; class Gammaproteobacteria; order Pseudomonadales; family Pseudomonadaceae; genus Pseudomonas; species Pseudomonas pergaminensis. The sequence continues at coordinate 6,108,683 of NZ_CP078013.2, read as the reverse complement.
ACGTGCTCGATCAGTTTGAAAGCCATCGGCAGCTCCTTGGCCGTGTCTATAGCTGATACGTGAGCTAGGTGGTGTCTTCACTGACACCACTGTTCCAATGTTGGAATGGGATCAACTGTGGGAGCTGGCTTGCCTGCGATAGCGGTAGTGAATTCACCACCGCTATCGCAGGCAAGCCAGCTCCCACATTGTTTCTTCAATTGCTTTTGCGGTATCTGTCAGCCGAGGTTCTTGCCCAGCAGGGCATGGTAAAGCTCGCTGTCGCCCAAGATCCCCACTACCTGGTTGTTGTCATGCAACACCAGCTTGTTCCCGGTGTGATAGCGAATCTGCAACGCATCGCGCATGCCGATGTTCGAGTCCACCAGCGTCGGCACTCGGCCCAAACCTTCCACCGCTTGCCCCGGTGCCCAGTTCTGCAAATTCATCACCGCGCCATTCTGGCGGGCGCCCTTGATGGTGTTGCCTTCGGCCAGCTCCAGCCACGAGTCGCCGCCGGGGTCCAGGCACACTGAACCGTTGACGCGCTTGCAGTTGTCCAGGGTGCGCATCAGGCTACGGCCGCACAGTACGTTCAGCGGGTTGGTATGCGCGACGAAGGTGCGCACATAGTCGTCCGCCGGGTTCAGCACGATCTCTTCCGGCACGCTGTACTGGATGATCTTGCCGTCTTTCATGATCGCGATACGGCTGCCCAGTTTGAGGGCCTCATCAAGGTCGTGGCTCACGAACACGATGGTCTTGCTCAGCTTGCGTTGCAGCTCCAGCAGTTCATCCTGCAGGCCTTGGCGGATCAACGGGTCGAGTGCCGAGAAGGGTTCGTCCATCAGCAGGATATCGGCGTCCATTGCCAACGCGCGGGCCAGGCCGACGCGCTGTTGCATGCCGCCGGAGAGCTCGTCCGGCTTCTTGTTGCGCCATTGGGTCAGGCCCACGAGTTCGAGCTTTTCGTCCACCAGCTTGCGCCGGTCTTTCTCCGGACGGCCCTGCATTTCCAGGCCGAAGCTGATGTTCTCGCGTACCGTCAGCCAAGGCATCAGGGCGAATTTCTGGAACACCATGGCGATGCGTTTGGTGCGCATCATTTTCAGCTCGGCCGGGGTGCAGGAAGCGATGTCGATCTGGCGACCTTCGTGCTCCACGAACAGTTGCCCACGGCTGACGGTGTTGAGGCCATTGATGCAGCGCAGCAAGCTGGATTTGCCGGAGCCCGACAGGCCCATCAGCACGCAGATTTCGCCTTTCTCGATATCCAGGCTGGCTTTTTCCACGCCGACAATCTGCCCGGTCTTTTTCAGGATCTCATTACGGCTCATGCCCTGGTCCAGCAGCTTGAGCGCTTCGCGTGGGTCTTTGGAGAAGATCACGTCGACTTTGTCGAATCGGATAATGCTCATGCATCACCCCCTACTTTAGCGTCGGGTTGTTTGCAGATGCGGTCGAGCATGATGGCCAGCAGCACGATCGCCAGGCCGGCTTCAAAGCCCAGGGCGATGTCGGCGGTGTTCAGCGCGTTGACCACGGGTTTGCCGAGACCATCGGCGCCCACCAGGGCCGCGATCACCACCATCGACAACGACAGCATGATGCATTGGGTAATGCCGGCGGCAATGCTCGGCATGGCGTGGGGCAGTTCAATGCGCGAGAGCAACTGACGGCGCGAGCAGCCAAAGGCCTTGCCGGCGTCCATCAACTCTTGCGGTACATCGCGGATACCCAGGTAGGTCAGACGGATCGGCGCGGCAATCGCGAACACCACCGTGGAAATCAGCCCAGGCACCACACCCAGCCCGAATAGGGTCAGGGTAGGGATGAGGTAGACGAAGGTCGGTACGGTCTGCATCAGATCGAGCACCGGCCGCATCATGGTGTAGAACAACGGTTTGTGCGCGGCAACAATGCCCAGCGGCACACCGATGACCACGCAGACCAGGGTGGCGAACAACACCTGCGCGAGGGTTTCCATGGTTTCCTGCCAGTACCCCAGGTTGAGGATCAGCAGGAAGGAGGCGATGACAAAAACAGTCAGTCCCCATTTGCGTTGGATAAAGTGAGCCAGCAGCGCAATCAGACCGATCAATGCCAGCGGATTGAACCAGGTCAGCGCGAACGTCACGCCGTGGATCATCGTTTCCAGTGTCGATGCGATTGCGTCGAAGTAGTTGGCGCCGTGTTGGGTCAACCATTCGACGAAGGCAGCGATGTACTGGCCTAGTGGGATTTTCTGTTCAGTCAGCATGGTAGTGAATGTCCACATGCGAAGGGGAAAACATCCCAGGCCAGCGCACCGGCCTGGGGTCAGCGGGTGTTATTTGGCGAGATAAGCTTTAACGGCCTCCAAGCCTGGTTTGCCATCAACCGTGGTCACGCCGGCGAGCCAGGTGTCGAGCACTTGCGGGTTGGCTTTGAGCCACGCCTTGGCGGCAGCATCGGGTTTTTGTTTTTCGTCCAGGACTTTACCCATCAGGGTGCTTTCCATGTTCAGGGTGAACACCAGGTTCTTCAGCAACTGGCCCACGTTGCTGCATTCCTGGGTGTAGCCCTTGCGGGTGTTGGTGTAGATGGTGGCCTGGCCGTAGTTGGGGCCGAACGAATCGTCACCCCCGGTCAGGTACTTCATCTTGAAACGGGTGTTCATCGGGTGCGGTTCCCAGCCAAGGAACACGATGGCCTGGTCGCGCTTGGTGGCGCGTTCGACCTGGGAGAGCATGCCGGCTTCGCTGGACTCGACGACTTTGAAACCGGCGGTTTTCAGGCCGAAGGCGTCTTTGTCGATCAGCGTCTGGATGGTGCGGTTGCCGTCATTACCCGGCTCGATGCCGTAGATCTTGCCGCCCAGCTCATCCTTGAATTTGGCGATATCGGCGAAGTCTTTCAGGCCTTTGTTGTACAGCGCTTCCGGGACCGCGAGGGTGTACTTGGCGTTCTCCAGGTTGGCGCGCACGGTTTCCACGGTGCCGGCATCACGGTACTGCTTGATGTCGTTTTCCATGGTCGGCATCCAGTTGCCGAGGAAGATGTCCATGTTCTTGCCGTCGGCCAGGGACTTGTAAGTCACTGGTACCGAAATCATCGTGGTGCGCGGCTTGTAGCCCAGGCCCTTGAGGATCTCGCTGGTGGTCGCGGTGGTGACGGTGATGTCGGTCCAGCCGACATCGGAGAAATTGACGGTCTGACATTGTGCCGGTTCTGCGGCGTGCGCCATGACTGGCAGACTCAGCATGGCGGCCAACAACAACGAGGGTGAACCTTTCATCTGGGTAGACTCCTGTGTTTTTTCTGGCGGCCTTCGCCGCGCTTTATAAGTGTTGCGGTTGGTGCGTGCGACAACAGCTCTGGCACGGTGCCTTGCAAACGAGTCGAGACTGATCATGTACCAGTGAAAATCTGACGCCTACAGGGGGCGTCGTATCCAGTACAGGGATGGTCGTATCCAGTGTCGGTGACGTCGCTTACAGATTTTTCCAGCGGCAAAACTGTAGGTTTTGCCCATCTGCACCGCTAAAAACGGCCAAAACAGGCGATCGCACGGGCGCGACGCTGGTGAGCATGAGTGCGTCGGTGTGAGACGCCGTGACGGCGAGTAAAAGCTTGATGATGCCGCCATCTGGGCGATCTGAGCGTAGCAGCTCCTTGGTGTCCGGCCTGCTCACCTGCGGAGTTCCACGTTAATGGCTATCAGCGTTTTCGACCTGTTCAAGATCGGCATCGGGCCTTCTAGTTCTCACACCGTCGGCCCCATGCGCGCCGCGGCGTTGTTCGTCCAGGCACTGCGTGAACGTGAACTGTTGGAACAAGTCAGGCGCGTCGAAGTTCAGCTCTACGGCTCATTGTCGGCCACCGGCATCGGCCATGGCAGCGACACTGCGACCATCATGGGCCTGATGGGCGAGTGGCCGGATGCGATCGATCCGTCGCAAATCGGTCTGCGCATCCACACCCTGCGCGAGACCGACACACTGCTGCTGGATGGGCGTTTGCCAGTGCCTTTTGTATGGGCACGGGACATGCGCCTGCTCGACGAGAACCTGCCGTTCCACCCCAACGCCATGACGCTGGTGGTGTCTGGTGATGACGGCGAGCTGCACCGCGACACTTACTATTCAGTGGGCGGTGGTTTTGTAGTGGATGAAGCCCAGGCGCAGAGCGGCGTGGCGGACATGGATCGCACCGAGCTGCCTTATGATTTCTCCAGCGCGGTCGAGCTGTTGCAGCTGTGCAAGACCCACAACCTGCGCGTCGCCGAATTGATGCTGGCCAACGAAAAGGTCTGGCGCTCCGAAGAAGAAATCCGCAGCGGCCTGATGAAACTCTGGCGCGCCATGCAGGACTGCGTGGAGCAAGGCCTCAAGCACGAAGGCATCTTGCCCGGTGGCCTGAACGTGCGCCGTCGCGCGGCCAAGTTGCACCGCAGTTTGCAGGAACTGGGCAAGCCGAACGTGATCGGCTCGACCTTGAGCGCCATGGAGTGGGTCAACCTGTTCGCCCTGGCGGTGAACGAGGAAAACGCCGCCGGTGGGCGCATGGTGACCGCGCCTACCAACGGCGCGGCGGGGATCATTCCGGCGGTGCTGCACTACTTCATGAAATTCAGTGAAGAAGTGACGGAAGCCAACGTGGTCGACTACCTGCTCGGCGCTGCGGCGGTGGGCATTCTGTGCAAGAAGAACGCCTCGATCTCCGGTGCCGAAGTCGGCTGCCAGGGGGAGGTGGGCTCGGCTTGCGCCATGGCTGCAGCCGGGTTGGCGGAGATTCTTGGTGCCACGCCGGAGCAACTGTGCAACGCCGCCGAAATCGGCCTGGAACACAACCTCGGCCTGACCTGCGACCCGGTGGGTGGGCTGGTCCAAGTGCCGTGCATCGAGCGCAATGCAATTGCGGCAGTGAAGGCGATCAACGCGGCGCAAATGGCGCTGCGTGGCGATGGCCAGCACTTTATCTCCCTGGATCGGGTGATTCGCACCATGCGCGATACCGGGGCGGATATGCATGACAAATACAAAGAGACATCGCGGGGTGGGTTGGCGGTCAGCGCTGTTGAGTGTTGAGACCGCGTCGCCTGTATTCGCGAGCAAGTCGAATCGTCGCACCGCCGCTCCCACATTTGATCGAGTTCAAACATGAGAACGCGGTCAAGTGTGGGAGCGGGCTTGCTCGCGAATACGGTAGTCCAGACAACATTGCGCATAAAGTGAACACCCGGATGCAAAAGCGCCACCTTTTAGCGCGTCGCAAACAGATAAGTAGCTCCCAAACGATTTCCCGCCCGACCACCTGTCACCTGTGCGTGTGGTGACAGACTTCTCCTACGCCCTCAAAGCGCCTTCCCACAAGTGCTACCGATCTGCTCACACACCTTGAGCAGGCTCGCTCTGACGTCCTTTTCGGGGCATATCCCGTACTTCGCGCGCGGGCTTATTTAGACGGGTCAGCAGGTCGTTTTTAGGAGTTATTGGACGGCCATTCAAGTTTAGGCATGGCATTTGCTCTATCAACACAAAGCGTCTCGCCATAGGAGTTTCCTTAAGGTGCAGAGCGCAATAACAAGAGCCTCGCCTGAGGCCATCACCCGCTTTGTGTGAGGAGATACCGCGATGACGTCGTTCAACTCCGGGGCCCAACCCCAGAACCGTGCGCCTCAATCCATCGGCTTTTTGCTGCTGGACAATTTCACGCTGATTTCCCTGGCCTCCGCAGTCGAACCCCTGCGCATGGCCAACCAGCTCTCCGGTCGCGAGTTGTATCGCTGGACGACCTTGAGCGTTGACGGAAACCAGGTGTGGGCCAGCGACGGTCTGCAAATCACCCCCGATGCGTCCATGCACAAAGCCCCAGCCCTGGACACCGTAATCGTGTGCGGCGGCGTGGGTATCCAACGCACCGTGACCCGTGAACATGTGTCGTGGCTGCAAAGCCAGGCGCGTCAGTCCCGTCGCCTGGGTGCGGTGTGCACCGGCAGTTGGGCCCTGGCCTGCGCCGGTTTGCTCGATGGCTTTGATTGCAGCGTGCACTGGGAATGCCTGGCGTCGATGCAGGAGGCCTTCCCCCGCGTGGCCATGAGCACACGCTTATTCACCCTCGACCGCAACCGCTTCACCAGCTCCGGCGGCACCGCGCCGTTGGACATGATGCTGCACCTGATCAGCCGCGACCACGGCCGTGAACTGTCGGCGGCGATCTCCGAGATGTTCGTGTACGAACGCATCCGCAATGAACAGGACCACCAGCGTGTGCCGCTCAAGCACATGCTCGGCACCAACCAGCCGAAGCTGCAGGAAATCGTCGCGCTGATGGAAGCCAACTTGGAAGAGCCGATCGACCTGGATGAACTGGCGGTGTATGTCGCCGTGTCGCGTCGCCAGCTTGAGCGTTTGTTCCAGAAATACCTGCACTGCTCGCCATCGCGCTACTACCTCAAGCTGCGCCTGATTCGTGCACGGCAGTTGCTCAAGCAAACACCGATGTCGATCATCGAAGTGGCGTCGGTGTGCGGGTTTGTGTCGACGCCGCACTTCTCCAAGTGCTATCGCGAATACTTCGGCATTCCGCCACGGGATGAGCGTGTGGGTTCCAACACCACCCAGCAAGTGGCGATGATGCCAATTCCGCAGGCACTGGTGTTGTCACCGTTGTCGGGGCCGATGTCGGCGTTGAGCCAGGCGCGCAACGAGTCGACGTTTGCCAGTGTAAGGCTCTAGACCGAGGGGGCTTCATCGCAGGCAAGCCAGCTCCCACATTGTGATCTGTGAATACATTCAAAATGTGGGAGCTGGCTTGCCTGCGATGGCGTTTTATCAGGCGCCGGAGTTCTGTTTGAACTGCACCAACGCCGGCAGCAGCTGTTTGTCGATTGCCTGCCGCACGGCCGGCAGAATCGTCGCGCTGCCGGTATACATCTGCTCAACCATGCCCTTGAGGGCCTTGGCCCGCGCCGGGCTCAAACCGCGCACGGCACACTCGCAGGCCTGTTCGGCAGTGGCGCCACTGGACACTTCGAAACCCAGCGAGCGCAGTTGGCCCAGCAGGTCATCCTGGTCAATCAAATCCGCATGCATCATGACGTTTATCCTGGTGAAGGGAGCGGGGTTTGACTTGGATTCTGGTAGCCGCTCAAACGGTCGGCAAGGGCAGATTGCACGAATGCCTCAGATGGCTATGAGCAGGTCGTTTTCGAGCCATTTGCCGACAGAAGTAATAGGCACACTGAATGCCAGGCAAGCAACTTGAAGGTTTGGTCACCCTCGGGATGTCACGCCACACAAAGCACTCTGCCCCGATCCAGTCACGGCTGGACCGGGGCTTTTTTTGCCTGGGATTTGTGCTGATTACACGGACGCCATCGCCGGCACGGTCTAGCGCTGCAATACCAGGATGCGCGAGAGCAATTCATCCCGGTCGATATAGCACCCCTGGAAGTGCCGCGCCCCCGAAGTGGGATCAAAAGCATTGCGTGCATGCAAGGTGCGGCGGTTGTCGAAGCACCACAACTCGCCCGGGTTCAGGCGCTTGACCAGCCGAAAACGGTCCTCCCGCGTCATTGCAATAAACCGCCGGTAGGCCCGATACAGCAAGGGCATCTGTTCCACACTGGCCTCGAACGGCCCGCGCAGAAAGTTGGCCATGCGAATCTCCGCCACCTCCCCCAGGGCATCCAGCGCAATGATCGGCGCCAGGCGGCGATAGTCGCTGTGACGATCTTTGTTGCGAAACTCCACGGGTATTTCACACAGTGCGCGAAACGCTTCGGGATCTTCTGTGCGCAACGCATGGGCGATGGCAAATCCATCGACAAAAATACTCTCGCCGCCGTTGGCATCGTTCACCAGGCAATGCAAAAACTGCAGGCCCGGTTGCAGCTCGCGCGTGGGCAGATCACTGTGCAACGGCAGGTTGAAAGCGGTGTAGGCGTTGCTGTCGGCGTCGGCCTTGGATTGCACGTTGAACAGCACGCCGAAGTTGCTCTCGCGGATGAAGGCAATGCGCTTGGCGACCAGCGCCAGGGAGCCGGGCTCGGTGGGGACGCCTCGGATTTGCGTCAAGCCCGAATCGCGCAGCGCCAGCAGCCACTGCAGCAGTGCGTGCGGGTCCTCCATGACCGCCTTGTATTCGAAAACCGGCAGTTGGAAGCGACTGTCCCACAACTGCGATTTGGGCTTTGCGGCACGGCGTTCGGCACGGGATTCATCGTCGTAGGCATGGGCCCGCAGCCAGCCGGGATCGTATTGGCTGCGGTGCCCGCCGCTCCATTCCAGGCTCAGATTGCCTTGATCAATGCATGCAGAGGCCGCACTGAGATTGGCATCCACGTCGACAATCTCCAGTACCTGCTCACGGGTCACGCTGTACACGCATTCCGTGCACGGGCAGTTGTCCCGCAGCCATTGATGATGAAACGGGCTGACCCGCCCATCCACCCACTGCACAAGGATTTGATCCTCCAGCACCCTGACGTCCGCGATGTCGCAGATCTTCGGGTAAGTACGGAAGTCGGCAACAGCGGCGGCGGTTTGCATGGTGGCTCCTTATGGTTTTTTGGGTGGCTATTTTTTCAGCGGCAGTCCAATCACTCGGCCAAGCAGGGCGGGGCGCGGCAGGTCGGCCTGCGCCGCACTGATAGCCGTGAGTTTTTTTAATGTGGCCTCGGTGAACGGCGCCGAATTCGGGCCCGCCAGATCAACGTGCAGCAGCATCTGCTCGTTGCCCGCCAGCTCCTTTTCATCTCCCACTAAATGCAGGCTGTGATAGAGGTGCAGACGCTTGGCATCAAAGGCGATCAGTTGGGTATGCACCTCCACGTCGGCACCGAGTTTCACTTCGTGCAGGTAGTTGAGGTGCAGCTCCAGGGTGAACAGTGAATGGCCGCTGGCTTCTCGGTTTTCGCTGTCCAGGCCCAGGGCGTCCATCAGCGCGTCGGTGGCGTAGCTGAAGATCAGCAGGTAGAACGCGTCGCGCAGATGGCCGTTGTAGTCCACCCAGTCGGGGTGGACCTGGGTGGTGTAGGTGGTGAGTGCGGGCATGTCAGGGGTTCCGTTATTCGGCGAAGGTCATGCCATGCTTGGCCTTGGTGGTTTTCACCGCCTCCAGCACCGCCAGCAGGCAGTCATCACGATAGCGCTCCAGCGCCGAAATGCTGTGTTTGCCCAGTTGATCGCTGGTGCCGTCGACTACATCGTCGATCAGCTTGTCGGTCAGCTCCGGCGCCGGCAGGTAGGTCCATGGTAATTGCAGTGCCGGGCCGAACTGCGCCATGAAGTGGCGCATGCCGGCGTCGCCGCCGGCCAGGGTGTAGGTCAAGAAGGTACCCATGAACGACCAGCGCAAGCCCGCGCCAAAGCGGATCGCGTCGTCGATTTCTCCAGTGGTGGCCACGCCGTCATTGACCAGATGCAGGGCTTCACGCCACAGCGCTTCGAGCAGACGGTCAGCGATAAAGCCTGGGACCTCCTTGCGCACATGCAGGGGGCGCATGCCGAGGGATTCGTACACCTTGATCGCGGCTTGAACAGCCTCCGGCGCGGTGTTCTTGCCGCCGACCACTTCCACAAGTGGCAGCAGGTAAACCGGGTTGAACGGATGGCCGACCACGCACCGCTCAGGGTGGGTCGAGCCCTCGTAGAACTCGCTCGGCAACAGGCCGGACGTGCTTGAACCAATCAACGCATTCGGCTTGGCCGCCGCGCTGATCTTGCTGTGCAGATCCAGTTTCAGTTCCAGGCGCTCCGGGGCGCTTTCCTGGATGAAGTCGGCGTCTTTCACACACTCTTCAATGGTGGCGACAAAGCGCAGGCGGTCCTGGGAGGCGCCCGGTGCCAGGCCTTGTTTCTCCAAGGCACCCCAGGCGTTGGCGACACGCTTGCGCAGTGCGGCTTCGGCGCCGGGCGCCGGGTCCCAGGCGACCACATCCAGGCCGTGGGCCAGGGCACGGGAGACCCAGCCGCTGCCGATGACACCGCTGCCGAGGGCGGCGAAGGTTTTGATTTCGGTGATAAAGCTCATGGCAAATTCCTAAAGAGGTTGGTAATCCCCTGTGGGAGGGGGCTTGCCCCCGATAGCGGTGTGTCAGTCGATACAGCTGGTGCTGATCCTCCGCCATCGGGGGCAAGCCCCCTCCCACATTTTGATCAGCGGCGTTTGGTGAGGCCCATCTTCACGCGACCTTCGGCCGGGGTCATGACCCGTGCACCCAGGCGGCTGAGGATTTCACTGGCGCGTTCCACCAGTTGGCCGTTGGTGGCGAGCACGCCTTTGTCCAGCCACAGGTTGTCTTCCAGGCCGACCCGCACGTTGCCGCCCAGCAGCACCGCTTGCGCCGCCATCGGCATTTGCATGCGGCCGATGCCGAAGCCGGCCCACACCGCGTCGGCGGGCAGGTTGTCGACCATGGCTTTCATGGTGGTGGTGTCGGCCGGCGCGCCCCATGGGATGCCCAGGCACAGTTGGAACAGCGGGTCGTCGAGCAGGCCTTCCTTAATCATCTGCTTGGCGAACCACAGGTGGCCGGTGTCGAAGATCTCCAGCTCAGCCTTGACGCCCAGCTCCTGGATGCGTTTGGCGCCCGCCCGCAGTTGCGCCGGGGTGGACACGTAAATGGTATCGCCATCGCCGAAGTTCAGGGTGCCGCAGTCGAGGGTGCAGATTTCCGGTAGCAGTTCTTCCACGTGGGCCAGGCGGGTCAGCGGGCCGACCAGGTCAGTGTTGGGACCGAATTCCATCGGGTTCTCGCCGCCGCCGATCTCCAGGTCGCCGCCCATGCCGGCGGTGAGGTTGACGATGATGTCGATGTCGGCCTCACGGATGCGCTCCATTACTTCGCGGTACAGGGCGACGTCGCGGCTGAATTTGCCGGTTTCAGGGTCGCGCACATGGCAGTGCACAACGGTGGCGCCGGCCTTGGCGGCTTCCACGGCCGCAGCGGCGATTTGCTTGGGGGTGACCGGCACGTGTGGGCTGCGGCTGGTCGTGTCGCCAGCACCGGTGAGTGCGCAGGTGATGATGACGTCGTGGTTCATGAGGCGGTTCCTTACAGGCGTGGTGGTGCCGTTCGCAGCCCGTTTGAGCTGCGAAACGGTGGTTCAGAAAAAGTTATTTGCTGGTCAGTTGCAGGTTGGCCGCGGCCGGCTTGCCGTCGAAGGTGGTCACCCCTTCCAGCCAGCGCGCCTGGTCTTGCGGGTGATCCTTGAGCCACTGCTTGGCGGACTCGATAGCGTCCTTGTGATCCAGCAACGGCTGCATCATCCGGCTCTCATCAGCGGCGGTGAAGGTCAGGTTGGTCAGCAGTTTGTGCACATTCGGGCACTGCTCGGCGTAGTTCGGCGCGGTGACGCTCCACACGGTGGCCATGCCTTCGTTCGGGCCCAGGGCATCGTCGCTGCCGGTGAGGTAAGTCATGGCGATGTTGACGTTCATCGGGTGCGGCGCCCAGCCGAAGAACACCACGGCTTCCTTGCGGCGAACCGCACGGTCGACGGCGGCGAGCATGCCGGCTTCACTGGATTCCACCAGTTGGAATTTGCCCAGGCCGAACTGGTTCTTGGCGATCATTGCCTTGATCTGGGTGTTGGCGCCCGAGCCTGGCTCGATGCCGTAGATCTTGCCGCCCAGCTCTTTTTCGAACTTGGCGATGTCGGCGAAGGTTTTCAGGCCTTTGTCTGCCAGGTAAGTCGGCACGGCGAGGGTGGCGCGGGCGTCTTCCAGGCTGGGCTTGTCGAGCACCTTGACTTGCTTGGCGTCGACGAACGGAGTGATGGTCTGGGTCATCAGTGGGTTCCAGTAGCCCAGGAACAAGTCCAGGCGCTGGTCGCGAATGCCGGCGAAGATGATTTGCTGGGAGGCGCTGGTCTGTTTGGTCTTGTAGCCGAGGCCGTCGAGCAACACTTGGGTCATGGCGCTGGTGGCGATTACGTCGGTCCAGTTCACCACGCCCATGCGCACGTTCTGGCAAGATGCCGCGTCGGCAGCCAATACGTTCGTGCTCAAGATGGCGCTGGCGCTGAGTGCAAGCACGCAGCGGCTGATCAGTCGGTTCATGGTGGATCCCTCGGCAGGTCGTTATTGTGGGGTCCGGCGTCTTTGTGCGCCGTGGGATCAAGTTACGCAGCTTGAGGGCCGACAAAACGCACGGCGGCGACCAGCTCTTGCACTGCAGCGACCTGCCCCCTTGAATCCAGCCGAGAACGGGAGTATCACAGTGCCACGCTGCCCGTCCGACGAGAGCGCTACCATGTCCCAGGATTTCTACTTTCTGCTGATGCCGGGCTTCTCGGCCATCGGTTTTATCTCTGCGCTCGAACCGCTGCGGGTGGCCAACCGCTTTCGTGGCGAGCTATACCGCTGGCACGTGCTGAGCGCCGATGGCGGCGCGGTGCTGGCGAGCAATGGCATGTCGGTCAACGCCGACGCCGCGCTGGAACCGTTGAAAAAGGGCGCGACGTTATTGGTGGTGGCGGGCTTCGAACCGCTGCAGTTCGCCACGCCTGCGCTGGAACACTGGCTACGCCGTCTCGACCACGACGGCGTGACCCTCGGCGCCATCGATACGGGCGCTTGCGTACTGGCGCAAGCCGGCCTGCTCGACGGCCACCGCCTGACCCTGCACTGGGAAGCCATCGACGCCTTCAAGGAATCCTATCCGCACCTGAGCGTCACCCAGGAGCTGTTCGAGATCGACCGCCGTCGCATCACCTGCGCCGGTGGTACGGCCTCCATCGACCTGATGCTCGACCTGATCGCCCAGGCCCATGGCCCCGACCTGGCGATCCAAGTCTCCGAGCAATTCGTGCTCGGCCGTATCCGTCCACGCAAAGACCACCAACGCATGCAGATCGCCACGCGCTATGGCATCAACAATAAGAAGCTGGTGCAGGTGATCGGTGAGATGGAACAGCACACCGAGCCGCCGCTGAGCACACTGGCCCTGGCTGAGACGATAAAGGTGACCCGGCGCCAGCTGGAGCGGCTGTTTCGCCTGCATTTGAATGACACCCCGAGCAACTTCTACCTTGGCCTGCGCCTGGAGAAAGCCCGGCAGCTCTTACGGCAAAGCGGTATGAGTGTGCTGGAAGTGAGCATTGCCTGCGGGTTTGAGTCGCCGTCATATTTCACGCGGAGTTATCGGGCACGGTTTGCGAAATGCCCAAGGGAAGATCGGCGACGGGAGGTCGTTTGACGGCTGATTATAGTCAATTATACTCACGACTATAATTTATAGTCCTTTCCATAATTGGGTATAAAAGCATGTCCAAGAACAGCGGCTTCGTGTTCCGCCGCCCCGACCTGGCAAGCAGCATTGCCGATGGCCTGGTGGGCGCCGGTATTCAGGATTTCACCTCTGGCCTGTTTCTCGCGGCGCCGCGTCGCACGGGCAAAAGTACTTTTTTGCGTGAGGACCTTGTTCCGCAATGCCAGGCTCGTGGTTGGCTGGCTGTGTATGTCGATCTATGGGCGGACAAAGAAAAAGACCCCGCCGACCTGATCTCCAGTGCCATCGCCGGTGCCCTGGTGCCCTTTGAAAAGGGCATCCGCAAGCTGGCCAAGAATATCGGCATTGAAAAGCTCAGCTTCCTGCGCACCTTGTCCTGGGATTTCACCAAGCCGCAATTGCCTGCTGGCGCGACACTGACGCAAGCGCTGGAGTTGCTTCACAGCGCTGCCGAGAAAACCGTCGTGCTGGTGATCGACGAAGCGCAACACGCGCTCACCACCGAAGCCGGTGTTAATGCGATGTTTGCCCTCAAGGCCGCACGGGACCAGCTCAACCAAGGCCGTGAAGGCGAGGGCAGCGGGTTGCGCCTGGTGTTCACGGGGTCCAATCGCGACAAGCTTGCCCACCTGGTATTAGGTAAAAGCCAGCCGTTCTTCGGGTCCAGCATCACGCCATTTCCACTGCTGGGCAAAGCATTCACACAGGCCTACACCGTGTACCTCAACGGCCTTCTGGCCAAGACCAACCAGTTCAATGCTGCCGACATCGATGAAGCGTTTGAGCTGGTGGGCCGTCGCCCGGAAATGTTGCGCACCATCATTGGTGAAGTGGCCTTGGAACTGGGGGAGGCGAGCAATCTGGGCCAACTGCTGCACAGTCGCGCCGAACTGCTGCGCGCCGGCGTTTGGACCGAGTTCGAAAGTGCCTGGAACGCCCTCACCATTCCCCAGCGTGCGGTGCTGGAAGTGATGGTGGAGCGCTCACACAACAACGAACCGTTCGCGCCGTTTACCGACAGCACCATCACGGCCGTCAGCAAGGCCTTGGAAGACATGGGCAGCGACGTGGTACCAGGCACGCAGACCATTCAGGCCTGTATCGATGCCCTGCGCGATAAAGAGCTGGTATGGAAGTCGAGCCGGGGGGGTTATGCCCTGGAGGACAAATCCTTCGGGGATTGGCTGCAGCACCGGCGCCGTGCAGCTGCCTGAAGAACACAGAGATCAAATGTGGGAGCGGGCTTGCTCGCGAAGGCGGCGTGTCAGTCAGCACTTCTGATACTGACACACCGCCTTCGCGAGCAAGCCCGCTCCCACACGGGATCTGCAGTGTGGCTTATTTCTTGACCAGCGCTGAACACGCCGCCTTGTACGCCTCATGCTGATACTTGTTCAGCGTCGCGGGCAGATCAAAATTGTGCTTCTTGTTCTGCGCATTAATGGTCTGCGGCGACAGCAAGGTCACCTCAACCCCGTCCAGCAACTGAAACACCCCTTCAATCTTGAACGTCGTCGGGCCACCGGCGAACTCGCCTTTCTTGCTGCGCTTCTTGATCGCGATACGCTCGACGGCGTTTTCCTGCACGAACGCCTTCACCTGGGCCGCGAAGGCTTTGACGTTGGCGGCCTCGTCATCATCGTCGAGGGCGATCTTTTTGGTGGCCAGGGCAACGTGGGTCAGCGCCTGGTTGTCCAGGGAGGCGACAGCGATGATGGCTTCGCTGCCTTTGATTTCGATGCCGCAAGTCTTCATGGGTAGCCTTGGTCCAGAGAGAAAGTGGCGGGGATTGTCGCTTATTCCTGCCCGATCGACTCCAAAAACTCCGACCGCTCATCACTCATCCGCGCCAGGCAATCATTCTGCGCAATGGCATAGGCCTTGGTGCCGTTCACCGCCGGGAAGGTGTCCACGGCGCAGTCGGCGTCGCGCAGTTTTTCCCATTTCTGTTGGGCATCCTTCAGACGAGCGGTAATGTCGGCCAGTTTGGTCTTGTCGCTGCCATAGGTCGAACCCATGCGTTCCAGCAGGCCCTGATAGTTATCCTTGAGCAACTGCTCTGCAGTGGTTTTGTTGTAGGTGGCGCATTCCAGGGTTTGCTTGTCGTTTTCAATGCCGTCGCACGGCGTGCTGTCGGTGTCTTCGGCCGCGTGGGCGCCGGTTGCGATGAGTGCCAAAGCCAGGAAAATCGATTTCATTGCGCCGTCTCATATCAGGTGATGCGGGAATTCTGGCTCAAGCGTAGGACAAAGAACAGCCGCCAGTCAGACCTCTCTTAACAGCCTTTGTCGCGGATTGACGCTTTCGGCAATTCCCCTGTCGTTTTTGCACCCGGCTCTGTCGGCCCCTGGGCATATGCTGGCCCCAAAGCGCCGGCAGACGATTCGGCGCATGAATCGCCAATAAGGGGACGCCTGATGAGCCCAGCCGAATTGCACGCCGACAGCATCGTTATCGACGGGCTGATTATTGCCAAGTGGAACCGCGACCTGTTCGAGGACATGCGCAAAGGTGGCCTCACCGCTGCCAACTGCACGGTGTCGGTGTGGGAAGGGTTCCAGGCCACCATCAACAATATCGTGGCCAGCCAGACCTTGATCCGTGAGAACAGCGATTTGGTGATCCCGGTGAAAACCACCGCTGATATCCGCAAAGCCAAGGAACAAGGCAAGACCGGCATCATCTTCGGCTTCCAGAACGCCCATGCCTTCGAAGACCAGCTTGGCTATGTGGAGATCTTCAAGCAGCTCGGCGTCGGTGTGGTGCAGATGTGCTACAACACCCAGAACCTGGTCGGCACCGGCTGCTACGAGCGCGATGGCGGCCTGTCGGGCTTTGGTCGTGAGGTCGTCGGCGAGATGAACCGCGTCGGCATCATGTGCGACCTGTCCCACGTGGGTTCCAAGACGTCCGAAGAAGTCATCCTCGAATCGAAAAAACCCGTGTGCTACTCCCACTGCCTGCCGTCCGGCCTTAAAGAGCACCCGCGCAACAAGTCCGATGAAGAGCTGAAGTTCATCGCTGACCACGGCGGCTTTGTCGGCGTGACCATGTTCGCGCCGTTCCTGGCCAAGGGCATCGATTCGACCATCGACGACTACGCCGAAGCCATCGAGTACACCATGAACATCGTCGGTGAAGACGCGATCGGCATCGGCACCGACTTCACCCAGGGCCATGGCCAGGATTTCTTCGAAATGCTGACCCATGACAAGGGCTACGCGCGCCGCCTGACCAGCTTCGGCAAGATCATCAACCCGCTGGGCATCCGCACTGTGGGCGAGTTCCCCAACCTCACCGAGACCCTGCTCAAGCGCGGCCATCCTGAGCGCGTGGTGCGCAAGATCATGGGCGAGAACTGGGTCAGCGTCCTGAAAGACGTCTGGGGCGAATAAGCCACCGCATTTCTCCCCCGGCCGTCCGCGTCGGGGGCACTACCAAGAATTTTCTGGAGTTAAGTTTCCATGGCCAAGATCGCCCCGCAATTGCCTATCGAAGTCGACAGCGAAACCGGTGTCTGGACTTCCGACGCCCTGCCGATGCTGTACGTGCCCCGCCATTTCTTCGTCAACAACCACATCGGTATCGAAGAAGTGCTGGGCGCCGACGCCTATGCCGAGATCCTCTACAAGGCCGGCTACAAATCCGCCTGGCACTGGTGTGAAAAAGAAGCCGAATGCCACGGCCTGGAAGGCGTCGCGGTGTTCGAGCACTACATGAAGCGCCTGTCGCAACGCGGCTGGGGCCTGTTCAAGATCCAGGACATCGACCTCGACAAAGGCACCGCCAGCGTCAAGCTCGAACACTCGGCCTTCGTCTACGTGTACGGCAAGGTCGGGCGCAAAGTGGACTACATGTTCACCGGCTGGTTTGCCGGTGCCATGGACCAGATTCTGCAAGCGCGCGGCAGCCAGATCCGCACCGTCGCCGAACAAGTCTACGGAGGCTCCGAAGAGGGCCACGATGACGGCCTGTTCACCGTCAAGCCGTTGTAAGCCGAGGACCGTGCCATGGCTTTCGAAGCAATGTTTGCGCCGATCCAGATCGGCAAACTGACCATCCGCAACCGCGTGCTCAGTACCGCCCACGCCGAGGTGTACGCCACCGACGGCGGCATGACCACCGACCGCTATGTGAAGTATTACGAAGAGAAAGCCAAGGGCGGCATCGGCCTGGCAATCTGCGGCGGTTCCTCGGTGGTGGCCATCGACAGCCCGCAGGAGTGGTGGAGTTCGGTCAACCTGTCGACCGACCGGATTATCCCGCACTTCCAGAACCTGGCTGACGCCATGCACAAGCATGGCGCCAAGATCATGATTCAGATTACCCACATGGGCCGTCGCTCGCGTTGGGACGGCTTCAATTGGCCTACCCTGATGTCGCCGTCCGGCGTGCGTGAGCCGGTGCACCGTGCCACCTGCAAGACCATCGAGCCGGAAGAAATCTGGCGCGTGATCGGCAACTACGCCCAGGCCGCACGGCGCGCCAAGGCCGGTGGCCTGGACGGGGTGGAACTGTCCGCCGTGCACCAGCACATGATCGACCAGTTCTGGAGCCCACGGGTCAACAAACGTACCGACGAATGGGGCGGCACCTTTGAAGGCCGCATGAAGTTCGGCCTGGAAGTATTGAAAGCCGTGCGCGCCGAAGTGGGTGATGACTTCTGCGTGGGCATGCGCCTGTGTGGTGACGAATTCCACCCGGACGGCCTGTCCCATGAGGACATGAAGCAGATTGCCAAGTATTACGACGACACCGGCATGCTCGATTTCATCGGCGTGGTGGGCTCGGGGTGCGATACCCATAACACCCTGGCCAACGTGATCCCCAACATGAGTTACCCACCGGAGCCGTTCCTGCACCTGGCTGCCGGTATCAAGGAAGTGGTCAAGGTCCCGGTGCTGCACGCGCAGAACATCAAGGACCCGAACCAGGCCACGCGCATCCTGGAAGGCGGCTACGTGGACATGGTCGGCATGACCCGTGCACACATCGCCGATCCGCACTTGATCGCCAAGATCAAGATGGGCCAGATCGACCAGATCAAGCAGTGCGTCGGCGCCAACTACTGCATCGACCGCCAGTACCAGGGCCTGGATGTGTTGTGCATCCAGAACGCCGCGACGTCCCGTGAATACATGGGTGTGCCGCACATCATCGAAAAAACCACCGGCGTCAAACGCAAGGTTGTGGTGGTCGGTGCCGGCCCGGCCGGGATGGAGGCTGCGCGCGTGGCAGCCGAACGTGGTCACGACGTGACCCTGTTCGAGAAAAAAGAGTTTCTTGGTGGGCAGATCACCACGGCGTCCAAGGCGCCGCAACGTGACCAGATTGCCGGTATCACCCGCTGGTACCAACTGGAACTGGCACGGTTGAAGGTCGACCTGCGCCTGGGCGTGGCCGCTGATGCCGACACTATCCTGGACGTGCGTCCGGACGTGGTGGTACTGGCGGTCGGCGGGCACCCGAATGTCGAGCAGAACGAACACTGGGGCGCGGCTGAAGGCTTGGTCGTGAGCAGTTGGGACGTGCTCGACGGCAAGGTGGCACCGGGTAAAAACGTGCTGGTGTACGACACCATCTGCGAATTCACCGGCATGTCGGTGGCGGATTTCCTCGCGGACAAAGGCAGCCAGGTCGAGATCGTCACCGACGATATCAAGCCGGGCGTGGCCATCGGCGGTACGTCGTTCCCGACCTACTACCGCAGCATGTACCCCAAGGAAGTGATCATGACCGGCGACATGATGCTGGAAAAGGTCTACCGCGAGGGCGACAAGCTGGTGGCGGTGCTGGAGAACGAATACACCGGCGCCAAAGAGGAGCGGGTGGTTGACCAGGTGGTGGTGGAGAACGGCGTGCGTCCGGATGAAGCCATCTACTACGCGCTCAAGGAAGGCTCGCGCAACAAGGGTCAGATCGACGTCGAAGCCTTGTTCGCGATCAAGCCGCAGCCGTGCCTGAGCGAGGCGGGTGACGGGTACTTGCTGTTCCGCATTGGCGATTGTGTGGCGCAGCGTAATACCCATGCTGCGATCTATGACGCCCTGCGCTTGTGCAAGGATTTCTAGAAAACCACAGAACCACTGTGTACTCGATCTAAATGTGGGAGCTGATCAGTGTGGGAGCCGGGCTTGCCCGCGATGCAGGCGACTCGGTTTTGAGTGATACCGAGGCGATGCCATCGCAGGCAAGCCAGCTCCCACAGTGAGCCGGCTCCCATGCAGGACCTGTGTGGTCTTTGGGAGCTTCACCATGTTGAACACCTTGCTTCCTATCCTCTTGTTCGCGGCCCTGGGGCTTGCCGTCCTTGGCGCCCTGCGCCGGGTGAACATGTGGCGCCGTGGCCGTGCTTCCAAGGTCGACCTGCTGGGGGGCCTGCTGGCCATGCCCAAGCGCTACATGGTCGACCTGCACCACGTGGTCGCCCGCGACAAATACATCGCCAACACCCACGTCGCTACCGCGCTGGGCTTTGTGTTGTCGGCGCTGTTGGCGATCCTGGTGCACGGTTTTGGCCTGCATAACCGCATCCTCGGTTACGCCTTGCTACTGGCCTCGGTGCTGATGTTTGTCGGCGCCACATTCGTTTACCTGCGTCGGCGCAATCCGCCGGCGCGCTTGTCGAAAGGCCCGTGGATGCGCCTGCCGAAAAGCCTGATGGCGTTCTCGGTGAGCTTCTTCCTGGTGACGCTGCCGGTGGCGGGCATCCTGCCGGCTGATTTCGGCGGCTGGCTGCTGGCCGCGTTGCTGGGTGTCGGTGTGCTGTGGGGCGTGTCCGAGATGTTCTTCGGCATGACCTGGGGTGGCCCGATGAAGCACGCCTTCGCGGGTGCCCTGCACCTGGCCTGGCACCGTCGTGCCGAACGTTTTGGCGGTGGCCGTTCAACCGGGTTGAAGCCGCTGGACCTCAGCGATAAAACCGCGCCGTTGGGCGTGGAAAAACCCAAGGATTTCACCTGGAACCAATTGCTCGGTTTCGACGCCTGCGTGCAGTGCGGCAAGTGCGAAGCCGCGTGCCCGGCGTTCGCCGCCGGCCAGCCACTGAACCCGAAAAAACTGATCCAGGACATGGTCGTTGGCCTGGCCGGCGGCACGGATGCCAAGTTCGCCGGCAGCCCCTATCCAGGCAAACCGATCGGCGAACACAGCGGCAACCCGCACCAGCCCATCGTCAACGGCCTGGTGGACGCCGAGACCCTGTGGTCGTGCACCACCTGCCGCGCCTGCGTGGAAGAGTGCCCGATGATGATCGAGCACGTGGACGCCATCGTCGATATGCGTCGCCACCTCACCCTGGAAAAGGGCGCCACGCCGAACAAGGGCGCCGAAGTCCTGGAAAACCTGATCGCCACCGACAACCCTGGCGGTTTCGCGCCGGGTGGGCGCCTTAACTGGGCAGCGGATCTGAACCTGCCACTGCTCAGCGACAAGGGCAGTTGCGAGGTGCTGTTCTGGGTGGGCGATGGCGCCTTCGACATGCGTAACCAACGGACCTTGCGCGCATTCGTCAAAGTGCTGAAAGCAGCCAAGGTCGACTTCGCCGTGCTCGGCCTGGAGGAGCGCGACAGTGGCGACGTGGCCCGTCGCCTGGGCGATGAAGCGACCTTCCAGTTGCTGGCTTCGCGCAATATCCAGACGTTGGCCAAGTACAGCTTCAAGCGCATCGTCACCTGCGACCCGCACAGCTTCCACGTGCTGAAGAACGAGTACGGCGCCTTTAACGGCAACTACCTCGTGCAGCATCACAGCACCTTCATGGCCGAGTTGATCGGCGAGGGCGCGCTGAACCTGGGCCAACACAAAGGCAACAGCGTGACCTATCACGACCCGTGCTACCTGGGGCGCTACAACGGCGAGTACGAGGCGCCGCGCCAAGTGCTGCGGGCGCTGGGCATTGAGGTCAAGGAGATGCAACGCTCGGGCTTCCGTTCACGCTGCTGCGGCGGTGGTGGCGGGGCGCCGATTACCGACATTCCCGGCAAGCAACGGATCCCCGATATGCGCATGGAAGACATCCGCGAAACCGGCGCCGAGCTGGTGGCCGTGGGTTGTCCACAGTGCACGGCGATGCTGGAAGGCGTGGTCGAGCCGCGACCGTTGATCAAGGATATTGCCGAGCTGGTGGCCGACGCATTACTTGAAGAGGCAGCGCCCACCAAAGCTCCCATCAAGCGTGAACCTGCGGAGGTGCATTAATGAGCGACATTATCCGCCGCGACCCACGGGCCGAATGGATCGCCCGCAACCGCCTGCACCCGCTGCACGCGGCGATGCAGCCGGTACAACACAGCTGGATGGGACCCAACGGCGTCATCCGCAAGAATGTACATGGCGTCGGTTTTATCGGCCCCAACGGCATCAAGCGCATCGACCGCAGCGGCGCCCAGCAGGGCGGGGCAGCCAAGCGCACCGCGGCGGTGGAGGTTCAGTTGCCACTGCACCAGGTGCCTGCGCCGGCGTTCTACATCAACGTGGTGCCGGACATGGTGGGTGGCCGCCTGAGCAGCCACGACCGCGACTTGCTGGGCCTGGCGCGGCAGCTCGCCGGCAGCGACGGTGCGGTGCTGGCGGTGGTGTTTGGCGAACACAAGGAGAGCGCGTTCGCTACCGCTGGCGTCGACCGTCTGCTGGTGCTGGAAGGCCATGAGTTCGACGGTTATTCACCAGAACAGCGGGTACAAGGTTTGCGCGCTGTGGATAACCAGTTCAACCCGCGTCATTGGTTGCTGCCAGACAGCCGCAGCGGTGGCGGCGAACTGGGTCGGCGCTTTGCCGCCAGCCTCAAGGAACGCCCGGCCACACGGGTGTGGCAGATCAAGGGCGACGAGTGCATCGGCCGCGCCGGCGCTGGCCAGGAAGACTTGGCGCGGCCGCTGCCGCGCTTGATCCTGGCTGCCGCAGAATGCGCTGAGCCAGTCAGCGAAACCCGTCACGAAGTGCTGCCAGTGGAGTTATCCACAGCTCTGGCGCGCAGCCTGCCACGCATCGAAGACCTCGGCGCGGTGGCGGTGGACCCGGCGGCGATTCCCATGGCCGAGGCAGAGTTTATTTTCTCTGGCGGCAACGGCGTGAAGGACTGGGCGCTGTTCCACCAGACTGCCGCTGCATTGGGCGCCACCGAAGGCGCTTCGCGGGTGGCGGTGGACGATGGCTTCATGGCGCGTGATCGCCAGGTCGGCGCCAGCGGCACGTGGGTCACGGCACGGGTGTACGTGGCCGTGGGCATTTCCGGGGCGATCCAGCACCTGCAGGGCATTGGCGCCTGCGACAAAGTAGTGGCAATCAACCTCGACCCTGGTTGCGACATGATCAAGCGTGCCGACCTGTCGGTGATCGGCGAAAGCGCCGCAATACTGCAAGCCTTGATCGTTGCGGTAGAGGCCTACCGCAACGGCGCCAAGCGCGATGCAGCTTAAGGAGATGGCCATGTCCACGAATGTAATCAGCCTGGTGTCCATCGGCGCCCACCCGACTTCCGGGCGCCCGCGCCGTGCCGAGCAGGATGCGCGAGCCGTGGAGTTGGGCCTGCAAATGGCTGGGGATAAGTTGCAGGTGCTGCACGCCGGTAACATCGCCGAACCGACCCTGCGCAGCTACCTGGGCATGGGCCTGCCGCAATTGCATGTGCTGGAGCAACCGGCGGGCAGCGATGCGTTGCCGGTGCTCAGCGAGTACCTGCGCGATGCGGGTGCCCAGGTGGTGCTCGCCGGCAGCCAGGCCGAAACCGGTGAAGGCTCGGGCATGTTGCCGTTCCTGCTGGCCGAGCAATTGGGCTGGCCGCTGATCGTGGGGCTGGCGCAGGTGGAATCCATCGACGGCGGCGTGGCCCATGTGCTGCAAGCCTTGCCACGCGGCCAGCGGCGGCGCCTGAAGGTACGCTTGCCGTTCCTGGCGACGGTGGATAACGCCGCGCCCAAACCCCGGCAGAGCGCCTATGGCCCGGCGCAACGCGGTGAGTTGGCGGCCCATGAAGTTGAAATCGAACAAGACGAGTTATTCACAGGCGCCGTGCTGCAGCCGGCCAAACCACGGCCCAAGCGCCTCAAGGTGATCAAGGCCAAGAGCGGTGCGGACCGTATGAAGGCCGCCACGGCCAAGGCCAGTGGCGGCGGCGGGCAAGTGCTGAAGGGCCTTAGCCCCCAAGCGGGTGCCGAGGCGATTCTCAAGCTGCTGGTTGAGGAAGGCGTCGTACGCTGATTGAAGGGGCGTGTGGGTGGCTTACCCACAATCCCTGTTGACCCGTCTGTGGATAACCTGTTCGCGGTTGTCCACACCCCCTGCAAATCAAGCCCTGCAGCCCTCTGTACGAAAAATAACCAGGCTAACTGACGGTTTTTACTTGGGTTTTTTGCTGTGCCTGTGCGGTTTACCTGGCGGACTTGCCCCCATACTCTGTTGGCGCTTCTGTGGATAACGTGTTCGCTCTCGGCTGCAGGCCTTATAAATAAAGGCTTTCAAAGGGTTGATTAAAATCTGACCAATTTGGCTTTTTTGCTGATTAAAATTCCTGCAAACCACGATTTATGAAGGTTTGACGTGGTTTTCCACAGCACTGTTTAAGTTGCCCCCAAAGTCTGTTGGTGCTTCTGTGGATAAGGTGTTCGCGTACCGCTACACGCCACGTATTACGGGGCTTTCGATGTGTTGGTTAATAAATGATCAGTGAATGTTCAAACCGGTTCATTTGAATAAGTCACGGATTTTCTTGATTTAATTTCGGGCGGGAGACGTACTTGCCCACAATTGCTGTGGGTGGCTTTGTGGATAAGTTGTTGGGTAAAGGCTGGAGGGCAGGTAAAGACAGGCTTAGCGCGCTATCGATCAATTCTTGAACAACGCACCCCCGTAGGAACCGGCTTGCCGGTTCCTACGGGGGTGGGGGTTATTCGTGAACCGCAACGCCCTTGAGGTACGGCGCGGGGGCGGCACCCAGGTTGCTCAGCATGCGCTCGCTGTACCAGTCCACAAAGTTCACCACGCCAAACTCATAGGTCTTGGAGTACGGGCCAGGCTGGTAGGCGGTGGAGTTGATGCCGCGCTGGTTCTCTTCGGCCAGGCGACGGTCCTGGTCGTTGGTGGCGTCCCACACTTCGCGCATGCGCGCCGGGTCGTAGTCCACGCCTTCCACGGCGTCCTTGTGCACCAGCCACTTGGTGGTGACCATGGTCTCCTGGGCGCTGATCGGCCACACGGTGAACACAATGATGTGGTCGCCCATGCAGTGGTTCCAGGAGTGGGGCAGGTGCAGGATACGCATCGAGCCCAGGTCCGGGTTCTTGATGCGGCCCATGAGTTTGGCGCAGCCCTGCTTGCCGTCCATCGTCATCGACACGGTGCCCTTGAGCAGCGGCATACGCACGATACGGTTACGCAGGCCGAAGCTGGCGTGGGCGTAAGGAATCTTCTCGGCATCCCAGGCGGCGGCGGAGGCGGCGACGTGATCCTTGAAGGCCTGGTCGGCGCGCGGGTCGGTAACGTCGTCCCATTCCAGCAGGGTTTTCAACAATTCCGGGTGCGACGCATTGCAGTGGTAGCACTCGCGGTTGTTTTCCAGCACCAGCTTCCAGTTGGCTTTTTCCATCAAGGTGGTTTGCACCGCCACCTTGGTGTTCTCCATGTCGTACGGTTCCATGTAGTGGTTGAGCGTCGACAGGAAGTCATCGATGGCCGGCGGGTTCTCCGACAGGCTGATGAAGATGTAGCCGCCAGCGGTCTTCACATTCACAGGCTTCAGGCCGTACTGCTTCATGTCGAAGTCGGCGCCCATCTCGGTGCCGGCGAACAGCAGGCGACCGTCCAGCTCGTAGGTCCACTGGTGGTAGTGGCACACGAGTTTGGCGACCTTGCCCTTGTCGCTGGTGCACAAGCGCGAGCCACGGTGGCGGCACACGTTGTGGAAGGCATGCACCACACCTTCGGCGCCACGGATCACGATGATCGGGTTCTTGCCCACTTGCAGGGTCAGGTAGTTGCCCTTGGTGGGGATCTCGCAAGTCATGCCAGCGATCAGCCACTCTTTCTGGAAGATCTCCTGCATGTCGATATCAAACAACCGCTCATCAGAGTAGAACGGCTGTGGCAGCGAAAACGTGCGCTCGCGCTCTTGCAGCATTTGCGCGGTGGCCTTGCGTGCGGGTTCCAGCGGATCGCCCAAGCTTAAGGTTGCGGTGACGTCCATCGTGTGTGTCCTCATGGCCATTCTGTGTGGCCGAGATAAGTGGCTAATCAGGTTTGCAGCAAGGCGTAAAGAAAGCGTCTGTGTTGGGAGCGAGTGTGGGGCCGCTGATGCGCCGAACCTTATCCATGGGCGACATGGCCCAATCTGATCCCGACGCGCAACCCTAGGTCGTTGGGGGCTGGTCGCGATAAGTATGTGAATGTCGCAGATAGGTAAATGGGTGGTTCTTGCGTTACGCAGAATCGCCACCATAAGGCCGATGTCGGCGGTGGAGAACAACATGTCCAGCAATTTCCTGAATCCGGTAACCACCCAGACCTGGGCCAATGGTCGGCACATTGTCCGTTGCGTCAAAGTCATCCAGGAAACCTGGGACGTGCGCACGTTCTGTTTCATGGCCGACCAACCGATCCTGTTCTTTTTCAAGCCGGGGCAGTTCGTCACCCTGGAGCTGGAAATCGACGGCCAGCCGATCATGCGTTCCTACACCATTTCCAGCTCGCCATCGGTGCCCTACAGCTTTTCGGTGACGATCAAGCGCGTGCCGGGTGGCAAAGTCTCGAACTGGCTGCATGACACCCTGCACGAAGGCCAGGAACTGGCGGTGCACGGGCCGGTAGGTCTGTTCAATGCCATCGACTATCCGAGCCCGAAGGTGCTGTACCTCAGCGGCGGCGTCGGCATCACGCCGGTGATGTCCATGGCCCGTTGGTTCTACGACACCAACGCCAACGTCGATATGACGTTTATCCACAGCGCGCGCTCGCCCAAGGACATCATCTACCACCGCGAGCTGGAACACATGGCGTCGCGAATCGACAACTTCAGCCTGCACCTGATTTGCGAGAAACATGGGTTGGGTGAGCCATGGGCCGGCTATCGCGGTTACCTGAACCACAAGATGCTCGAACTGATGGTGCCGGACTTCCTGGAGCGCGAAGTGTTCTGCTGCGGGCCTACGCCGTACATGAACGCGGTGAAGCGCCTGCTCGAAGCGGCCGGTTTCGACATGGCGCGGTATCACGAGGAGTCCTTCGGCGCCACGCCGCCGGAAGCCCGTGCAGACGCGGTGGAGCAGGCCGAACAAGCCGCCGATGCGCCGGAAATCGACTTGGCGGATCTGCATCAGGTGGAATTCATTGCCTCGGGCAAGAGCATTCGCGTGGCACCGGGCGAAACCGTGCATGCCGCTGCTGCGAAGCTTGGACTGCTGATCCCGAAAGCCTGCGGCATGGGCATCTGTGGCACGTGCAAAGTGATGAAGCTGGGCGGGGAGGTCGAGATGGACCACAACGGCGGGATCACCGAGGAAGACGAAGCCGAAGGCTACATCCTGTCGTGCTGCAGTGTGCCGAAGGGTGATGTGCGCATCGAGTTCTGACCAATGATCGTTCCCACGCAGATGAACTGACCCCCAAAGGTTGGACACAACCTTTGGGGGTGTCATGGGTAAGTACACAGAGCGTGGGAACGATCAACAGTCCCGCGTTGCAGGTCATGAGTCTGCGGCGCGGGTCTTAGGCGCTAACGGTTATTGGGCGTAGATATGGACTACAAAGTGATGGCCTGATGCTGTCAATTCATAGGCTTTTTCGTAGATCCTCAATGTCTTTAATGGCTCTCGGATGGTGTCACCGACTTTTGCGTGTTTCCTGAATTCATCCCAATCAATGACGGTGGTGCTGATCGTGCCGTCGCTTTGCAGGGTGTTGCCGTTGTTCTGATATTCCATGATGTAACCCTCTGCTGGATTTCCATTTCCGACCGATCATTCGGCAGGCAGTCAACCCCGAAGTAACGCGTCCGTGTGTTCGGGGTGACGAAATCCTATCCAACGCAGGGGGTAGATAGATACTGTCAGAAATACGTACAAACAGTCTCTGCAACACCGCTGGAAGGCCCGTGGTTTCAGGCCTCCATCACTTTCCGAATATCCGCCGCCAATTCTCTTACACGCTCTTCCTCGGTGTCCCACGCACACATAAAGCGCGCGCCGCCTTTGCCGATGAAGGTGTAGAAGCGCCAGCCCTTGGCGGTCAGCGCCGCAATGGCTGGTTCCGAGAGTTGCAGGAACACACCGTTGGCCTGCACCGGGAACATCAGTTCCACGCCGGGAATATCTGCCACAAGGCTGCTC
This sequence comes from Pseudomonas pergaminensis, assembly GCF_024112395.2. Taxonomy (NCBI): domain Bacteria; kingdom Pseudomonadati; phylum Pseudomonadota; class Gammaproteobacteria; order Pseudomonadales; family Pseudomonadaceae; genus Pseudomonas; species Pseudomonas pergaminensis. The sequence goes on along the minus strand of NZ_CP078013.2, from coordinate 6,081,167 downwards.
AGCAGTTGCGCGCAGTGGTTGGCGTGGCGGGCGTGCTTGAGCCAGGCGTCGTTTTCCAGCAGGCCTACCCAAGGGGCAGACAGGAAGCGCATTTTCGAGGCCAGTTGTCCGGCCTGTTTGCAGCGGTAATCGAAGTCTTCGGCGAGCTCGTGATTGAAGAACAGGATCGCTTCGCCCACGGCCATGCCGTTCTTGGTGCCGCCAAAGCACAGCACGTCCACGCCGGCTTTCCAGGTCAGGTCCGCCGGCGAGCAGCCGAGGAATGCACAGGCGTTGGAGAAGCGCGCGCCGTCCATGTGCAGGTTCAGACCCAGCTCTTTGCAGGTCACGCTGATGGCGCGGATTTCTTCCGGGGTGTACACGCTGCCGACTTCGGTGGCTTGGGTGAGCGTGACTACGCGCGGTTTCGGGTAGTGGATGTCCTGGCGCTTGAGGGCGATCTCACGGATCGACTCGGGGGTCAGCTTGCCGTTTTCGGTGCGGGCGGTGAGCAGCTTGGAACCGTTGGAGAAAAACTCCGGCGCGCCGCATTCGTCGGTTTCGACGTGGGCAGTTTCCGAGCAAATCACGCTATGGTAGCTCTGGCACAGCGAAGACAACGCCAGGGAGTTGGCAGCAGTGCCGTTGAAGGCAAAGAACACTTCGCAGTCGGTTTCAAACAGGTTGCGGAAACCGTCGGCGGCGCGGTGGGTCCATTCATCATCGCCATAGGCGCGTTGATGGCCCTGGTTGGCTTGTTCCATGGCGGCCCAGGCTTCCGGGCAGATGCCGGAATAGTTGTCACTGGCGAATTGTTGGCTCTTGTCGGTCATGGCCCATTCCTGTGGTCGATGTTGGTGCGCACTGTAACCAAGATTGTTGCGGGTGCGCACGCACTGTAAATGCAAAGTCACTGGGGAATTATGCACGGTACTCAAACGATTCCTGTCGGACGCGTCCGTGATGGCGCTCTGGATCTGCTCAAGTGGCTGGCGCTGTTGAGCATGGTGTTGGACCACCTGCGGTATGTCGGTTTGAGCCTGGATGGCCTGTATGTGCCGGGGCGCCTGGCGTTTCCGTGGTTTTGCCTGGCGATTGCGGCGAACCTGCATCGGGCGAGAAACTCACCTGTCACCGGCCAGTGGCGGTATCTGGGCTGGCTGTTACTGTTCAGCGTAATCAGCGAAGTGCCGTACCGACTTTTTATCGATGATGCCGATACATTGAACGTATTGCCGACGCTGGCGTTGGGCTTGCTTATTGCCCGAGGATGGCAGCAGAAAGTACTTTTTGATCGCGGATTGGCGCTGATCGCGGCCACGATTGCAGCGGTGTTCTCCACGCAGTTGATGTTCGGTTTTTTCGGTGTATTGCTGCCACTGGCGATGCTGCTGGTGTTCCGTCGTCCCTGGTATTTCAGCGTATTGCCGGGCGTGGTCTGCGTCGCGGCCAATCAATGGCAGGTTCTGCTCGCTAGTGGCTCCCCTGTCGCGTTGGCGGGATTGGCCACTTGTCTGATTGCGCCAACACTCGGCCTGGTCCTGTTGCGACATGTCAAAAATGCCTCCCCGCCGCCTATGCGCCGCTGGGCGTATGCCCTCTATCCCGCGCATTTCCTGCTGCTGCTGGCCTTGCGCCACAGCCTTGCCTGAGTCGCAGAATTCATTCCATGTCGTAAACGCACCTTTGCGTGGCGTCCGTAGGCATTTGACCTGTCTGCGCCAGCCCTACCATCGCATCAAAGGGCCCTGCACGGGCCTCAACAATACGAAAGGCTGGGAGAGACGCGATGTTCAGCAAAAAAGACCAGATCCAGGGATATGACGACGCACTGCTGGCGGCCATGAATGCCGAAGAGCAGCGTCAGGAAGATCATATCGAGCTGATCGCGTCAGAGAACTACACCAGCAAACGCGTGATGGAAGCCCAGGGCAGCGGCCTCACCAACAAATACGCCGAAGGCTACCCGGGCAAGCGCTACTACGGTGGCTGCGAGCACGTGGACAAGGTCGAAGCCCTGGCCATCGAACGCGCCAAGCAATTGTTCGGCGCCGATTACGCCAACGTGCAGCCGCACTCCGGTTCTTCCGCCAACAGCGCGGTGTACCTGGCCCTGTTGAACGCCGGTGACACCATCCTCGGCATGAGCCTGGCCCACGGCGGCCACCTGACCCACGGCGCCAAGGTGTCGTCCTCGGGCAAGCTGTACAACGCCGTGCAGTACGGCATCAACACCGACACCGGCCTGATCGACTACGACGAAGTCGAACGCCTGGCGGTGGAACACAAACCTAAAATGGTCGTGGCCGGTTTTTCCGCCTACTCCAAGACCCTGGATTTCCCACGCTTTCGCGCCATCGCCGACAAGGTCGGTGCGCTGCTGTTCGTCGACATGGCCCACGTCGCCGGCCTGGTCGCCGCCGGCCTGTACCCGAACCCGCTGCCGTACGCCGATGTGGTCACCACCACCACCCACAAGACCCTGCGCGGTCCCCGTGGCGGCCTGATCCTGGCCAAGGCCAACGAAGAAATCGAGAAGAAACTCAACGCTGCTGTATTCCCCGGCGCCCAGGGTGGCCCGTTGATGCACGTGATCGCCGGCAAGGCCGTGTGCTTCAAGGAAGCCCAGGAACCTGGCTTCAAGGTCTACCAGCAACAAGTGATCGACAACGCCCAGGCCATGGCCAGCGTGTTTATCAAACGCGGCTACGATGTTGTGTCCGGCGGCACCGACAACCACCTGTTCCTGGTCAGCCTGATCCGTCAGGGCCTCACCGGCAAAGAGGCGGACGCCGCCCTCGGCCGCGCCCACATCACCGTCAACAAGAACGCCGTGCCGAATGACCCGCAGTCGCCCTTCGTGACCTCGGGCCTGCGCATCGGCACTCCGGCGGTGACCACGCGTGGTTTCAAAGTGCCGCAGTGCATCGAACTGGCCGGCTGGATCTGCGACATCCTCGACAACCTCGGCGACGCCGACGTCGAGGCCAACGTGGCCAAGCACGTGTCTGCCCTGTGCGCTGATTTCCCGGTTTATCGCTGAGCGCGGTTTTGGAGTAATGACTATGCAACGCTACTCGGGCTTCGGCCTCTTCAAGCACTCACTCAGCCACCACGAAAACTGGCAGAAGATGTGGCGCACGCCGACCCCTAAAAAGGTCTACGACGTGGTCATCGTCGGTGGCGGCGGGCATGGTCTGGCGACCGCCTACTACCTGGCCAAGGAACACGGCATCACCAACGTGGCCGTGGTCGAGAAAGGCTGGCTGGGCGGCGGTAACACCGCGCGCAACACCACCATCGTGCGTTCCAACTACCTGTGGGACGAGTCGGCGCACCTGTACGAACACGCGATGAAACTGTGGGAAGGCCTGTCCCAGGACCTGAACTACAACGTGATGTTCTCCCAGCGTGGCGTGTACAACCTGTGCCACACCCTGCAAGACATCCGTGATTCCGAGCGCCGCGTTAGCGCAAACCGCCTCAATGGCGTGGACGGCGAACTGCTCAACGCCAAGCAAGTGGCCGACGAGATCCCGTACCTCGATTGCTCCAAGAACACCCGCTACCCGGTGCTCGGCGCCACCGTGCAACGTCGCGGCGGCGTGGCCCGTCACGATGCCGTGGCCTGGGGCTTTGCGCGTGCCGCCGACGCCCTCGGCGTGGATTTGATCCAGCAGACCGAAGTGATCGGCTTTCGCAAGGAAAACGGTGTGTGCATCGGCGTGGAAACCAACAAGGGCTTTATCGGCGCCAAGCGCGTCGGTGTGGTGACCGCCGGTAACTCCGGGCACATGGCTTCTCTCGCCGGGTTCCGCCTGCCGATCGAATCCCACCCGCTGCAAGCGTTGGTGTCGGAGCCGATCAAGCCGATTATCGACAGCGTGATCATGTCCAACGCCGTGCACGGCTACATCAGCCAGTCCGACAAGGGCGACCTGGTGATCGGCGCGGGTATTGACGGCTACAACGGCTACGGCCAGCGCGGCTCGTACCCGGTGATCGAACACACCATCCAGGCCATCGTCGAGATGTTCCCGGTGCTGTCCCGCGTGCGCATGAACCGCCAGTGGGGCGGTATCGTCGACACCACGCCGGATGCCTGCCCGATCATCTCCAAGACCCCCGTGCCGAACATGTTCTTCAACTGCGGTTGGGGCACCGGTGGCTTCAAGGCCACGCCGGGCTCAGGCAACGTGTTTGCCGCCAGCCTGGCCAAGGGTGAAATGCACCCGTTGGCGGCACCTTTTTCCATCGACCGTTTCCACAACGGTGCGTTGATCGACGAACACGGCGCTGCGGCCGTCGCCCACTAACAGGAGAAATTCCCTATGTTGCATATCTTCTGTCCTCACTGTGGCGAACTGCGCTCCGAAGAGGAATTCCACGCCTCCGGCCAAGCGCACATCCCGCGCCCGCTGGACCCGAATGCCTGCACCGATGAAGAGTGGGGCGACTACATGTTCTTCCGCGACAACCCCCGCGGGCTGCACCACGAACTGTGGATTCACGCCGCCGGTTGCCGCCAGTACTTCAACGCGACCCGCGACACCCTGACCTACGAAATTCTTGAAACCTACAAGATCGGTGAGAAGCCACAATTCACCGCCAAGGCCTCTGGAGAGAAGGTATGAGCCAGACCAATCGCCTGTCCAACGGTGGCCGGATCGACCGTAATAAAGTCCTGACGTTTACCTTCAACGGCCAGAGCTACAAAGGCTTTGAAGGCGACACACTGGCCGCAGCCCTGCTGGCCAACGGCGTCGACATCATCGGCCGCAGCTTCAAGTACTCGCGCCCTCGCGGCATCTTCGCTGCGGGCGCCGAAGAGCCGAACGCGGTGCTGCAGATCGGCGCCACCGAGGCCACCCAGATTCCCAACGTGCGCGCCACGCAACAGGCGCTGTACCAAGGCCTGGTCGCCACCAGCACCAACGGCTGGCCGAACGTCAACACTGACGTGATGGGCATCCTCGGCAAGGTCGGCGGCAAGCTGATGCCGCCGGGGTTCTACTACAAAACCTTCATGTACCCGCAATCGTTCTGGATGACTTACGAGAAGTACATCCGTAAGGCAGCAGGTCTTGGCCGCTCGCCGACCGAGAACGACCCGGACACCTACGACAACTTCAACCGTCACTGTGACGTGCTGGTCGTCGGCGCCGGCCCTGCGGGCTTGGCTGCCGCACTGGCCGCCGCCCGCAGCGGTGCCCGTGTGATCCTCGCTGACGAGCAGGAAGAGTTTGGCGGTTCGCTGCTGGACTCGCGCGAAAGCCTCGACGGCAAGCCAGCCGCTGAATGGGTTGCCAGCGTCATTGCTGAATTGAAAGCCCTGCCGGACGTGGTGCTGCTGCCCCGCGCCACCGTCAACGGCTACCACGACCATAACTTCCTGACCATTCACGAACGCCTCACCGACCACCTCGGTGACCGTGCGCCGATTGGTGTGGTGCGCCAACGTATCCATCGTGTGCGCGCCAAGCGCGTGGTGCTGGCGACCGGTGCGTGTGAGCGCCCGCTGGTGTACGGCAACAACGACGTGCCGGGCAACATGCTGGCCGGTGCGGTTTCTACCTACGTGCGTCGCTATGGCGTGGCGCCGGGCAAGAAATTGGTGCTGTCGACCAACAACGATCACGCCTACCGCGTTGCGCTGGACTGGCTCGACGCCGGCCTGCAAGTGGTGGCCGTGGCTGATGTACGCCACAACCCACGCGGCGCACTGGTTGAAGAAGCCCGCGCCAAAGGTATTCGAATCCTCACCGGCAGCGCTGTGATCGAGGCCCGTGGCAGCAAGCACGTCACCGCCGCACGCGTCGCTGCGATTGATGTGAAAGCGCACAAAGTCACCAGCCCAGGCGAGTGGCTGGATTGCGATCTGGTCGCCAGCTCTGGCGGCTACAGCCCAGTGGTCCACCTGGCTTCGCACTTGGGCGGCAAGCCGACCTGGCGTGAAGACATCCTCGGTTTTGTGCCCGGTGAAGCCCCGCAGAAACGCGTGTGCGTCGGCGGTATCAACGGCGTCTATGGCCTTGGCGATTCCCTGGCGGACGGTTTTGAAGGCGGCGTGCGCGCGGCCAGCGAAGCCGGTTTTGCCCCGGTGGAAGGCACCTTGCCGAAAGCCCTGAGCCGCTTGGAAGAGCCGACGTTGGCGATCTACCAAGTGCCGCACGACAAGCCAACCGCACGGGCACCGAAGCAATTTGTCGACCTGCAAAACGACGTGACCGCCGCCGCCATCGAACTGGCGACCCGCGAAGGTTTCGAGTCGGTCGAGCACGTCAAACGCTACACCGCGTTGGGTTTCGGCACCGACCAGGGCAAGTTGGGCAACGTCAACGGCCTGGCGATTGCCGCTCGTTCGCTGAACGTGACCATCCCGCAGATGGGCACCACCATGTTCCGTCCCAACTACACGCCGGTGACCTTCGGCGCGGTAGCGGGTCGTCACTGTGGGCACATCTTCGAACCGGTGCGCTACACCGCGCTGCACGCCTGGCACGTGAAGAACGGCGCCGAGTTTGAAGACGTCGGCCAGTGGAAACGCCCTTGGTACTTCCCACGCAACGGTGAAGACCTGCACGCCGCCGTCAAACGCGAATGCCTGGCCGTGCGTGACAGCGTCGGCCTGTTGGACGCGTCGACCCTCGGCAAGATCGACATCCAGGGCCCGGACGCGCGCGAATTCCTCAACCGCATCTACACCAACGCCTGGACCAAGCTCGATGTGGGCAAGGCGCGCTACGGCCTGATGTGCAAGGAAGACGGCATGGTCTTCGATGACGGCGTGACCGCCTGTCTCGCCGACAACCACTTCCTAATGACCACCACCACCGGCGGCGCTGCCCGTGTGCTGCAATGGCTGGAAATCTACCAACAGACCGAATGGCCAGACCTCAAGGTGTACTTCACCTCGGTCACCGACCACTGGGCGACCATGACCCTGTCCGGCCCCAACAGCCGCAAGCTGCTGGCGGAAGTCACCGATATCGACCTGGACAAGGACGGCTTCCCGTTCATGACCTGGAAGGAAGGTTTGGTCGGCGGCGTACCGGCCCGTGTGTTCCGTATCTCGTTTACCGGCGAGCTGTCGTACGAAGTCAACGTGCAGGCCGACTACGCCATGGGCGTGCTGGAACAAATCGTCGCGGCCGGCCAAAAGTACAACCTGACCCCGTACGGCACCGAAACCATGCACGTGCTGCGGGCCGAGAAGGGCTTCATCATCGTCGGCCAGGACACCGACGGGTCGATGACCCCGGACGACCTGAACATGGGCTGGTGCGTCGGCCGCACCAAGCCGTTCTCGTGGATCGGCTGGCGCGGCATGAACCGTGAAGACTGCGTGCGCGAAGAGCGCAAGCAACTGGTGGGCCTCAAGCCGGTCGATCCGAAAGTATGGCTGCCGGAAGGCGCGCAGTTGGTGTTCGATCCGAAGCAGTCGATCCCGATGAAGATGGTCGGCCACGTGACATCGAGCTATGCGCATAACTCCCTGGGTTATTCGTTTGCGATGGCGGTGGTGAAGGGTGGCTTGAAGCGCATCGGCGAGCGGGTGTTCTCACCGCAAGCGGATGGCAGCGTGATCGAGGCGGAGATTGTGTCCTCGGTGTTCTTCGACCCCAAAGGCGATCGCCAGAACATCTGACAGACCGAGGTGCCTGCATCGCAGGCAAGCCAGCTCCCACATTTGAATCTATTCACAATTCAAAAATGTGGGAGGGACTTGCCCCCGATGAGGCCAGAACAGACACCACAGCATTCAAACAGGTGCTTTATGACAGCAGCCAATGTTTACCAACAACGCCCCACCACCGGCGCCAAGGCCGAGTCGTCGCTGCACCATGCCGACCTCGCAAGCCTGGTCGGCAAGGGCCGCAAGAACGCCGGCGTGACCGTGCGTGAAAAGAAACTCCTGGGCCACCTGACCATTCGTGGCGATGGCCACGATGCAGCCTTCGCTGCGGGCGTGCACAAGGCCCTGGGCATCGAATTGCCCGGCGCCTTGCAAGTGATCGTCAAGGGTGAAACCAGCCTGCAGTGGCTCGGCCCGGATGAGTGGTTGCTGATCGTGCCAAGCGGTGAAGAATTCGCCGCTGAGCAAAACCTGCGTGCCGCGTTGGGTGAGTTGCATATCCAGGTCGTCAACGTCAGCGGCGGCCAGCAGATCCTTGAGCTCAGCGGCCCGAATGTGCGCGATGTGCTGATGAAATCCACCAGCTACGACGTGCACCCCAACAACTTCCCGGTGGGCAAGGCGGTGGGCACGGTGTTCGCCAAGTCGCAACTGGTGATCCGCCACACGGCTGAAGACACTTGGGAGCTGGTGATTCGTCGCAGCTTCTCGGACTACTGGTGGTTGTGGCTGCAGGATGCATCCGCCGAATTCGGCCTGAGCGTTCAAGCCTGAGGAATACCCCATGAGCCGCGCACCTGATACATGGATTTTGACCGCCGACTGCCCCAGCGTGCTCGGCACGGTGGACGCGGTCACCCGCTACCTGTTCGAGCAGGGCTGCTACGTTACCGAGCACCACTCGTTCGATGACCGGCTTTCGGGCCGGTTTTTCATCCGCGTGGAGTTCCGCCAACCCGAGGGTTTTGACGAGCAGGCCTTCCGCGATGGCCTGGCCACCCGTGGCGAGGCCTTCGGCATGATCTTCGAACTCACCGCGCCAAACTACCGGCCAAAAGTGGTGATCATGGTCTCCAAGGCCGATCACTGCCTGAACGACCTGCTGTATCGCCAGCGTATCGGCCAACTGTCGATGGACGTGGTCGCGGTGGTGTCCAACCACCCCGATTTGAAACCTTTGGCCGACTGGCACCAAATTCCCTACTACCATTTCCCCCTCGACCCCAACGACAAACCGTCCCAGGAGCGTCAGGTGTGGCAAGTGGTGGAAGACACCGGCGCGGAATTGGTGATCCTTGCGCGCTACATGCAAGTGCTGTCGCCGGAGCTGTGCCGCAAGCTGGATGGCAAGGCCATCAACATTCACCACTCGTTGCTGCCGGGGTTCAAGGGCGCCAAGCCGTATCACCAGGCGTACAACAAGGGCGTGAAGTTGGTGGGGGCCACAGCGCATTACATCAACAACGATCTGGATGAAGGCCCGATCATTGCCCAGGGTGTGGAGGTGGTGGATCACAGTCATTACCCCGAGGATTTGATCGCCAAGGGGCGCGATATCGAAGGGCTGACGTTGGCCCGGGCCGTTGGGTATCACATTGAGCGGCGGGTGTTTTTGAACGCCAATCGCACGGTCGTTCTTTAGATCGCTATCGCAGGCAAGCCAGCTCCCACATTTTTGAATGTGTTCATAGATCAAAATGTGGGAGCCGGGCTTGCCCGCGATGAGGCCCTTACAAACAACGCAAAAACAGCATCTGTAACCCGAGCACTTAACGCGCTGCCCACCCAAACGGGCAACGCGGTTCCATAAAAACAACAGCGAGGTGAAAGCATGTCTGGTAATCGTGGTGTCGTGTATCTCGGCAACGGCAAGGTCGAAGTACAGAAAATCGACTATCCCAAAATGCAGGACCCCCGTGGCAGGAAGATTGAGCACGGCGTCATCCTGCGCGTGGTCTCCACCAACATCTGCGGCTCCGACCAACACATGGTGCGTGGCCGCACCACTGCCCAGACCGGCCTGGTGCTCGGTCATGAAATCACCGGTGAAGTGATCGAGAAGGGCAGCGACGTCGAAAACCTGAAGATCGGCGACCTGGTTTCCGTACCCTTCAACGTGGCGTGCGGCCGCTGCCGTTCCTGCAAGGAGCAGCACACCGGCGTATGCCTCACCGTCAACCCGGCCCGTGCCGGTGGCGCCTACGGCTACGTCGACATGGGCGACTGGACCGGTGGTCAGGCCGAGTACGTGCTGGTGCCGTACGCCGACTTCAACCTGCTCAAACTGCCGGACCGCGACAAGGCCATGGAGAAAATCCGCGACCTGACCTGCCTCTCCGACATTCTCCCCACCGGCTACCACGGCGCCGTCACTGCCGGCGTTGGCCCAGGCAGCACGGTTTATATCGCCGGTGCCGGCCCTGTGGGCTTGGCGGCGGCGGCATCGGCGCGCCTGTTGGGTGCGGCAGTGGTGATCATCGGTGACGTCAACCCGATCCGCCTGGCCCACGCCAAGGCCCAGGGCTTCGAGATTGCCGACCTGTCCCAGGACACCCCGCTGCACGAACAGATCGCCGCACTGCTGGGTGAGCCGGAAGTGGACTGCGCCGTCGATGCCGTGGGCTTCGAAGCCCGTGGTCATGGTCATGAAGGCGTCAAGGCGGAAGCCCCGGCCACCGTGCTCAACTCCCTGATGGGCGTGGTGCGCGTGGCGGGCAAGATCGGTATCCCTGGCCTGTACGTCACCGAAGATCCGGGTGCTGTGGACGCTGCGGCAAAAATGGGCAGCCTGAGCATCCGCTTCGGCCTGGGCTGGGCCAAGTCCCACAGCTTCCACACCGGCCAGACCCCGGTGATGAAGTACAACCGCGCGTTGATGCAGGCGATCATGTGGGACCGTATCAACATTGCCGAGATCGTCGGTGTGCAGGTGATCAGCCTGGACGACGCGCCGCGTGGGTATGGCGAGTTCGATGCGGGTGTGCCGAAGAAGTTTGTGATTGATCCGCATAAGTTGTTCAGTGCGGCATAAAGAGCAGGGCAAATAATAAGGGCGACCCCAGGGTCGCCCTTATTATTTATTGTGAGTTGAGCCGCAGGTAGGGAGTGGCTGTTACACCCTCTTCAACGACAGTCTTTCCGCCATAGTCACAACGTAGCCTTCCCTCTGTCTGGGTGATGGTCTCTGCCTTGAGTGCGTACCTGGGGGCTAGATAATCGTCATCTGTTCCGGCTGTCTGGCCCTTCCATGTCCTGCCCCTGGTGTGGGCCGAGTATTCATAGCCTTCGCCGTAGGGCGGTGGCAGGTCAGGGTCCGTGTAGGGTTTGGAGTGGATGTCGCTGACGGCTGGGCATTGGCCGATGTCGATGGCCTGGCCCGATGAGGCCTGGTGTGGCCTGCGAAAATCGAGAAGGTTGAGTGCGGTAGCGGCAGCGAAAATATTGGGTATCAATCCGATCATGTCGTCACAGTTCCTTTGTTTGTGGCTGAACCTTCGCGTCGAAAATCGTGAGAAGGCTGCCTTGGGTGGGCCGTGCCGGGCCCACAGTTCCGCAAGAACGTCGACGGCTGGCTGAGGATTTGTGAACGTGAACGGTCGGAATGATTCGGGTGACGTTTTTACTGATGCGTAAATGAGCACTTGGAAATTGCCAGTGCTTCGCAATACGTGCCTTTCCACTCGCCAATAGGAGGGATAAGGTTCCAGGCAGACACAGGTTTGAGCGCGACCGAAAAGCTCGCGTCGTTATTCATGGGGCCCTTATAGGTGCAGGTGACGGTTTTGTTGTTTGCATCGTACCGGGCATCGTGAAAGGTCGAATCATTCAAGTACGAAGCGGCAGCCAACGGGTTTTCACCTATCCAGGCCCGTCCATCAGGTTGTGACGCCTCATAGCGGTAACCGCCATTGATCATCTCCGTTTGTTTGATGGCTTGGATCGAGGGACAGGTGGAGGTCGCTGCACCGACAGTGTTCACCAGGGCCATCGTGGCCAACATACCTGCAAGTAGTGAGCTTCTCATTACCCGCCTCCTGTGGGTTGCGGGAAGGGCGACCGCAAAGTCGCCCTTATTAATTATTGCGTTGCTGTGAGTCTTAGATAAGGAACTGCAGTTTCACCATTTTCTATCAGCGTTTTGCCGCCGTAGTCACAGCGCAGCTTTCCATTCACTACATTGATCGTCTCTGCTTCGAGTTCATATTTACGTTCCAGGTAATCATGTTTAGTGTTACCTGTTTGGCCCGTCCACTCCCTACCACCGCTCTCGGCGGTGTATTTGAAACCGTCGACCCTATTACCTTGGATGGTTTCTTGGAATGCTTCAGATTTAATGGTGCTAGGTGCCGGGCAGTCCTTGATATCAGCTGCATGAGCGCCCCCGGCCAATACACAAGCAGCCAGCATTCCTACGGCGAATTGATAATTCATATCTGATCCTTAATTGAATTGTGAGGTGACGTCTGAATGCTAAGACGGTTTGCTAGCGTGGGGTACTGTTAGAAATGACAGTAATTTATAATTATTCGATATGAAAAATTCGTTTTATATGGAAGTCGGTATATTTGAAGCTGCCAGAAATTGCATAGGCAGGTACAGAAAGGGCGACAGGGCATCGCCCTTTTTGCGGCAATTTTTAAGCCTGCAATCGCCGGCTGATGACATCGAGCAAATCGCAGCCGTCGCACAGCGCAATGGCGCATAGCAGGTCGAAGTCCTGGGGGACGAGGGTGTCGGTGTGCAGGGATGGGGTGGCGCTGTCGTGGCCGGTGAGCGGCATGTATCGGTTCATGTTTTGAACCCATTCAAGTAGAGGTGGGCTACACACATATTTGTCGCCAAACGAATTGGGTGGCAGCTGTACGCAGGTTGGCGAACCGGGAATGGAACCGGCAGACCCGAAGGTCTCCCGCGCACAGCCACCATGAAAGCGGATATTGCGGACGCAAAAGGGCCTGCAACAAAGCAGAAGCTTTTGCACCATTCACCGGGTCGCCAAACCCGTGTCGCCATGTGGACGACGGCCGAACTATAAAGCGCCATCCCTTGCCACGAGCAAGTCACCCAGGCACTGAATATCAATGTGGGAGGGGGCTCCGATGGCGGTGGCTCAGTCAGTAAAGTTGTGACTGAACTACAGCTATCGGGAGCAAGCCCCCTCCCACATGGGTTTGTGGTGTTTGGGGGATCAGCGTGTGGCCAGTGCGCCTTGGTAGACGGTCGGCCCCGTCGGCTGTTTGCTGATGGAACCACCCTTGGTCTCCGAACTCACCATCAGCTCCACCGGCTTGCTGATGCTTTCCTGCTGGCGGGGGTTGAGTCCGATGATGCCTTTGCCATCCTCCGGCAATAGCCCAAGCGACACCGGTGCGCTGCCGTCGGGCATGGCCCACAGTTCCAGGCTGCGATCCGGCTCAACTGCTGCCGTGGCGATCGGCTCTACTTCGAGGTAATCGTTGTGCGCCATAATCTGCGCCGCGGGTTGCTGGGCGGTGGTCACCAGGGTGGCGGCGGAATTGACGTTGTCCTGGGTGTAGAACGCGCCGCCGAGGCCGGCGACGATGGCCACGCAGACGCCGATGAACACGCGTGGACGGTTCCAGAAAGGCGGTTTTTGTTCAATTACTTGGGGACGGGTGGCGCTCATATGGCTGTTCCTGGCAAGTCTTGAAGTCATTTCATGGACTCTGATATGCCGATTGGGTTCCTCGGCCGACCCGGAACAATGTGCCGGATCCCCAGTCAAACGCCTGCTTTCACCCCTACACCCAGAGGTTGTTTCGATGAAGATTTCACGCGGTTTCGCCCTTTCCTGCCTGATGACCCTGGCGGCCGGCCCGGTGTTCGCCGCAGGGTTCAGCCTTGGCGACGCGGCCAACGCCATTTCCGGTATGCAGGGTGGCAACAACAAGGCCGCTGCAGCCGCACCGTCGTCCGAGACGGCCGGGTTGTTGAGCGCCCTGACCTCGCAACTGAATATCACGCCCGAACAAGCGGTGGGCGGTACGGGCGCCATGCTGGGCCTGGCCAAGAACAAACTGAGCGGCAACGACTATTCGCAGCTGGGCAATAGCGTGCCGGGGCTCGACCAGCTGTCGGGCAACAATGCGTTGGGTAGCCTCGGGGCCTTGAGCGGGATGCTCGGCCAGACCGGCGGCAGCAAGACCAGCGGCCTCGACGGCCTGCTGGGCAATGTGAAGAACACCAACGACCTGAACACCGCGTTCAGCGCCTTGGGCATGGACAGTGGCATGGTCGGCCAGTTTGCCCCGGTGATCCTGCAATACCTGGGCGGCCAGGGTGCCAGCAGCTCGGTGCTGGGCAAGCTGGCCCAGGCCTGGGGCACCGGCAGTTAAGGACGCTCCGCGCGCAGTTGTTCGATGCGCGCGTCCTTCTCCGTCCAGAGCTGGTTGACCCAGTTCTGGACGGTCTGGCGAAATGCCGGATCGTTCTCGTAATCCCCTTGCCACAACGCGGGGTCCAGCTCGCGGGTACGGATATCAATGATCACCGTCGGTACCGATCCGCAGATCAAATCCCAGAACCCCGGAATCCTGTCTTGCGGGTAGACCACCGTCACGTCGAGCACCGCGTCCAGTTGTTCACCCATCGCCGCCAGCACGAATGCCACGCCACCGGCCTTGGGCTTGAGCAGGCGCGTGAACGGTGAGTCCTGCTGCTTGCGTTTACCTTCGGTGAACCGCGTACCCTCCAGGTAATTGACCACCGTCACCGGCTGGCGCTTGAACAGCTCGCAGGCCTCTTTGGTGATCTTCAAATCCTGCCCCGCCAGTTCCGGGTGCTTGGCCAGGAACGCCTTGGTGTAGCGCTTCATGAACGGGTAATCCAGCGCCCACCACGCCAGGCCCAGGAAGGGCACCCAGATCAGCTCTTTTTTCAGGAAGAATTTGAAGAACGGCGTGCGCCGGTTGAGGGCCTGGATCAGCGCCGGGATATCCACCCAGGATTGGTGGTTGCTGATCACCAGGTAGCTGGTGTCACCGCGCAAATCGTCGCCGCCGCGAATATCCCAGCGGGTGGGGATGCACAGCGAGAAAATCAGCTTGTCGATCTCGGCCCAGGTCTCGGCGATCCACATCACCGCCCACGACATGTAGTCACGCAAGCGACCGGGGGCAACCAGCTTGAGCAGGGCAAACACCATCAACGGGCCGAACAGCACCAGGGTGTTGAGCAATAGCAGCAGTGTGACGAAACAGCCGGTGAGCAGGCGGCGCATAAGTAACTCTTGGAGTCCTGTGGGCGGGCCATGATAAGAGAGGTGAGTCTAGAGGCCAAATCCGAATTCGCCGGACGAATGTTTCACAATGTGCCGGTTATGCTGGAGCGAGCTAACTAAGTGCTGCCTTTGCGGTCTAGAATCCGCCTACTTCTTTCCGAGGAAATCACTTCGTGAAACTGCTCCTTGCCTCCCTCGCCCTGGCTGCCTTGCCTGTCATGGCCGCCGAGCCGACCCTATACGGTCGCTACGAATACATCCAACTGCCGGAGATCGGCGAAACCTTCAAGGCCAAGATGGACACCGGCGCGCTGACTGCCTCGCTGTCGGCCCGCGACATCGAGACCTTCACCCGTGATGGCGACGATTGGGTGCGCTTCCGCCTCGGCGGCAAGGACGCGTCCAATAAAGTCTATGAACACAAAGTGTCGCGCATCAGCAAGATCAAGAGCCGCGCCGACGAAGACGACGACAAGGACGAGCCGTCCGTGGCCAAACGTCCGGTGGTCGACCTGGAAATGTGCCTGGGCAACGTCAAGCGCACTGTCGAGGTCAACCTCACCGACCGCAGCAGCTTCAACTACCCCTTGTTGATCGGCGCCAAGGCCCTGCGTGAATTTGGCGCGGCGGTGAACCCGGCGCGTCGTTACACTGCCGACAAACCGGACTGCTGACGGACCACCATGGCGCATATCCTGATTGTCGAAGACGAAGCGGCAATAGCCGACACACTGATATTCGCCCTGCAAGGCGAGGGCTTCACCACCACCTGGCTGAGCCTCGGCCAGGAGGCGCTGGCCCATCAGCGCCAGACGCCTGCCGACCTGATCATCCTCGACATCGGCCTGCCAGATATCACCGGGTTTGAAACCTGCAAGCAACTGCGCCGGTTCAGCGAAGTGCCGGTGATGTTCCTCAGTGCCCGGGATGGTGAGATCGACCGCGTGGTGGGGCTGGAGATCGGCGCCGATGATTATGTGGTCAAGCCCTTCAGCCCACGGGAAGTGACGGCGCGGGTCAGGGCGATCCTCAAGCGGATTGGCCCTGGTGCTGCGCCGGCGCTGTTCCAGGTTGACCTGGAGCGCATGCAGATCAGCTATCGCGGCCAGCCTTTGAGCCTCACGCGCCATGAATTCCGTTTACTGCAAAGCCTGTTGGAACAGCCCGAGCGCGTGTTCAGCCGCGAGCAACTTCTGGACGCGGTAGGCGTGGCGGCGGATGCCGGCTACGAGCGCAATATCGACAGCCACATCAAAAGCCTGCGCAGCAAATTACGCAGCGTGGCCGCCGAGGCCGAGCCGATCCAGACTCACCGCGGCCTCGGCTACAGCTACAGCCCGAGCAATAGCTGATGCGCCTGGGGCTGCGGATCTTCCTGGTGTACGCGCTGTTTATCGGCCTGACCGGCTACTTTGTGCTCAGCACCGTGATGAAGGAAATCCGCCCCGGCGTGCGCCAGTCCACCGAAGAAACCCTGGTGGACACCGCCAACCTGCTGGCCGAGATCCTGCGCGACGACGTAAAGAACGGCACCCTCGGCCAAAGCCACTGGCCGGAGTTGCTCAAGGCCTACGGCAATCGCCAGCCGGGCGCGACCATCTGGGGGCTGCCGAAAAACCAGGTCAACCATCGCATCTACGTGACCGACGCCAAGGGCACCGTGTTGCTCGATTCCACGGGCAAAGCGGTGGGGCAGGACTATTCGAAGTGGAACGACGTGTACCTGACCTTGCGTGGCGAGTACGGTGCGCGTTCCACCCGCAGCGAACTGGACGACCCTGCCTCATCGGTAATGCACGTGGGCGCGCCGATCCGTGACAACGGCCATATCATTGGCGTGGTCACCGTGGCCAAGCCAAATAGCTCGTTGCAGCCGTATGTCGACCGCACTGAGCGGCGCTTGCTGTGGTACGGCGCTGGCTTGGTGATCCTTGGCCTGTTGCTTGGCGCGGTATTGTCGTGGTGGCTGAGCGTTGCCCTTAGGCGGCTGACGGCCTATGCCGAAGCGGTGAGCGAAGGCCGGCGTGCCGAGTTGCCCCATTACCGTGGCGGCGAACTCAAGCAGCTCTCTACTGCCGTCGAGCACATGCGCACGCAGTTGGAAGGCAAGGCTTACGTCGAGCGCTACGTGCACACCCTGACCCATGAATTGAAGAGCCCGCTGGCGGCGATACGCGGTGCGGCCGAGCTGTTGCAGGGCGATATGACCCGTGAGCAGCAGCAGCGCTTCGTCGGCAATATCGACAGCGAAAGTGCGCGCCTGCAGCAGTTGATCGAGCGCCTGCTGAACCTGGCGCAGGTCGAACAACGCCAGGGCCTGGAAGAGCAGGCCAGTATTGCACTGGCGGCCATGGTCGATGAGGTAATCAAGGCCCAGTGTGCCCGTATCGAAGGCGCCGGGTTGCGCGTCGAGCAGACGATTGCGGCGGATGTAAACGTGTATGGCGAACCCTTTCTGCTGCGTCAGGCACTGGGCAACCTGCTGGACAATGCACTGGACTTCACGCCGCCCGGCGGCCTGCTGAGGTTCAGCGCGCAGACGCGACACAACGACGTGCAGGTGAGCCTGTTCAACCAGGCCACGCCGATTCCCGACTACGCCCTGCCACGCCTGAGCGAGCGTTTCTACTCGCTGCCACGCCCGGCCAGTGGGCGCAAAAGCACCGGCCTGGGCCTCAACTTTGTCGAGGAAGTGATGAAGCTGCACGGCGGCGCATTGCAGATCGGCAATGTCGACGGCGGCGTGCAGGCGGTGCTGCATCTCCACACAGTCTCCACATTGCCCACATAAATCCCCCACATAGTCTGCCCAGACTCTCCCCATCAAAACAGGGAGAGACCCATGAACCGCAGCCTGCTTTTCAAACTTGGCGCGATTGCGCTGCTGATCCTGCTGTTGCTGATTCCGTTGCTGATGATCAACGGCATTATCAGCGACCGCCAGCAACTGCGCGATGGCGTATTGATGGACATCGCCCGCAGCTCCAGCTACGCCCAGCGCCTCACCGGCCCGGTGATGGTAGTGCCGTATCGCAAGACCGTCCGCGAGTGGAAGCTCAATGAAAAGCTCAACAAACGCTACGAAGTCACCCGTGAAGAGCGCGGTCGTCTGTATTTCCTGCCGGACCGATTTGAACTCGACGGCAAGGTGCAGACCGAATTGCGCGCACGGGGCATCTACCAGGCGCGGCTGTTCCATGCCGACAACCGCATCAGCGGGCATTTCGAATTGCCTGCGCAGTTGGGTATCACCGAAGACTTCGCCGATTACCGCTTTGAGCCGGCATTTCTCGCGGTGGGCATCAGCGATATTCGCGGCATCGAAAACGCGCTGAAGCTGGAGCTGGGCAGCCAGCAATTGGAGTTCGAACCCGGCTCCCAGGTGGACTGGCTGGGCGAAGGCGTGCACGTGACACTGCCGGAGCACGACAGCAAAAAGCCCAACGTCGTGAACTTTGCTTTCGACCTGCGCCTGCAAGGCACCGAGCAACTGCAAGTGGTGCCGGTGGGCAAGACCAGCCAGGTGTCACTCGCTTCCAACTGGCCACATCCCAGCTTCATCGGCAATTTCCTGCCGGCACAACGCGAGATTACCGACAAGGGCTTCAGCGCCAACTGGCAGACCTCGTTCTTCTCCACCAACCTTGAGCAAGCGCTGCAAACCTGCCTGGACAAGCAGGGCTGTGAAGACTTCAACAACCGCAGCTTCGGCGTGAACTTCATCGATCCGGTGGACCAGTACCTCAAGAGCGACCGTGCGATCAAATACGCGCTGCTCTTCATCGCCCTGACCTTCGCCGGCTTCTTCCTGTTCGAAGTACTCAAGAGCCTGGCAGTGCATCCGGTGCAGTACGCGTTGGTGGGGTTTGCGCTGGCGTTTTTCTACCTGCTGTTGCTGTCGTTGTCCGAGCACATTGGGTTCGCGCTGGCTTATCTCATCTCTGCCAGCGCCTGCGTGTTGTTGATTGGCTTCTACGTGTGCCATGTGCTGCGCAGCGTCGCTCACGGCCTGGGGTTTTCAGCGGGGTTGGCGGCGCTGTATGGCTTGTTGTACGGCCTGCTGAGTGCCGAGGATTACGCGTTGCTGATGGGCTCGCTGCTGCTGTTTGGCCTGCTGGGCACGGTGATGGTGCTGACGCGTAAGTTGGATTGGTATGGCGTGGGCAAGCGCAAGGCGGCTGAGCCGATGTCGTTTGACCTGGAGGCGGTGCAATGATCGGGTTGCGGGAGGACCAGCAAGTGGGGGCGCATTTAGCCTCAAGGATCGTTACGTTCCTCAATACCACCACCGTCCAATGTGGGAGTGGGCTTGCCCGCGATAGCGGTGGTTCAGAAACAGATGTGCTGAATGACATACCGCGATCGCGGGCAAGCCCGCTCCCACATTGGGTCGGTGTGAACGTCACACGGGCGGCTGGGTTTCCAGCATCGAAGGCCGCTGGCTGACCTCGGCATACCAGGCGGCAAGCTTCGGGTTAGCCAGGCGCCATTGCATATCCGGATGACGGAAGTCCAGGTAACCCAAGGCGCAGGCCACGCTGATGGCGGCGATGTCGAAGTGGCTGGTCAGTTCGGCAATCGCGTCCGCTTCCAATTCGGCGAGGCTGCGGCGGATCTTGTTGCGCTGCTCGTCCAGCCATTGGTCCCATTGCTTTTCCGCCGGGCGCAGGGCGGTCTCGTAGCGCACCAGCACGGCGGCATCCATGATGCCGTCGGCCATCGAGGCCAAGGTCAGGCGGCGCCAGCGGGCCGAGCCGTCGCGCGGGATCAGCGGGTTGCCGACGTGCTGGTGGTCGAAGTAATCGAGGATCACCCGGCTGTCGTGCAGCACCGTGCCGTCGGCCAGGCGCAGGGCCGGGATCTTGCCCACGGGGTTGCCTTGCACCACCTGCGCATCCGGGTTGACCGGGGTCGGCATGCAGCCGTGCAAGGCGACGCGGTCCTGCTGGCCGGTTTCAGCCAGCAACACGCGAACCTTACGAACGAACGGTGAAGCGGGGTTGTGGAACAAGGTCATGCTGGGAGCGGACATGGGCATTCCTCAAGAAAGGGCTGGGCTAATCTATCTCACCGTTTGAGCAAGGCCCAAGTGCCAATTGCAGCGGGAATGCCTAACCCGAGCCAACTGAGCGAATCCCACAGCCCATCGCCGAGCAATGCCGCAAACAACCCGGCGGCGCTGAGCAGGCCAATCACCAGCGGCACACCAAACACCTTCCAGAAATTCGATTGCCTGGGCTTCATGCCTTGCCCGCCTTGCGCCGCACGATCCACAAGTAAATCCCACTGACCAGCACGATGATGGTCAGCACATCCAGCGCCGCCCACAGGATCTTCATCGGCATGCCGCCGTAGTCGCCAAAATGCAGCGGTTGGGACATGCCCATGGCGTCCATGTACCACGGCCGTTCGGCGATGGCGGTGACGGCCAGGGTGCTGGCGTCGATCAGCACCGGCGTGAGCAGGTGCGAGGTCAGGTGGGTGCTGCCCTTCATGAACACGGCGTAATGGTGCTCGCTGGAAAAGCGCGTGCCGGGGAAGGCGATGAAGTCCGGCGCCATGCCGGGTGCGGCCTTGGCGGCAATCGCCAACAGCTCGGTGGCTGGCGCACGTTGGGTCAGTGGCGGGGCGTTTTTGTAAGGTTCGATCATCGCGCTGAGGCTGTCCTGGCGCCAGGCGGCGATGATCAGGTCGGCGCAGGCGCTGATCACGCCGGTCACGCCCACCACCAGCGCCCACGTCAGTGTGACCACGCCGATGAGGTTATGCAGGTCGAGCCAGCGCAGGCGGGTGGATTTGTCCTGGCGCACAGTGGCGAACGTCAAGCGCCGCATGAACGGCAGGTACAACACCGTGCCCGAGATGATCGCCAGCACAAACAAAATGCCCATGAACGCCAGCAACAGCTTGCCCGGCAGGCCGGCGAACATGTCCACATGCAGGCGCAGCAGGAACAGGGTCAAGCCGCCGTTCGCCGCCGGGGTCTCCACGGCTTCACCCGTGCGCGCGTCGAGCATGAAGGTGTGGGACGAGTTGGGTTCGGTGCCGGCGGTGGCGGCCATGATCGCGATCACGCCGTTCTTGTCATCTTCATCCCACGCCAGGTACTGCATGGCTTCGCCAGGACGATGGGCCTGAGCCTTGGCCACCAGTTGTTCCAGGTTGAGCTGTGGCGTGTCGGCAGGCATCTGCGCCAACTCCGGCTCGTTGCCCAGCAGGTGGTCGATCTCGTGGTGAAACACCAGTGGCAGGCCAGTGAGGGCGAGCAGCAGCAGGAATACCGTGCAGATCAGGCTGGTCCAGGTGTGGATGAAGGACCAGCGGCGGATGGTTTTGCTTTTCATCACGGCTCCAAAGTTAAAAGGGCCGCGGTTCAGGCGGCCCTTCATTGGCGGTTTTTACCGTCTTAGAATTTGTAGTTAACGCTAGCGACCACGTTACGCTGGTCGCCGTAGTAGCAGTAAAAACCATCGCAGGTGGACAGGTAGTCCTTGTTGAAGATGTTCTTCGCGTCGACCGCTACCGTCACGCCTTTCATGGTGCTGTTCAAGCGTCCGAGGTCGTAGTGTACCGAGGCGTCATACACGGTGTAGGAGCCGACGTGGCCCAAGTCTGTATTGGTAGCGTTGCCGTAGGTGTCACCGACGTAGCGCACTCCTGCGCCGACACCAAAACCGTCCAGCAACCCGCTGCGCCATGTGTAGTCAGCCCAACCAGTGGCTTGGTTGCGAGGTAGCTGGTTCAGGCGGTTACCTTTTTCAGTGGCAACACCTTCGGTGATTTCGCTGTCGTTATAAGTGTAGGACCCCACCAGTTTAAGGCTTTCGGTCACGTCGGCACTGGCTTCCAATTCCAATCCACGTATCCGCACTTCACCCACCTGGCGAGTGATACTGCCCTCGGTGACTGATGTATTTTGCTGGGTCAGGTCGAATACGGCAGCGGTAAACAACGCTTTGGTACCTGGGGGCTGATACTTGATACCGGCTTCGTACTGTTTTCCTTCGGTTGGCTTGAATGCCCCGGTGCTGCCTACTTGGGTGCCTGAGCCAGCCTGGAACGATTCGGCGTATGACAAATAAGGAGTAAGGCCGTTGTCAAACACGTAGCTCAACGCTGCGTTGCCGCTGAAGTGCTTATCACGCTGAGTGTTGGTGGCGTCGTTCAGGTTATGGAAGGTAGTGCCCGTGTGCACCCAGTCTTCACGGCCACCGAGGGTCAGGCGCCAGTTGTCGAGGGCCATTTGGTCCTGTACATACAAGCCGGTCTGTTGGGTCTTTTGCGTGTAGTCGTACATCGTGAAGTACTGGACGTTGGAGAAGTCCTGCCCGTACACCGGACGATTAAAATTGATAGTAGGCACACCTGCAGACCCCCACAGCCAGCGCGCATCGCTGTTGGAGCGCTGATGGTCCAGCCCCAGCAACAGCGTGTGGCTTACCGTACCGGTCTGGAAGTCGGCCTGGAAATTATTGTCGACGGCGAACTGGCCGATGTTCTCATCAACCTTGCCGGCTGAGCGGCTCACGTTACCATCAGCGTCGACCGCCACTTCAGGGCCATTCGGAAAGAACGCGCCGCCAGCGGTGATACCTTGGAACGACAGCTCGTTCTTGGTGTAGCGCAGGTTCTGGTGAAACTGCCATGTATCGTTCAAGCGAGTTTCGAAGGCATACCCAAGCGCGTAGTAGGTGCGGTCGTAGAATTCCCAATCCGGATCACCCAGATTCTTGTGGTGGGAGATCTTGCCGGCCGGCGAGCTCAACTTGGTGCCTTGCAGCGGCAGAAACTGCCCTGTGATACCTGTATCGTCGCGCGTGAACTGAGTGATCAACGTCAGCTTGGTATCTTCATTGATATTCCAGGTAAGGCTTGGAGCGATGTTGTAGCGCTTGTCCGGGATATGGTCTACAGCGGTGTTGCTGTCGCGTACTACGCCGCTGACACGATAAAGAAACTGGCCCTCGTCATCGATTTTGCCGGTGCTGTCGAAGTTGATCTGCTTGTGATTGTTGCTGCCGGCCTGCACCTTGATTTCATTCGAGTTTTCAGCCTGCGGGCGGCGGCTGACCATATCCAGCAAACCGCCTGGTGGGGTTTGCCCGTAAACCGATGATGCCGGGCCGCGTAGTACGGCAATGCGTTCCAAGTTCCAAGTGTCGATTTTCGGCGTCGCGTAGTTGCCTTTGGGCAATGGCAGGCCGTCGAGGAATTGAGTCGGAACAAAACCGCGTACGAGCAACCAATCACTGCGGGAGTCCGAGCCGTAACCGGAACTCTGCACGCCAGCGGTGTAGCGCAAAGCGTCATTGAGGTTGAGTACGGAGCGGTCTTCCATCTGCTTGCGAGTGATTACGGTCACCGAACGGGGTAGTTCGGCAATCGGTGTGTCAGTTTTGGTACCCGCAGCGGTGCGTGTTGCGACATAACCGTCCACCGGGCCCCACGCGTTTTCATAGCTCTCCTGGCCCGTGATATTGGTCTCCGGCAGTGCCATCACGCCATCGGGCACCGCCACCAAGGTATAAGTCCCCGCACTGCTCTGCTCCAACTGCAACCCGGTACCACGCAACGCCTCACGCAGCGCACCCGGCGCATCGAACTGGCCTTGGACCGGCGCCGAGGTCTTGCCCGCGGCGAGCGCCGGGGTGAGGGTCAGCGCCAGGCCGCCCTGGCTGGCGATCTGGTTGAGGGTCGTGGCCAACGGTGCCGCCGACAGGTTGTAGGCGCGCACGCTGGAGGCCTGTTCGGCGGCGATCAGCGAGGTGCTGGCCAGCGGGGCGCTGAGGGCAATGGCCATGGCTAACAGGCTGGGGCGCAACAGGGTGTCTAGCGTGCGGGACATAAGGCGGCTCCTGAATGGAAATATTTCGCAATTGCCTAGGTGCCGAACGAGAATCGAAAAGTGATAGGGCAGGATGAAAATATTTTTCCCTGGGCGTTAAGGTGTGCTTGCGGGCCTCTTCGCGGGCAAGCCCGGCTCCCACATTCGACCGAGTTTTTTCAGGTGGAACGCGGTCAAATGTGGGAGCTGGCTTGCCTGCGAAAGCGATAGCCAAGGCACCGCCAAACCTAAGGCTTGCCCTTAACCGTCACCCACCACGGCGTGTGCTGCTCAATCTGTACCGGCAAGGTCGGCAGCAGCGCATTGAGTGCCAAGGTGGTGTCGTGCAGTGGGAAGCTGCCGGTAATGCGCAGGTCGGCCACGTTTTTATCCACGCCCAGGTAGCCGGTGCGGTAGCGGCTCAGCTCCTCGACCACATCGCCCAGGCGGGCGTTGTCCACCACCAGCATGCCGCGGGTCCAGGCGTCAGTGGCCGGGGTAACGGCCAGCAGCGGGCCGAGGCCGCCGCTGCGCATCAGCACTTGCTGGCCTTCCTTGAAGACCTGTTCCTGTTGCAGCGCCTCGGGCCGGGCGGCCACCGCCGATTGCAGCACGCTCAAGCGCGTCGCGTCGTCTTCACGCTTGACGATAAACCGCGTGCCCAATGCGCGCAGGCTGCCGTCGCGGGTCTGTACATAAAAGGGGCGTGCGTCGTTGTGGCCGGTCTCGACCAGAATCTC
The DNA here is from genome assembly GCF_024112395.2 of Pseudomonas pergaminensis. Lineage (NCBI taxonomy): Bacteria > Pseudomonadati > Pseudomonadota > Gammaproteobacteria > Pseudomonadales > Pseudomonadaceae > Pseudomonas > Pseudomonas pergaminensis. The sequence continues at coordinate 6,056,748 of NZ_CP078013.2, read as the reverse complement.
GCCTTCCTGCAACACGATCAGCCGGCGTTTTTCGTCAAAACGCACGTCGATGGCGCTGTGGGTGTTGAGGTTGATCAGCGTGCCATCCGCCAGCTTCAGCGTGCGCTGTTCGCCGGTGGCGGTGCGTTGGTCGGCCAGCCAATAGTGGATCGGCACAAAGCGCTCACCGGCAAACAACGCCAGGCCGACGACCAGTGCAATGCTCGCCAGGCCGCTGCCCAGCTTGCGCACGCGCTGGCGAATGCCTTCGCGCGATTGCAACAGTGCCGCCCGTGCGGGGCCCGAGGCCACGCTGAAACGCTGGTCGAGCATGCCCAACTGGCGCCATGCGCGGGCGTGCTCTTCATCGCTGGCCAGCCATTTGTCGAACTCTTCGCGCTCCACCAGGCTGCCGTCGCCCGAGTCGAGGGACAATTGCCAGGCAATCGCGGCATCAAGCACGCGGGCCGAGACCGGTTTGGAACTGATCACCGTAACTGCGGCTCGCCATACAGGGCGATATAGCACTGGCGAATGCCCTGGGCCAGGTACTGGCGCACACGGGGCACCGACACGCCAAGGCGTTGCGCGATTTCTGCATGGCCCAGGCCGTCGAGCCGGCTGTAGAGGAAGGCAGCGCGGGCCTTGCTCGACAGCTTGCCGAGCAGGCGGTCGATGGCCTTGAGGTCTTCGAGGATCAGTTGCTGTTCTTCCGGCGAAGGGTGTTCGCTTTCCGGGATCAGCATCAGCTCGGTGAGGTACGCCTGTTCCAGGGCGGCGCGGCGGAAGTAGTCGAACAACAAGCCCTTGGCGATGGCTACCAGGAAGGCCCGTGGCTCGCGGGGTTCACGCAACTCGTCACGGCCCAGCAGGCGCATGAAGGTGTCCTGGCTCAGGTCTTCGGCGCGGCTCGGGCAGGCGACGTTGCGTCGAAGCCAGGCCAGCAGCCAGCCACGATGGTCGCGATACAACGCGCCAACAAGCTCACTGTGTGGGTTCTGGATCGACGACAAGGCATCACCTAGTAAACGGGATGTTTAAACTAACGAGAATTATTCGCGATTGTGTCAGAGCCGTGGAGTGGGCGCAATTGGCGTCTGTCGGGAGATGACATTAAAACGATGGCGCGTGTTGACGCCGTTTCCATTGGCTCAAACGCTCTTGCAACGCCTGTGGCGTGTCGATGTGTTGCTGGCGCGCGCGGCTGAACAGGATCAGCATCAGCTCCGCCGTGGCCAGGGCATCGGCGCTGGCGTGATGGCGCTCGCCTACGTGCAGATGGAAGTGGTTGATCCAATCGTCCAACCCGGCTTCACGGATATGCGCATCCGGGCACAGCAGAGGGGCGATGTCTGCAACGTCAAGAAACGGATGGGCCAGGCGGTAACCCAGGCTGTCCTTGAGCGCCCGACACAGCATGTGTTGATCGAATGGCGCATGGAAGGCGAGCAATGGGCTGTCACCTACAAAGTCCATGAAGTCCAGTAACGCGTCGACCGGGTCGCTGCCGGCGGCGATCGCACTGGGGCCGAGGCCGTGGATCAACACGCTGGGGCTGAGTTTTGTTTCGACCCGTTGCAGGGTGCGCTCGAACATCTGCGAAAAGTCCACTGCGCCGTCCTCGATCACCACCGCACCGATGGACAGCACTTGGTCTCGGTTGAGGTTGAGGCCGCTGGTTTCCAGGTCCAGCACGACCCAGCGTTGGCTGCGTAACGGTTGGTCGCCCAATGGCGAGGGTTGGCGCAGTTGCTCCAGGCGCTGTTGCTGACTGCTGTCGAGCCCGGGCTTCTTCGTACGCAGCCAGCCGAACAAACTCACAGCTGATACCGCAATGTCAGGCTGCTTTGCAGGCGCTGAGCCTGGCGCAGGGATTCACGCAGGATGCGCCGGTCCAAGTGGTTGAGGCTCTCCGGGTCGACACGGTTGGAATAGGGCTGGTTCTCACGGGTCTGCAACTGATGCTGTTGCATGCGGGTTTGCTGGATAAAGTGGTAGGCCTCTTCGTAGGCCGCGCCGTCCAGGGGCTCGATCACTTCCTTGACCACCAGCTGACGCAGGCGCTCCAGGGTGTTGTTGGCGTGGATGCCATTGGCCAGGGCCAGCAGGCGTGCGCCGTCGACAAAGGGCGTAAGGCCCTGCACCTTGAGGTCGAGGGTGGCTTTCTCACCACCGTTGCGGGTCAGCACAAACTCGCGAAAACGCCCTACGGGCGGTCGCTGACGCAGCGCGTTTTCGGCCAGCATGCGTTGGAACAATCGGTTATCGGCCACTTGGTCGAGAATGCCTTGGCGCAATTGCTCGCAACCGCGCTCATCGCCCCACACCACACGCAAATCGAAATAGATGCTGGAGCCCAGCAGGTTTTCCGGCGTCGCCTCGCGGATAAACGCCGCGAACCGCCGCGCCCATTCGGCCCGCGACAAGCACAACTCCGGGTTGCCGGCCATGATGTTGCCCTTGCACAGGCTGAACCCGCACAGCGCCAGGCTCTGGTTGATCTGCTGCGCGAGTGGCAACAGGCGGCCACGGATTTCGGCCGCTTCGGCGGCGTCCCTGGCATCGAACAGGATGCCGTTGTCCTGATCGGTGTACAGCGTCTGCTCGCGGCGGCCTTCGCTGCCAAAGCACAGCCAACTGAACGGCACGCCGGGGTCGCCTTTTTCGGCGAGGGTCAGTTCGATCACCCGGCACACGGTGTGATCGTTGAGCAGCGTAATAATGTGGGTGATCTGGGTGGACGACGCGCCGTGGGCCAGCATGCGTTCGACCAACTGGCCGATCTCGCCGCGAATCGCCACCAGGTTGTCGACCCGCGGTGCATTGCGGATGGTACGCGCCAGGTGCACCAGGTCCACCCGTTGCAAGGAAAACAGGTCGCGCTCGGACACCACGCCGCATAGGCGCTGGTCCTTGACCAGGCACACATGGGCGATATGCCGTTCGGTCATGGCGATCGCAGCGTCGAAGGCGCTGTGGTCCGGGGTGAGGAAGAAGGGCGCCTGGGTCATATGGGCTTCGATACCCTGGTTGAAATCGCTGGTGCCGTCAGCCACAACCTGACGCAGATCGCGCAGGGTGAAAATCCCCAGGGGCGCCTTGTGCTCGTCGACGATCACAATGCTGCCCACCTGTTGCTCATGCATCAGCGTGACGGCTTCGCGTAGCGGTGTGGTTGGGCTGCACGTCACCGGGTGACGCATGGCCAACTCGCCGAGGCGAGTGTTCAGGGAGTATTGAGTGCCAAGGGTTTCCACTGCCTTTTGCTGGACTTGCTGGTTGACCTGGTCCAACAGGCTGCTGACGCCGCGCAAGGCAAAGTCGCGAAACGGGCTGGAAAGCGCGAACAGCTTGATAAAGGCGGGCTTGTTCAGTTGCAGGCAGAAGGTGTCTTCGGCGGCCTTGTGTTCGGTGCGGGTCGCCCGCTCGCCTAGCAGGGCTGCCAGGGGAAAGCATTCGCCGGTGGCGATTTCAAAGGTGGTTTCGGCGCTGTCCGGCCGCTCTCCCACCACGCGGCCCTGCTTGACGATGTAGAAGTGTTCAACCGGCCCGCCCGACGGTTTGAGGATGCTGTCGCCGGGGCCATAAAAGCGTAATTGGCACTGTTCCACCAGAAACGCCAGGTGGGCATTTTCCATCTGGTTGAACGGCGGGAAGCGTTGCAGGAATTGCAGGGTGCCGTGGATATTTTGCAACACAGCAGTTTTCCCCGCCTGGGCGAAGGCATCAGCTTTACTCATAACAGTGACCGCAGTTTTTTTGTCGTTATCGTCCCTCATGGTCGACTCCTGGGCAGCGGGTGCCCATTGGACGTAAGTCTAGGTCGATACAAACGGCACACACCTAGGGAAAAACCTTACATGACTATCGTCCAAAACCCGTAGAACGCCCACTAGGCAAACTTTCCGACGAAGTGCACATTGATCGCCCTTCCGCAGATGTCTGACGAGTGTGCTGGGAGATTGATGAGAATTGCTGAGAACCGTATGTCCGACCACGATATTTTGAGTGATGCCGAGCGCGAGGCGCTGAGCGCCGTGATGCTGGAGCCTGATTTACCGCCACAACGTGTGTTGATTGTTGACGATGACAAGGACGCACGTGAACTGCTGGCGGAAATCCTGGGGCTGGACGGTATTCGCTGCATGACCGCCGACAGTGGTGAGGCGGCGTGGGATTTGTTGAAGTCCAGCAGTTCCATCGGTTTACTGATCACCGACCTGCGCATGGCCCCCAGCAATGGCCTGGAGTTGATCCGCCAGGTACGCGAATCCACCCGGGCAGCGCTGCCGATCATCATCATGTCGGGGGACGCGGAAGCACCCGACGTGATCGATGCGATGCATTTAAGTGTGGTGGACTTTTTGCTGAAGCCGATCGATAGCGTGAAGTTGGCGAAGATGGTGAAGCGGGAGTTAGGGATGGCGTCCTGAATTTCACGTTACTGGTCGGGCGCTATTGCTGCCAAGCCAGTGCCTACAATGGAATGTATTTATCCCGTAGGAGCTGGCTTGCCAGCGATGCGGCCACGTCGGTCTCCCTGAACCCTTGAAAAAGCCCTGATCTCGCGATCAGGGCTTTTTGTCTACAGGCCTTTCTTGGCCTTGAACTCCCGTCACCATCGGTACGCTATCGGCTGGCATTTGGGCGTGGTGGCCTTCCCACTCAAGCCGATTGATAGCATGAAATTGGCGAAGAGGGGTGACGCGGAATTTGGGGGGATGGCGCAGTTTCTACCGTTTGTCGGGACTGTCAATTCTGACAGTAGTCGTCGATTTCTAATTCTTATTCACTAGTTGAGAGCGCGGAATTAGATTCGCGTATCACTAAATGAAGAATGGGAGTCTATTATGAAAAGTAATTCAAGCTGTGGCGCGGGTGGAAATGGGCGTTCATATATCGGGAGCATGAACGCAACGTTTTACTTGAATGGGGAGGTAACTCATACGTTCGAAGCAACATCCATCTACTTTAATAATCGTGCCTTTTCAGGGTATAAAGGTGGCGAAACTATTTATATGACCTATCCAAAGCCCGTGACTAACGGGGAGTACGAGTTCGATTATGTTGATGGCGATAGTGGGGAAGCGTACCTGCAATATTCTACAGGCAGTAAAGCATACGCCTTAAGCGGAAAAGTTCGCATCGTTGCATCAAACAATGGTGATGTTCAAGAGGGGACAATTTCCGCTACCTTTGAAAGCGATGGGCGAGTAATCTCGGTCGACGTAAAACAAAAGGGTGTCTACTCATTCCCTTAAACAGTTGTCATGAACAAGCTCTAATTCTGCAATTAGAGCTTGTTTGGTTTTAGATTACTTAAATGCCTTTTGAGTCTTGAACTTCTCAGCCGACGGTGCGACAGCGGCTCGGTGTACCCATTAGGCCACTTAGTCTCTTCAATCACTCGCTCCACGGCAGCCGGAAAATGCGACGTTGCTGTCGAAATCCGGCGCCAGTTGGCGATGTGCTGGCTGGAGATACGCAGGGTGGAGCAGTCCAGGGTAAGCGGAGGCGCCAGACCTGATCAGCACGATGCATTTGGGCGTGGCGGATTTCCCTCCCAACCGATTGATAGCATGAAATTGGCGAGGAGGGTGAAGCGGGAGCTGGGGATATCGCAGTACCGTCCGTCAGTAGGTGGCTAAAACTGTTAACTCTAACAGTAGGCAATCCTCAGAGCTGCTCCTTTACTGTGCGAAGGCCTGACAAGCTTGTCGTTCCCTAACGCTAAAAGAGGTGCAGAGAATGAATACTGATAACCACTTTACCGATGATGTCGAGTTTAAAGAAGTGCGTGCAAAAGTTGTGGAATCTGTGGGGCATGTATTAGTGTTGGCCGACGGAGCAGCCCGTTTTTTTCGTACAACAATTATCTCCGGTGAGAGATCCGGTATATCGATCCGTAGTGATGATTTTTTTCTCGTGAGAGCCTGTTTTGGGTATATGGGAAGGAGCTAGATGCGGGGAATTATCACTTTGATGTTAAGAGCTTGTTTCGAAATGGGTATCATGATCCGTACGGTCAAGAGGTTTACTACGCCAAGAGCGGTGACGTTTACGTTGATGTAACGGATAATCAGAATGGCACCTTTACCCACGAGGGTTGGTTTTTGAATATCAGCTATGAGGACGAGAAGCTCAAGGTTTCTTTAAGCGGAAGTTTCACAGTGACATTTTATTCGTCTCGTAGGTAGATAATTAAAATAGGTTCTGAACCGGTCTATTGAATCCCAGCTTTAAGTTGGGGGCTTTTCATCAACTCTTCACCGGTTGCAAAATCTAGTTGCGGTAAATAAAAAGCCCTAATCGTTTGATCAGGGCTTTTTAAGTTTCGGTCACTCGTTATAGGCCGTTTTTAGCCTTGAACTCCCGACGCTTGCGATGCAACACCGGCTCGGTATACCCGTTAGGCTGCTTGGTCCCTTCAATCACCAACTCCACCGCTGCCTGGAACGCGATGTTGCTGTCGAAGTCGGGTGCCAGTGGACGGTACAGCTTATCCCCGGCGTTTTGACGGTCCACCACCGGCGCCATGCGCTTGAGGCTTTCCATGACCTGGGCTTCATTGACGATGCCGTGACGCAGCCAGTTGGCGATGTGCTGGCTGGAGATACGCAGGGTGGCGCGGTCTTCCATCAAGCCCACATCGTTGATGTCCGGCACTTTCGAGCAGCCGACGCCCTGGTCGATCCAGCGCACCACATAGCCGAGGATGCCCTGGGCATTGTTGTCCAGCTCGTTGCGGATCTCTTCTTCGGACCAATCGGTGTTGCTGGCCAGGGGAATGGTCAGGATATCGTCCACCGACGCGCGCTCGCGCTTGGCCAGTTCGGCCTGGCGGGCGAATACGTCGACCTTGTGATAATGCAACACGTGCAGGGCTGCCGCTGTAGGCGACGGTACCCAGGCGGTGTTGGCGCCGGCCAGTGGGTGGGCGATCTTCTGCTCGAGCATCGCCGCCATCAGGTCGGGCATCGCCCACATGCCTTTACCGATCTGTGCACGGCCTTGCAGGCCGGTGCTCAAGCCGATATCGACGTTCCAGTTTTCATAGGCGCCGATCCATTTTTCCGCCTTCATCGCGGCCTTGCGCACCATCGCGCCGGCTTCCATGGAGGTGTGGATCTCGTCGCCGGTACGGTCGAGGAAGCCGGTGTTGATGAACACCACGCGTTCGCTGGCCGCCTTGATGCAGGCCTTGAGGTTGACCGTGGTGCGGCGCTCCTCGTCCATGATCCCGACTTTCAGCGTGTTGCGCGGCAGGTTCAGTACGTCTTCGATGCGCCCGAACAGCTCGTTGGTGAACGCAGCTTCTTCCGGGCCGTGCATTTTCGGTTTAACGATGTACACGGAACCGGTGCGGCTGTTCTTGCGCGTGCTGTTGCCGTTGAGGCTGTGGATCGCCGCGAGGCTGGTGATCAGCCCGTCGAGAATGCCTTCCGGCACTTCGTTGCCGTCTTTGTCGAGGATCGCGTCGATGGTCATCAAGTGGCCAACATTGCGCACGAACAGCAGCGAACGGCCATGCAGGGTCACGTCCTGGCCATTCACGCCGGTGTAGACGCGGTCGGCGTTCATGGTGCGGGTGAAGGTCTTGCCGCCCTTGGCCACTTCTTCGGCCAGGTCGCCCTTCATCAGGCCGAGCCAGTTGCGGTAGATCACCACTTTGTCATCGGCATCGACGGCGGCGACGGAGTCTTCGCAGTCCATGATGGTGGTCAGCGCGGCTTCCACCAGCACGTCTTTGACGCCGGCGGCGTCGGTCTGGCCGACTGGGGTGCTGGCGTCGATCTGGATTTCGAAGTGCAGGCCGTTGTGTTTCAACAGGATCGCGATCGGTTGGGCGCTGTCGCCCTGGAAGCCGATCAACTGCGCGTCGTCACGCAGGCCGCTGTTGCTGCCGCCCTTGAGGCTGACGATCAGCGTGCCATCGACGATCTTGTAGCCGGTCGAATCCACATGGCTGCCGGCGCTGAGCGGTGCGGCTTCATCGAGAAAGGCACGGGCAAAGGCAATCACCTTGTCGCCACGCACCTTGTTGTAGCCCTGGCCCTTCTCGGCGCCGTCGGCCTCGCTGATGGCGTCGGTGCCATACAACGCGTCGTACAGCGAGCCCCAACGCGCGTTCGAGGCGTTGAGGGCGAAGCGGGCGTTCATCACCGGCACCACCAACTGCGGGCCGGCCATGCGGGCGATTTCGTCATCGACGTTTTGGGTCGTGGCCTGGAAGTCTGCGGCTTCTGGCAGCAGGTATCCGATGTCTTGCAGGAAGGCCTTGTAGGCCACCGGGTCGTGCGCCTGGCCGGCGTGGGTCTGGTGCCAGGTATCGATCCGCGCTTGGAAATCGTCGCGTTTGGCGAGTAGGGCTTTGTTCTTCGGTGCCAGGTCGTGGATGACCTTGTCGGCACCGGCCCAGAACTGGTCGGCAGTGATGCCGGTGCCGGGAATGGCTTCGTTGTTCACGAAGTCGAACAGGACTTTGGCGACCTGCAGGCCACCGACTTGAACGTGTTCAGTCATTGCTTGCCTCACTCTGCACAGCTTAAGCGCTTTTTAGATTTTCATTATGTAGTGCCAAGTTGCGCATACTACATGATGACTTGCGGTTGTGAAAATTAGACTAAATACGTCGTTTAGCGACCCACTTTGGTCGTACGGTCACAGCGAAGAACTGGATGTTCTCAAAAAACTATTGGATTGTTCCAGATAAATCTAAAAATGGTACACGATTTGTTATCGAGGCCCTTCGGGTCCACCTTGTAGATTGAATTCCAGAGGGCGTTGCCATGGACCATCTTGTACTCACAATTATCGCTGCCGACAAACCCGGCCTGGTTGAACGCATCGCGCAGAATATCGCTGCCCACGGTGGCAACTGGCTGGAAAGCCGCATGGCGCACATGGCCGGGCAGTTTGCCGGGATCCTGCGGGTCAGCGTGCCTACAGAGCAACGTCAGGCATTGGTCGGGGCGTTGGAGGATTTATCCACCCATGGCATTCGCGTGCTGGTGGGCGAGGGCAGCAGCGGGCAGGCCTCGGCCTCCAAATCGATCATGATGACGCTGGTGGGCAATGACCGTGCAGGCATTGTGCGCGAGATCACCGCGCTGCTGAGCAAACAGGGCGTAAACCTGGAGAGCCTGAGTACCGATGTACGTCCGGCACCCATGAGCGGTGATCCGTTGTTTACCGCCGAGGCACTGTTGCAGGTGCCGGCTGCGTTATCCCTGGATACCTTGCAGTTGTCCCTGGAAAACCTGGCCGATGACTTGATGGTGGAACTGCACCACGAGGAATGATCTGCCCACAGGGTTATGCATGTAAATCTTGCATGGGCCTGTGGATAACCTGTAGAGACCCGGCGCCAGGCCACGCCGGCCGGGCTTCTCTGGCATCTGAGCAAAAAACGAGCAATTTCAAAAGCTTGTGCACAAATGGCGGGGATCAGGTTGTGGATAACCTTGGGGTGGATGCCTGCAAGCCACGCCGGGTGTGGCTTGCAGAGGTTTGTACGTTATTTGATCAGCGTTTGCGCACGCTGAGCCAGATATCCACGCTGTACACCACCAGGCCCGCCCAGATGAAGGCGAAGGCGGTCAGGGTGCTGGGTGCCAGGTGTTCGCCGAACAGCAGCACGGCTTCCAGCAACACCAGGGTCGGTGCGACGTACTGCAAAAAGCCCAATGCGGTGTAGGGCAAATGCCGTGCGGCGGCGTTGAAACACACCAGCGGGATCAGCGTCACCGGGCCGGCCGCCACCAGCCACCAGGCTTCGGACGTACTCCAGAACGCCATTTGCGCGCTATGGGCGGTTGGGTTGAACAGCAGCCAGGCAATTGCAATCGGCACCAGCATCCAGGTTTCCACCACCAGCCCCGGCAGCGCCTTGACCGGCGCCTGCTTGCGGATCAGCCCGTAGAAACCAAAGGTCAGCGCCAGCACCAGCGACACCCATGGCAGGCTGCCCACCTGCCAGACCTGTTGCGCCACACCCACGGCCGCCAGCCCGACGGCGACCCACTGCAAGCGGCGCAGGCGCTCCCCCAGAATCAGCATGCCCAGCACCACGTTCACCAACGGGTTGATGTAGTAACCCAGGCTCGCCTCCAGCATGCGCCCGGTGTTCACCGACCATACGTAGGTCAGCCAGTTGCCCGCGATCAGCGACCCGCTGAGGGCCAGGATCGCCAGGCGCTTGGGGTTGTCACGCAGTTCACGAAACCAGCCGGGGTGTTTCCAGACCATCAACAGCAAACCGCCGAACAGCGCCGACCACAACACGCGGTGCACGATGATTTCGGCGGCAGGTACGCTGGCGATGGCTTTGAAGTAAAGCGGGAACAGACCCCAGATGACGTAGGCGCTCAGGCCCAGGATGTACCCCTTCCGGGGGTTGGCGGCGTGCATTGCAGAATCCTTGCTTAGGCAGCTAACAAAGCGCGATTGTAAGGATATTTCTCAGGCAATGGGATCTGCTTTCTGTGGGAGCCGGGCTTGCCCGCGATAGCATCACCTCGGTACGCCTGCAAAACCGAGGCGTCTGCATCGCGGGCAAGCCCGGCTCCCACAAAGAAGCTGTCAGAAGAGTTTCAGAGGCTCTTCGTTCAGGGCCGAGAGTTGCTCACGCAGCGCCAACACCTGATCACCCCAATAACGCTCGCTGCCAAACCACGGGAAACTATGGGGAAACGCCGGGTCGTCCCAACGCCGTGCCAGCCAGGCGCTGTAGTGCATCAGGCGCAGGGCGCGCAGGGGTTCGATCAACGCCAATTCGCGCGGATCGAAGTCATGGAATTCCTGATAGCCGTCCATCAATTCCGACAATTGGCCGAGGCATTCCTGGCGATCGCCGGCGAGCATCATCCACAGGTCCTGCACCGCCGGGCCCATGCGGCAGTCATCCAGGTCGACGATATGGAACATCTCGTCGCGGCACATCATGTTGCCGGGGTGGCAGTCGCCGTGCATGCGGATGTTCTTGTGCGGCGTGGCCTTGTACACCTCTTCCACCCGCTTGAGCAGGTCGCGGGCCACGGACTCGTAGGCCGGCAGCAGGCTCTTGGGGATGAAATTGCCTTCCAGCAACGTGGTGAGGGAGTCGTGGCCGAAGTTCTTCACGCCCAAGGCTTCGCGGTGTTCGAACGGGCGGGTGGAGCCCACCGCATGCAAACGGCCGAGCAATTGCCCAAGGCGATACAGTTGATCGAGATTGCCCGGCTCCGGCGCACGGCCGCCACGGCGGGGGAACAAGGTGAAGCGGAACCCGGCATGTTCGAACAGGCTTTCGCCGTTGTGGATCAGGGGCGCGACCACCGGCACTTCGCATTCGGCCAGTTCGAAGGTGAAGCGGTGTTCTTCGAGGATCGCCTCGTTGGTCCAGCGCTGCGGGCGGTAGAACTTGGCAATCAGTGGCTCGGAGTCTTCGATGCCCACTTGGTAGACGCGGTTTTCGTAGCTGTTGAGCGCCAGAACGCGAGCATCGCTGAGGAAACCGATGCTTTCGACAGCGTCGAGCACCAGGTCGGGAGTGAGTGTTTCAAACGGGTGGGCCATGCGAACTCCTGCGCGCAGCAGGGCGCCGCGTCCGGCCGGGTATGGTAACAGTGATAGGTGGTGACTGTGCGGACGCCTTCGCGAGCAAGCCCGCTCCCACATTCGACCGCATTCTCATGCTGGAACTCGGTCAAGTGTAGGAGCGGGCTTGCTCGCGAAGAGTGCTTATCAGGCGCCGACGATGCCGCCATCATCCCGCCGAATCGCCATCACCGACGAACGCGGCTTGCCGTTCGGCAGGTGCTCCGGCCAGGTCGACCCACCGGTTTCGCCTGGGTGCTGGATCCCCACAAACAGCGTCTTCTGATCCGGCGAGAAGCTGATACCCGTCACTTCACAGGCCACCGGACCGACCATGAAGCGGCGGATTTCCCCAGTGGACGGGTCGGCGCAGAGCATCTGGTTATTGCCCATCCCCGCGAAGTCGCCGGCATTGCTGTAGTCGCCATCGGTAAGGATCCACAAGCGCCCGGCCTTGTCGAACCCCAGGCCATCAGGGCTGTTGAACATGTTCTGCGGGTTGATATTCGACGAGCCGCCTTTCGGTGTGCCAGCGTGCACGCCCGGGTTGCCGGCCACCACAAACAGGTCCCAGCTGAATGCCGTTGAGCCGTGGTTATCCGCATCGGCCTTCCAGCGCAAGATCTGACCATAGACGTTTTTTTCACGCGGGTTGGGGCCACCCACCGGCTGGCCGTCTTCACCGCGCTTGGCGTTGTTGGTGAGGGTGCAATAGACCTGGCCATCGGTGGGGCTGACGACGATCCATTCCGGGCGGTCCATGCGCGTGGCTTTCACCACACTGGCGGCGAGGCGTGCGTGGATCAGCACTTCGGCCTGGCTGGCGAAGCCGGTGCTGGCGTCGATGCCGTTCTTGCCGTGCGTCAACTCGACCCACTGGCCCTTGCCCTTGGGATGATCGGCGTTGCCGTCGCCCGCGTCGAAGATCGCCACGTACAAGGTGCCGTGGTCGAGCAGGTCTTTGTTGGCCTTGGGGTTCTTGTGGTTGATCTTGTCGCGGCTGACGAACTTGTAGATGAACTCGCCGCGCTCGTCGTCGCCCATGTACACCACGGCCCGGCCGTCACGGGTTTCGGCCAGGGCGGCGTTCTCGTGCTTGAAGCGGCCCAGGGCGGTGCGTTTGACCGGCGTGGACTGCGGGTCGAACGGGTCGATTTCCACCACCCAGCCATGGCGATTGAGTTCGTTGGGGTTCTTGGCGAGGTCGAAGCGCGGGTCGTGCGGGTGCCAGTTGATCTCTTTACTGGCCGCCACCACGCCATAGCGTTTCTGCCCGGCGTCGAAGGTTTGTTGTGGGTCGGTGCTGCCGAAGCAGTCAGTGAAGTTCTCTTCGCAGGTCAGGTAAGTGCCCCACGGTGTCTTGCCGTTGGCGCAGTTCTGGAAGGTGCCGAGGGCCTTCTTGCCGGTTTTGTCGGCGCTGGTCTTCAGCCAGGCGTGGCCAGCGGCAGGGCCACTGAGGCGGATCGGCGAGTTGCCGTGGATGCGCCGGTTGTAGCGCGAGTCCTGGACGAACTGCCAGGTGTCGCCCTTGCGCCGCACTTCGATCACCGACACGCCTTCGCTGGCCTGGGCCTTGTGCACATCTTCGGCCGATTGCGGCGCGCCGCCGTGGGCAAAAAGGTAGCGGTAGTTAGTGTATTCGTTGTTGATTGCCATCAACGCGCGGTTGTCGTCGCCGGGAAAGGCGAACAGGCTCATGCCGTCGTTGTTGTCACCGAACTGCTGTTCTTGGGCCTTGGCCGTGCCGTTGCCGGACGGGTCGAAGGCCGGCGCGCTCTTGCTCAGTGGCTGGCCCCAACTGATCAGCACCGAGGCGCTGTAGCCCGGCGGCAAGGTGATGGCGTCGCTGGTGGCGGCGGCGATGCTGGTAAAGCCCAGCAGCGGGCTGGCGCTGGCGGCGTTGACGGCCAGGGCGCTGCGGGTCAGCAGGTTGCCACCCAGGAACATCGCGGCACCGCACAAGGCGCCGGCGCCGATGAAGCGGCGGCGGGTGAGGCCGACCATCTGTTCAAGGTCGGTGGCTTGGTTTTCTTCTAATAGGCTCATCTCAGGCTCCCTGCGGTTTTTGCAGACACCATAAGGAGCGGGCGTGACGAAATTGTTGCAGTTTGAATACGGGCGGCGGCTACACCGGCGTTCCGAGCAGCACATTGCTCGGTGCGAATTGCACCTGGATCGCCTGGCCTTCGGCGGCGCCCAGGGCCTTGAGTGCGTCGGGCTGCGCCAGGGCGCACAAAACCTGGCCGCTGGGCAGGGCGATGCGGACTTCGCTGGGGCCGTCGTCGGCGTCGAGAATGGCGTCGACGGTGCCGCTCATGCAATTGTGTCCAGTTGTTGCAGGGCACCCGGCCGCCAGCAGTTCCAACCAGCCGGCCTTGATCAGTGCGACCACTTCAACACCGGTTTCCAGTTCCAGCCGCTGCGTGCTGTCACGGGTGATCTGCGCATCCAGGCTCAGCCCACCCGCCAGTTGCAGGCGGATCAGGTCATTCCGGCCATGCGGCTCGATGGCGATGACCTGGCCGTGCAATTGGTTACGTGCACTGGTGCGCAGCATCAAGCGGCCAAGTAGGTTGAAGTCACTGGCGGCTTCATCCGAGCCCAGCACTTCGGCCTGCACCGCTTGCAGGCGTTGGTAAAGACGCAGCACGCGCTCGCCCTCGGCCGTCAGCTTGGCGCCACCGCCGCCTTTGCCGCCAACGCTGCGTTCTACCAGCGGTTTTTGCGCCAGGTTGTTCAACTCGTCGATGGCATCCCACGCCGCCTTGTAACTCAAACCGGCGCTTTTCGCGGCCCGGGTGATGGAGCCCTGCTCGGCGATATGCGCCAGCAGGGCAATGCGCTGGGGGCGACGGATGATGTGTTGGCTGAGGGATGCAGGCAGAGACATAGGGATACGCTTCGATGTGATGGGCTGAACGTTGCGGGCAAGGTGGGCGGGAGTCAAGTCAGCTGCCGGGTTTGGGCGTGCGCGCCAGGCAGTACACATCGACCTGCCGCGCGCCGGCCTGCATCAACAACCGCGCCAGGCTGTGGGCGGTGGCGCCGGTGGTGAGTACGTCGTCGACCAGGGCCAGGTGGCGGCCTTGCACCTGGGCGTCGGGCGCCAGTGCGAAAGCGCCGAGCAAGTTGCGTTTGCGGGTCTTGGCATCGAGGGCTTGCTGGGCGACAGTTTCATGGGGGCGTAACAACAGCTGTGCATCGTAGGGGATGTTCAGGTCGGTGCTGAGCCAACGCGCCAGCATCAGCGCCTGGTTATAGCCGCGTTCGCGCAGGCGCTGGCGTGCCATGGGCACCGGCAGCAAGCATTCGGGCCGTGTGAGTTCGCTATTGTCGAGGCGGTGTTGCAGGTGCTGCGCCAAAAGCCGCGCGAGCATCTGCCCAAGGGGCCAGCGCGCCTGGTGCTTGAAGCGGCTGATCAGGCTGTCGATGGGAAAGCTGTAGGTCCAAGGTGCGATCACCTGTTTAAAGGCAGGAGGGTGTTTCTGGCATTGACCGCAGATCAGGCCCTCCATTGGCAGGGGCAGGGCGCACACCTCGCAGTGTTCCAGCAGCCAGGGAAGCTCGGTTTCGCAGACGTTGCATACACAATTGGCGGAGTCGGTCGCTTCATCGCAGATTAAACAGGGTTGAGCGTTTTTTAACCAGATGTAAACCTCGTGTTTGTAGTCGGGTTGACAGTGCATGAATCTTCCTTAAATATGCCGAGCATCCGTGTCGTGCCTGTGGGTATTGCCCTTCCCGCAGCGCTTGCCAAAGCATAATCAAGGAATCGCCCATGAGCGCCAGCACCACCGCCACTTTGCGTCACGATTGGTCCCTCGCCGAAGTCAAAGCGCTGTTCGTGCAGCCCTTCAATGACCTGCTGTTCCAGGCGCAGACCGTGCACCGCGCGCATTTCGACGCCAATCGTGTGCAAGTGTCGACGCTGCTCTCGATCAAAACCGGCGCCTGCCCGGAAGATTGCAAATATTGTCCGCAGTCGGGCCACTACAACACCGGCCTGGAAAAAGAGAAGCTGATGGAAGTGCAGAAGGTCCTCGAAGAGGCCGCTCGCGCCAAAGCCATCGGGTCGACCCGCTTCTGCATGGGCGCAGCCTGGAAGCACCCGTCGGCCAAAGACATGCCCTACGTGCTACAAATGGTCAAAGGCGTAAAGGCCATGGGCCTGGAAACCTGCATGACCCTTGGCCGCCTCGACCAGGACCAGACCGAGGCCTTGGCCCAGGCCGGCCTCGACTACTACAACCACAACCTCGACACTTCGCCGGAGTTCTACGGCAGCATCATCACCACCCGCACCTACAGCGAGCGTCTGCAAACCCTCGCCTATGTGCGTGATTCAGGGATGAAGATCTGCTCCGGTGGCATCCTCGGCATGGGCGAGTCCCTCGACGACCGCGCCAACCTGCTGATCCAGTTGGCCAACCTGCCGGAGCATCCGGAATCGGTGCCGATCAACATGCTGGTGAAAGTCGCCGGCACGCCGCTGGAAAACGCCGAGGACATCGACCCCTTCGACTTCATCCGCATGCTCGCCGTGGCGCGCATCCTGATGCCGCAGTCCCATGTGCGCCTGTCGGCCGGCCGTGAAGCGATGAACGAGCAGATGCAGGCCCTGGCGTTCTTTGCCGGTGCCAACTCGATCTTCTACGGCGACAAGTTGCTGACCACCGCCAACCCGCAGGCCGACAAGGACATGCAACTGTTCTCGCGCCTGGGCATCCTGCCGGAAGCGCGCGAAGAGCACGCGGACGAGGTGCATCAAGCGGCGATCGAGCAGGCGTTGGTGGAGCAGAAGAGCAGCGAGCAGTTTTATAACGCCGTTGTTTGACTCGGACCCTGTAGGAGCCGGCTTGCTGTGGTGAGCAGGCTTGTCCTGCGCAGGGCTGCGAAGCAGCCCCTCCGACATTCTCGACTGAGTTAATCCTGTTAAATCGAGGCCAGCATGTCTTTCGATCTCGCCGCGCGCCTCGCTGCCCGCCGTGCCGAACACCTTTATCGCCAACGCCCGCTGCTGGACAGCCCCCAAGGCCCGGACGTGGTGGTGGACGGCCAGCCGCTGCTGGCGTTCTGCAACAACGATTACCTGGGCCTGGCCAATCACCCGCAGGTGATCGAAGCCTGGCGCGCCGGAGCCTCCCGCTGGGGCGTGGGCGGTGGCGCTTCGCACCTGGTGGTTGGGCATGCCACGCCGCACCATGAGCTGGAAGAAGCCCTGGCGGACCTCACCGGTCGCCCGCGTGCGCTGCTGTTTACCACGGGCTACATGGCCAACCTCGGCGCAGTCACGGCGTTGGTGGGGCAGGGCGATACGGTGCTGGAAGACCGCCTCAACCATGCCTCGCTGTTGGATGCAGGCTTGCTCTCCGGTGCGCGCTTCAACCGCTACCTGCACAACGACGCTGACAGCCTGGCCAAGCGCCTGGAGAAAGCCACCGGCAATACCCTGGTGGTCACCGACGGCGTGTTCAGCATGGACGGCGACCTGGCAGACCTGCCCGCGCTGGCCCGTGAAACCAAGGCCAAAGGCGCCTGGTTGATGGTGGACGATGCCCATGGCTTCGGCCCATTGGGCGCCAATGGCGGTGGGATCGTCGAGCATTTCGGCCTGAGCCAGGACGACGTGCCGGTATTGGTCGGCACCCTGGGCAAAGCATTCGGCACCGCCGGCGCTTTTGTGGCCGGCAGTGAAGACCTGATCGAAAGCCTGATCCAGTTCGCCCGCCCGTACATCTACACCACCAGCCAACCGCCTGCGCTGGCGTGCGCCACCCTCAAAAGCGTGGAGCTGTTGCGCACAGAACATTGGCGACGCGAGCACCTCAGTGGTTTGATCCGCCAGTTCCGCCAGGGGGCCGAGCAGCT
Source organism: Pseudomonas pergaminensis (assembly GCF_024112395.2). NCBI lineage: Bacteria > Pseudomonadati > Pseudomonadota > Gammaproteobacteria > Pseudomonadales > Pseudomonadaceae > Pseudomonas > Pseudomonas pergaminensis. Next base: position 6,039,324 of record NZ_CP078013.2, on the reverse strand, counting down.
GGGCCTGGACCTGATGGACAGCTTCACGCCGATCCAGCCGATCCTGATCGGCGACAGCGCCAAGGCCGTGCGCCTGTCGCAGATGCTGCGCGAGCGCGGCTTGATGGTCACCGCGATCCGTCCACCTACCGTGCCGGCGGGCAGCGCGCGTTTACGCGTGACGCTGACGGCAGCCCACAGCGCGGCGCAGGTGCAGCTATTGTTAAACGCATTGGAGGCGTGTTTCCGCTTGTTAGGCAGTTCGGAGCGAAGCCATGCGTGATCGACTGATATTGCTCCCCGGCTGGGGCCTGGGCGTATCGCCGCTGGAACCGTTGGCCGCTGCGTTGCAGGGGTTGGACGAGCACCTGCAGGTGCAGATCGAGCCGTTGCCTGCGCTGGATTCCAGCGACCTGGCTGAATGGCTCGACGAACTCGACGCCACGCTGCCGGACAACGCCTGGCTGGGCGGCTGGTCCCTGGGAGGCATGCTGGCGTCGGAGTTGGCGGCGCGGCGCGGCGAACGCTGTTGCGGCCTGCTGACCCTGGCGAGCAACCCGTGTTTTGTCGCCCACGACGATTGGCCGAGCGCGATGCCCGCCGAGACCTTCGACGCCTTTCTCGCCGGCTGCCATGCCGACTCCCAGGTCACCCTCAAGCGTTTCGGCCTGTTGTGCGCCAAGGGGGCCGAAGACCCGCGCGGGTTGTCGCGCCTGCTGGTCAGCGGCGCACCGAATACGCCGTCGAGCGTGTTGATGCCCGGGCTTGAACTGCTCGCCCAACTCGACACACGCGAGGCCTTGTTGGCGTATCGCGGGCCACAGTTGCACCTGTTCGCCGGACTGGACGGGCTGGTGCCCGCCGAAGCCGCCAGCGACCTGCTGGCCTTGCTCCCCGATGTTGAAATCGGCCTGATTGAACAGGCCGGCCACGCGTTTCTTCTGGAGGACCCCCACGGTGTTGCGGGGGCGATCCAGGCTTTTTTGCATGAGTGCGTCGATGACTGATTTATCCCACGCCCCGCTGCCGGGGGCCTTGCCGGACAAGCGCCAGGTGGCGGCTTCCTTTTCCCGCGCGGCTGCCAGTTACGACAGCGTCGCCGAGTTGCAGCGGGCGGTGGGCAGCCAATTGCTGGCGCGCTTGCCGGCGAGCACTGCGCCACAACGCTGGCTGGACATGGGCTGCGGCACCGGGTATTTCAGCCGCGTGCTGGCCGAACGGTTGCCGGCAAGCCAAGGCATTGCGCTGGATATCGCCGAGGGCATGCTCAACCACGCACGCCCCTTGGGGGGCGCACATCACTTCGTCGCGGGTGATGCGGAGCGCTTGCCGCTCAAGGATGAAAGCCTGGGATTGGTCTTCTCCAGCCTTGCCGTGCAATGGTGCGCCAACTTCGAGGCGGTTCTCAGTGAGGCCTATCGCGTGTTGCAACCGGGCGGTGTGCTGGCTTTCGCCAGTCTCTGCGTGGGCACCCTGCAAGAGCTGCGCGAAAGCTGGCGCGCGGCGGATGGACTGGTGCACGTCAATCGCTTCCGTACGTTCGAGGCTTATCAACAACTGTGCGCGGGCAGCGGGCTGCGAGTGGTCAGCCTGGAACGGCGCCCCCATGTGCTGCATTACCCGGACGTGCGCAGCCTGACCCACGAATTGAAGGCCTTGGGCGCCCATAACCTCAATCCGGGGCGGCCAGGAGGGTTGACGGGCCGCGCGCGGATTGTTGCACTGGTGCAAGCCTATGAGCAGTTCCGCCAGGCCCCGGGCCTGCCGGCGACTTACCAAGTGGTGTATGCCGTACTGGAGAAACCTCTATGAGCGCCGCTTACTTTATCACCGGGACCGACACCGACGTCGGCAAGACCACTGTCGCCGCCGGCCTGTTGCACGCTGCGCGGCAAGCCGGCAGAAGCACGGCGGCCGGTAAGCCCGTGGCATCCGGCTGCCAGGTCACGCCCAAGGGCCTGCGCAACGCCGATGCCCTGGCGTTGTTGGCCGAATGTTCCTTGCCCTTGAGTTATGCCGAGGTCAACCCGGTGGCGTTTGAACCGGCCATCGCGCCGCATTTGGCGGCGCGTGAGGCGGGTGTATCACTGACAGTGCAATCCTTGCTTAAACCCATGCAACAGATTCTGGCGCGGCAGGCAGATTTCACCTTGATCGAAGGCGCAGGCGGTTGGCGCGTGCCACTGGCGGATCAGGCGAACCTGTCGGATTTGGCCATGGCGCTCAAGCTGCCAGTGATCCTGGTGGTAGGCGTGCGCCTGGGTTGCATCAGCCATGCCTTGCTTACCGCCGAAGCCATCGCCCGGGACGGTTTGCAGTTGGCCGGTTGGGTGGCAAATATCATCGACCCGAAGACCTCTCGTCTGGAAGAGAACCTCGCCACCCTCGCCGAGCGGCTGCCTGCACCCTGCCTGGGGCGCGTGCCCAAACTCAAGCACGCCGGGGCCGAAGCCGTTGCTGAATACTTGCAATTGGACCTGCTTGACTGATTTTGGCTATCAGCAAGGCATTATGCCATTAGTGTTTTTGACGGGCTGTTTGCCGGGATATCTGCTTCAATTCAACTTCACGATTCTCTAAAGGCAGGCTTACGCCATGGAAATCTCTGGAAGCAGCGCGTTTTACTCGGGGCTGAGCACTATTCAGGCCGGGCAGAACCGTGTCGACCAGGCCGCCGGCAAAATTGCCAGCGCCGCGACCACCCAGCCATCGGATGCGCAAAGCGACCGTCTGCAAGCCAACGATCGGGCCCAACCGTCCAACTCGGCAAGCAATATGGTGGAAATGGCCCAAGGTAAATTCCAAGTGGAGCTGGGTGCAAAAGTCGCCAAGGCTTCGGATGAAATGCTCGGTACCTTGATCGACACCTACGCTTAACCCCCCCTCTACATGCCAGTCGGCTCTCGCTTTAAGTGGGAGCTGGCTTGCCTGCGATAGCATCTAATCGTTTTCACTGATTTAACGCGGCGCCTGTATCGCAGGCAAGCCAACTCCAACAGTCCTGTTTCTCTCCTGATCGTTCGTGTGGCATCTCGCCGCAGGCGTTGCCCTTGCGCGATTGATTCACGTCATGACAAACGGCGCCCGGACGACGCTTGACATCCCCAGGTGGTAAACGTATGTTTCAAACACCTGTTTGACCGCCACAGCACAATTCCACGCGGTTGTTCATTCCAGATACATCAGCAGAGGTTTATCGCTATGCCTGACTACAAGGCCCCCTTGCGTGATATTCGCTTCGTTCGTGACGAACTGCTTGGCTATGAAGCGCACTATCAGAGCCTGCCGGCTTGCCAGGACGCTACCCCGGACATGGTTGACGCCATCCTTGAGGAAGGCGCCAAGTTCTGTGAGCAAGTACTGGCACCGTTGAACCGCGTGGGCGACATCGAAGGGTGCACCTGGAGTGAGTCAGGCGTTAAGACCCCTACGGGTTTCAAAGAAGCCTACAAACAATTCGTCGAGGGCGGCTGGCCAAGCCTGGCCCACGACGTGGAGCACGGTGGCCAAGGCCTGCCGGAATCCCTGGGCCTGGCGGTAAGCGAAATGGTTGGCGCCGCCAACTGGTCGTGGGGCATGTACCCAGGCCTGTCCCATGGTGCGATGAACACCATCTCCGAGCACGGCACCCCCGAGCAGCAAGAGGCTTACCTGACCAAGCTGGTGTCGGGCGAATGGACCGGCACCATGTGCCTGACCGAGCCACATTGCGGCACCGACCTGGGCATGCTGCGCACCAAGGCCGAGCCTCAGGCTGATGGTTCCTACAAAGTCTCCGGCACCAAGATCTTCATCTCGGCCGGTGAACACGACATGGCCGATAACATCGTCCACATCGTATTGGCCCGCCTGCCGGATGCACCGGCCGGCACCAAAGGCATCTCGCTGTTTATCGTGCCGAAGTTCCTGCCGAACGCCGATGGCTCCATCGGTGAGCGCAACGCCGTGTCCTGCGGTTCCCTGGAACACAAGATGGGCATCCACGGCAACGCCACCTGCGTGATGAACTTCGACGCAGCCACCGGTTTCCTGATCGGCCCGGCGAACAAAGGCCTGAACTGCATGTTCACCTTTATGAACACCGCTCGCCTGGGCACCGCGCTGCAGGGCCTGTCCCACGCCGAGATCGGCTTCCAGGGCGGCTTGAAATACGCGCGTGATCGCCTGCAAATGCGCTCCCTGACCGGCCCGAAATCTCCGGACAAAGCCGCTGACCCGATCATCGTGCACCCCGATGTGCGCCGCATGCTGCTGACCATGAAAGCCTTCGCCGAAGGCAACCGTGCGATGGTGTACTTCACCGCCAAGCAAGTGGACATCGTCAAATACGGCACCGACGACGAGGCCAAGAAGCAGGCCGACGGCCTGCTGGCCTTCATGACTCCGATCGCCAAGGCGTTCATGACCGAAGTTGGTTTTGAATCGGCCAACCACGGCGTGCAGATCTACGGCGGCCACGGTTTCATCGCCGAGTGGGGCATGGAGCAGAACGTTCGCGACAGCCGCATTTCGATGCTGTACGAAGGCACCACTGGCATCCAGGCCTTGGACCTGCTGGGCCGTAAAGTGCTGATGACCCAGGGCGAAGCGCTCAAGGGCTTCACCAAGATCGTGCACAAGTTCTGCCAGGCCAACGAAGGCAACGAAGCCGTCAAAGAATTCGTTGCACCGCTGGCTGCACTGAACAAAGAGTGGGGCGAGTTGACCATGAAGGTCGGCATGGCCGCGATGAAAGACCGCGAAGAAGTGGGTGCCGCCTCGGTGGACTACCTGATGTACTCCGGTTATGCGTGCCTGGCTTACTTCTGGGCCGACATGGCGCGCCTGGCTGCCGAAAAACTGGCGGCCGGCACTACCGAAGAGGCGTTCTACACCGCCAAGCTGCAGACCGCGCGCTTTTACTTCCAGCGCATCCTGCCGCGTACCCGCACTCACGTGGCCACCATGCTGTCGGGCGCCAACAACCTGATGGACATGAAAGAAGAAGACTTCGGCCTGGCTTACTAAGCCTCACCGGGTTCACTTCCAGAGCCGCCGCTCCTTTACGGGAGCGGCGGCTTTTTTGTGGGCGATAAAAAACCGCAGTACAGCGCTCAGGGATTGTCGCCGGCTGCCGTTACAGTGATGGCAATGTGATACATGTGCGGCAGGGTGTGCTTAACTGTTCGCATAAAGGCACAGTGCCATCATTTTTTGCGGGTCGGAGTTTTACCCTTGTCACGCGTGTCCGTTGTACGGTTCAGTCACTTTCTTCCTTCGTTGCTGCTCTTGCTGGCGGGGCTCTCGGCTGCGTACGTCAAGGACCTCAACGTCTTCTTCACCTCGCTGTTCAATGTGTTGCCGACCCTGGTGCTGTTGCTCGGCGGTTCGTACTGCGCGGTGTACCGCCGTCAGCGTGAACTGTTCTTGATGATCACCGTGTACATCGCCTACTTCCTGCTGGATACCCAGACCGACTTCTACCGCGACAACGGACGTGTGCGCGAAGACGCGGCCGTGGTGTTCCACTTGTGCTGCCTGTTGCTGCCGTTGCTGTTCAGCATCTACGCGCTGTGGCAGGAGAAGACCCACCTGTTTCGTGACTTCGTCGCGCGTGGTGCGGTGTTGCTGGCGATCGGCAGCGTGGCCTTGGCGCTGGAGCAGAGTTATCCCCAGGCGGTGCTGAATTGGCTGGCGGAGATTCGCTGGCCGGCGCTGCACGGCAGTTGGATGAGCCTGATCCAACTGTCTTACCCGATGTTCCTGATCGGCTTCCTGACCCTGGCGGCGCAATACTGGTACCAACCGCGCCCGCTGCATGCGGCGCAACTGGTGGGCCTGCTGGGCCTATTCTGGATGTTGCCGCAGACCTTCATCTTGCCGTTCACCCTAAACATCATGTGCAGCCAGGTGATGTTGATGATCGCCGCCGGCGTGGCCCATGAGGCTTATCAAATGGCCTTCCGCGATGAGCTGACCGGCCTGCCGGGGCGTCGCGCGTTGAACGAGCGCATGCAGCGCCTGGGGCGCAATTATGTGCTGGCGATGAGCGACGTCGACCACTTCAAGCGCTTCAACGACACCCATGGCCATGATGTCGGTGACCAAGTACTGCGGCTGGTGGCGAGTAAGCTGTCCAAGGTCAACGGCGGCGGGCGCGCCTACCGCTACGGCGGTGAAGAGTTCGCCGTGGTGTTCGCCGGCAAGACGGTGGAGGAATGCTTGCCGCACCTGGAAGAGATCCGCGAGATCATTGCCGACTACGACATCAAGCTGCGTAATTCGGACCGTCCCCAGGACGATCAACAGGGGCGTCAGCGTCGTTCGGGCAGCGGCGCTTCCAGTGTGTCGGTGACCATCAGTATCGGTGTGGCCGAACGCCAGGCCGAGCAGCGCACGCCGGAGGAAGTACTCAAGTCCGCCGACCAGGCGCTGTACGCCGCCAAGGGCGCGGGGCGCAACTGCGTGGTGGCGGCCGGGCAAACCCGGCGCGGCGCAGTGCGCATGGAGAGCGCTGCCGGTTGAGTGATGGTGGTGTATTCAGCGGTTCTACAGTGATTGTTCGCGGCAGTGGCTGGCAGTAGGTTGAAACCATCTGCTGACGGAGACATTGCCATGCCTGAGTACAAAGCTCCCCTTCGCGACATGCGCTTTCTGATCGACAACGTGTTTGATTTCCACGGCCACTACGCCGCATTGGGCGCGACCGATGCCAGCCCGGACATGGTCGGCGCGATCCTCGAAGAAGGTGCGAAATTCTGCGAGAACGTGCTCGCACCGCTCAACCGCAGTGGCGATGAAGAAGGCTGCCATTTCGACAATGGCGTCGTCACCACACCCAAAGGCTTCAAGGAAGCCTTCGCCCAGTACGTGGAAGGCGGCTGGCACGGCGTGGCGGCGGACCCGGCCTACGGTGGCCAGGGCTTGCCGCAGTCATTGGGCCTGGTACTCAGCGAGATGATCGGCTCCAGCAACACCTCTTGGGGCATGTACCCAGGGCTGACCCACGGGGCGATGTCGGCGATCCATGCCCATGGCACCGCCGAGCAGAAAGACACGTTCCTCACCAAACTCACCGCCGGCGAATGGACCGGCACCATGTGCCTCACCGAAGCCCACTGCGGCACCGACCTGGGCCTGATCAAGACCCGCGCCGTGCCCCAGGCGGACGGCAGCTACGCGGTCACCGGCAGCAAGATCTTCATCTCCGCCGGCGAACACGACATGAGCGCCAATATCATCCACCTGGTACTGGCCAAGCTGCCGGATGCGCCGGCGGGCACCAAGGGGATCTCACTGTTTATCGTGCCCAAGTTCCATGCCGATACCGGCGCGCGCAACGCGGTGCACTGCGGTTCTATCGAACACAAGATGGGCATCAAGGGGTCGGCGACCTGCGTGCTCAACTTTGATGGCGCCAAGGGCTTCCTGATCGGCGAGGCGAACAAGGGCCTCAACTGCATGTTCACCATGATGAACCATGCCCGCCTGGGCACTGGCATGCAGGGCTTGTGCAATGGCGAGGCGAGCTTCCAGGGGGCGATCAAATACGCCAACGACCGCCTGCAGATGCGCTCGCTGACCGGCGCCAAGGCCCCGGAAAAAGCCGCCGACCCGATCATTGTGCACCCTGATGTGCGCCGCATGCTGCTGACCATGAAGGCCTTTAACGAAGGCAACCGCGCACTGACCTACTTCACCGCACAATTGCTCGACACGGCGCACCTGAGCAGCGACGCCACCCAGCGCCAGGACGCCGAGGACCTGTTGGCGTTTCTCACACCTATTTGCAAAGCCTTCATGACCGACACCGGGCTGGAGGTGACCAACCACGGCATGCAGGTTTTCGGCGGCCACGGTTACATCCGTGAATGGGGCATGGAACAACTGGCACGCGATGCGCGGATTGCGCCGATCTACGAGGGCACCAATGGCATCCAGGCCCTCGACCTGCTGGGGCGCAAGGTGCTGGGCAGCCAGGGCAAGCTGCTGCGTGGTTTTACCAAGATTGTGCATAAGTTCTGTGGGGCGAATGCCGAGCACCCGCAGCTCAAGGGCTATGTGGCGCAACTCAACCAACTGAACGGGGAGTGGGGCGAACTGACCACCAAAGTCGGCATGGCCGCGATGAAGAACCCTGATGAAGTGGGCGCGGCGGCCGTGGATTACCTGATGTACAGCGGCTACGTCATTCTCGCCTACCTGTGGTTGCGCATGGCTATTGCGGCCTTGGCCCACGATGACACCGACTTTGCCAAGGCCAAGCTGGCCACGTGCGACTTCTACTTCAAGCGGCTGCTGCCGCGCACCGCCACCCACCGCGCGGCTGTGGAAGCGGGCAGCGAATGCCTGATGAGTCTGCCTGCGGAGGCATTTGCGCTGTGATGACTTAAAAATACCTATCAGTCACAAGTAGACCCTATGTGTCTGAAAAGTTGTTCGGGTACACTCGGGGCCTGTAAAACCGATCCTACCGAATCACTTTTCATGTTCTCACGAGGTTTGCCATGGCTGATTACAAAGCGCCGCTGCGTGATATGCGCTTCGTCCTCAACGAAGTCTTTGAGGTCGCCACCACTTGGGCCCAATTGCCGGCATTGGCAGACACCGTTGACGCCGAAACCGTAGAGGCCATCCTCGAAGAAGCCGGCAAGGTCACCGCCAAGTCCATCGCCCCGCTCAGCCGCGGCGGCGATGAACAAGGTTGCCGCTGGGACAACACGGCGGTGTTCACCCCGGACGGTTTTCCACAGGCCTACAAAACCTATGCCGAAGGCGGCTGGGTTGGGGTAGGTGGTGACCCGATGTTCGGCGGCATGGGTATGCCCAAGGCGGTGTCGGCCCAGGTTGAAGAGATGATCAACTCGTCGAGCCTGGCGTTCGGTTTGTACCCGATGCTGACCTCCGGCGCCTGCGTATCGATCAACACCCACGCCAGCGAAGAACTGAAAGCCGCTTATTTGCCGAAGATGTATTCCGGTGAATGGGCCGGCTCCATGTGCCTGACCGAAGCCCACGCCGGTACTGACTTGGGGATTATCCGCACCAAGGCCGAGCCGCAGGCGGACGGTTCCTACAAAGTCAGCGGTACCAAAATCTTTATCACCGGGGGTGAACACGACCTCACCGACAACATTATCCACCTGGTGCTGGCCAAGCTGCCGGACGCACCGGCCGGTCCAAAGGGTATCTCGCTGTTCCTGGTGCCGAAATTCATGGTCAATGCCGACGGTAGCCTGGGCGCACGCAACACCGTGAGCTGCGGTTCCATTGAGCACAAGATGGGGATCCAGGCGTCGGCGACCTGCGTGATGAACTTCGATGAAGCCGTGGGCTACCTGGTGGGTGAGCCGAACCGTGGCTTGGCGGCGATGTTCACCATGATGAACTACGAGCGTCTGGGTGTGGGCATTCAGGGCCTGGCGTCCGGCGAGCGTTCCTACCAGAACGCCATTGAATATGCGCGCGACCGCGTGCAAAGCCGTGCACCGACCGGCGCACAGCATAAAGACAAAGTGGCCGACCCGATCATCGTGCACCCGGACGTGCGCCGCATGTTGCTGACCATGAAGGCCGCGAACGAAGGTGGCCGTGCGTTCTCCACCTATGTGGCGACGCAACTGGACATCGCCAAGTTCAGCGATGATGCCGCAGCCCGTGAGCGCGCCGATAACCTGGTTGCGTTATTGACCCCGGTGGCCAAGGCGTTCTTGAGCGACCTGGGCCTGGAAACCACCGTGCTCGGTCAACAAGTGTTTGGTGGCCACGGTTACATTCGCGAGTGGGGCCAGGAGCAACTGGTGCGGGATGTGCGCATCACCCAGATCTACGAAGGCACCAACGGTATCCAGGCCTTGGACCTGATGGGCCGCAAGATCGTCGGCAGCGGCGGGGCGTTCTACACCTTGTTCGCCGATGAGATCCGCGCGTTCATTGCCTCGGCGGGTACCGAGCTGGGTGAATTCACTAAGCCGTTGAGCGCGGCCGTGGATAACCTGGATGAGTTGACCGCCTGGGTGCTGGATCGCGCCAAGACCAACCCGAACGAAATCGGCGCAGCGTCGGTGGAGTACTTGCACGCCTTTGGCTATATGGCCTACGCCTACATGTGGGCACGCATGGCCAAGGCCGCGCTGGGCAAGGAATCGGAAGAAGATTTCTACGCCAGCAAGCTGGGCACCGCGCGCTTCTACTTTGCGCGCTTGTTGCCACGCATTCACTCGCTGAGTGCGTCGGTAAAATCCGGTAGCGAATCGCTGTTCTTGCTGGATGAAGCCCTGTTTTAAGGGATTGGAGGGCGTGTAAGCATTCTCTTACATGACGTGCTGCTATTCGTCCTCTATCGCCAGATTGGATCCACGGATAATCTACTTCACATGGACGTCGCGCAGGAAGCGCAAAGCAACAACACGGACACGTAGGATTCTGCCAGGAAGGCGGAGTGAAATGGATGTCAGGGAAACAGTCTGCAAAGCCCCGCTTCGGCGGGGTTTTCTTTTGCCCGCGAAAAAGTCAGGCAGGCGCCTGCGGGGCATTCATCACGTCTTCCAGCAAAGTGCGCAGCAGCGCCACCGTCGCCTGCTGGCGCTGCACATCGCGGCACACCAACCCCACTTTCAACGGCACCCTGGGTTCACTCAAGGGTTTCCACAGCAGCAACTGGCTGTTGTGCTCGTCTTGGGAGCGCCCCGGAAGCACGGTCGCCAGTTTTGTGTGCGGCAAGCTGTCGAGAATCCCCACCATGGTATTGAGCTCCGCCTGCACTTGCGGGCGCCGTCCGAGGTTGGACAGTTGGCCCTGCCAGATCTGTCGCACCTGGAACTCTTCCCCGAGCAGCAACATGGGCAACTCGGCCGCCTGCTTCAGCGAGACTTTCTTGAATTCGCGCAACGGGTGGTCCTCGGGGATGACCACTTTCAGCTCATCTTCATACAGCAACACGCCATGCAGCCCCGGCTGGCGTGGCGGCAAATAGCTGATGCCGATATCCAGCGAACCGTTCAGCAACCGCCGTTCGATCTCAAGCCCGGTCAATTCGTAGATCTGCACCACCAAGTGCGGCTGAGCCTTGCGCACGCGTTCGAGCATCTGCGGGACCAGGCTGGTGTGCACGGTTTGCAGTACGCCAATGGCCAACGTGCGCATCGCCTGGCCCTTGAAGTTACGCAGCGCTTCAACCGCCTGCTGCAGACCATCGATCAGCGGCAGGGCATGGTTGTATAGCGTGTGCGCCGCCAGTGTCGGGAGCAGGCGCTTGCTGCTGCGTTCGAACAGGCTCACGTCCAGGTTCTGTTCCAACTGGCGAATCTGCTGAGACAGCGCCGGCTGGGAGATCGACAGACGCTCCGCGGCACGGCCTACGTGGCCTTCCTCATACACCGCGACGAAATAACGCAGTTGCTTGAAATCCATAAGACTTACTTATCGAAAAAGCTGGAAAAACGAAATGGCTGTTGGCCCCCGAGACGCCTAGTCTAGCGCCTATTCGCAGGGCTTACAGGGCCGGATCGGGCAATGAACAGCGTTTATGTTGATAGCGTTTACATAGGCAAGGCAAACAATTTCCGGCCAGGGCACAGGGTGTCTACCGACCAAGGTCCGGTTGCCAGCGGGGGTGAGGTGTGAACCTGTTCAATATGCGCCGTCCCGCGCCGAGCCTCGACGACCTGATCCTCGATACACCAGGCGACAGTCCTTCCAGCGAATCGCTGATGCCCACAGTGGCGCGGCCGGCTCAAGTGTTTGTGCGCGGCCAGGGCTCCTGGCTGTGGGACAGCGATGACCGCGCTTACCTGGACTTCAGCCAGGGCGGCGCAGCCAACAGCCTCGGCCACAGCCCACAGGTGTTGATCAAGGCCCTGGCCGATCAGACCCAGGCGCTGATCAATCCGGGTAGCGGCCTGCATAACCGCACCCAACTCAACCTCGTTGATCGCCTGTGCCACCGCACCGGCTGCGACCAGGCGTACCTGCTCAACAGCGGCGCGGAAGCCTGCGAAGCGGCGATCAAGCTGGCGCGCAAATGGGGGCAACTGCATCGCGGTGGCGCCTACCGCATCATCAGCGCGAGCAGTGGTTGCCACGGCCGCAGCTTTGCGGCGATGTCGGCGTCGGCGAGTGAGCGTGGCAATCGTTTTGAACCACACCTGCCGGGCTTCAGCCATGTGCCCTTCAATGACCTGCCAGCGCTGCATGCGGCAGTCGATGCGCAAACCGTTGCGATCATGCTTGAGCCGATCCAGGGTGAGGCCGGCGTGGTCCCCGCGACGGAGCACTATCTCAAAGGGGTCGAGCGCCTGTGTCGCGAATTGGGCATCCTGCTGATCCTCGACGAAGTGCACACTGGTATTGGCCGCTGCGGCACTCTGCTCGCCGAGCAGCAATACGGCGTACGGGCTGACATCATCACCCTGGGCAAAGGCCTGGGCGGCGGCGTGCCCCTGGCGGCGCTGCTGGCACGCGGCAAGGCCTGCTGTTTCGAAGTGGGCGAACTGGATGGCACCCATCATGGCAATGCGCTGATGGCGTCAGCCGGGGTTGCCGTGCTCGATACCGTGCTGGAGCACGGCTTCCTGGAGCAAGTGCGTGAGTCCGGCCTTTACCTTGGCGAAGGCCTGGCCCGCTTGGCCTACCGCTACGACCACGGTCAATTGCGCGGTCACGGCCTGATGTGGGGCCTGACGCTGTCGGATGATTCGGCGCAAGCCGTCGTAAAAGCTGCCCTGCACGAAGGCCTGATCATCAATGCCCCGCAACCTGACTGCCTGCGCTTCACCCCGGCCCTGACCGTGAGCAAAAGCAACATCGACGAAATGCTCCTGCGCCTGGCCCGCGCCTTCTCCCGCGTACGCACTGCACAGCTGCAGTGCCGCAAGGGCATCGCCGTTTAACGCCCTATTCCTGAACCGTCTCGCGGACTACGCGGCGCCTCCGGCCTGATTCTTTTGGCTGGGGGCGTTTTTTTGTCTGCGCAACAACGATGGATGGCCCAACGCCAGATCCCACTGAACCCTCACGAACGCCCAAGGTCGATTAGCTACACGGCTCACACGAGCCGATTTTTTGGAGCTTACCCATGGACATCATTCGTATCATCATCGCCATTCTGCTGCCGCCACTGGGTGTGTTCCTGCAAGTGGGTTTCGGCGGTGCGTTCTGGCTGAATATTCTGCTGACCCTGTGCGGTTACTTCCCAGGCATCATCCACGCCGTGTACATCATCGCCAAGCGCTGAGGCGTTCAGCCTTTTGCGATGAGCCGTGAGTTGCGCTCATTGCGAAAGGCCAGTTGCTCGATGGTCTGGGTGGCATGTTCGGCCTCTTCCCGCGCTTGCAGGATGATGCCGTGCTGCTCGGACTTGCTGCACACCGGGTCGGCATTGCTCGCATCCCCCGTGAGCATGAAGGCCTGGCAACGGCAGCCGCCGAAGTCCTTCTCTTTTTCATCGCATGAACGGCACGGCTCGGGCATCCAGTCGTAGCCACGAAAGCGGTTGAAGCCAAACGAGTCGTACCAGATGTGCTGCATGCTGTGCTCGCGCACGTTGGGAAATTGCACCGGCATCTGACGGGCGCCGTGACAGGGCAGGGCGGTGCCGTCCGGTGTTACTGTCAGAAAGATACTGCCCCAGCCGTTCATGCAGGCTTTCGGGCGCTCTTCGTAGTAATCCGGTGTAACGAAGATCAGCTTGCACGGGTGGCCTTCAGCTTCGAGCTTGGCGCGGTATTCGTTGGTGATGCGTTCGGCGCGCACCAGTTGTTCCTGGGTTGGCAACAAGCCCACACGATTGAGCTGCGCCCAGCCGTAGAACTGGCAGGTGGCGAGTTCGACAAAGTCCGCCTCAAGCGCAATGCACAGCTCGATGATGCGGTCGATCTTGTCGATATTGTGCCGATGGGTGACGAAGTTCAGCACCATCGGGTAGCCGTGCGCCTTCACCGCGCGGGCCATTTCCAGCTTTTGCGCGAAGGCTTTTTTCGAGCCGGCCAGCAGGTTGTTCACCTGTTCGTCGCTGGCCTGGAAGCTGATCTGGATATGGTCGAGCCCGGCCTTCTTGAAGTCGCTGATCTTCTGCTCGGTCAGGCCGATGCCGGAGGTGATCAGGTTGGTGTAGAACCCCAGCTTGCGGGCCTCGGCGATCAACTCGGCAAGGTCCTGGCGCACCAGTGGTTCACCGCCAGAAAAACCCAGCTGCGCGGCACCCATCTCGCGGGCTTCGCGAAACACCTTGAACCACTGCTCGGTGGTCAGTTCCTTGCCCTGTTCGGCAAAGTCCAACGGGTTGGAGCAGTACGGGCACTGCAACGGGCAGCGGTAGGTCAGCTCGGCCAGCAACCACAGCGGCAGGCCGATGGCTGGTTTCTCAGGCAAGGGTGATCCAGTGCTCAGCACGGGCGACCTCCATGAATTGCTCGATGTCTTCGCCGAGCTCCGGCACGCCAGGGAATTGTTTATCCAGCTCGGCGATGATCGCCGCCACGTCGCGCTCGCCGTCGATCAAACCACCGATCAGCGCGGCGCTGTCATTGAGCTTGATCATGCCCTCGGGGTAGAGCAGCACATGGCCCTTTTGCGCGGGCTCGTACTGGTAGCGATAGCCCTGGCGCCAGGTCGGTATTCTGCTGCGATCAAAGCTCATAGGATGATCCCTTTATGCCACACCCGCTGCTCGGTCACGCTGTGATACGGCGGGCGTTTGAGTTCGTAGGCCATGCTCATGGCATCCAGCATGCTCCAGAGGATGTCGAGTTTGAACTGGAGAATTTCCAGCATGCGTTCCTGGCCTTCGCGGGTGGTGTAGTGCTGCAGGGTGATCGCCAGACCGTGTTCCACATCGCGGCGGGCCTGGCCGAGGCGGGTACGGAAATATGCGTAGCCGGCCGGGTCGATCCACGGGTAATGCTGCGGCCAACTGTCGAGGCGCGACTGGTGGATCTGCGGCGCGAATAGCTCTGTCAGTGAGCTGCTGGCGGCTTCCTGCCAGCTGGCGCGGCGGGCGAAGTTGACGTAGGCATCCACGGCAAAACGCACACCGGGCAATACCAGTTCCTGGGAGCGCAGTTGGTCTGGGTCGAGGCCCACCGCTTGGCCCAGGCGCAGCCAGGCTTCGATACCGCCGTCCTCACCGGGGGCGCCATCGTGATCGAGCAAGCGCTGGATCCACTCGCGGCGGATCTCGCGGTCCGGGCAGTTGGCCAGGATCGCGGCGTCCTTGAGCGGGATGTTCACCTGATAATAGAAACGGTTGGCGACCCAGCCCTGGATCTGTTCGCGGGTCGCGCGGCCTTCGTACATCGCCACGTGGTACGGGTGATGGATATGGTAGAAGGCGCCCTTGGCCCGCAGGGCTGCTTCGAATTCGGCGGTGGTCAATGGCGTGTCAGTCATGTCGGTCGCTCCTACAATTCAATGCTCATGCCGTCGTAAGCCACTTCGACGTTGCGCCGCACCAGTTCCGCTCGCTCGGGGGAGTCTTCATCGAGGATCGGGTTGGTGTTGTTGATGTGGATGAGTACTTTGCGCTGCTCGGGCAACTGTTCCAGCACTTCCAGCATGCCGCCGGGGCCGTTTTGCGCCAGGTGGCCCATCTCGCGGCCGGTGCGGGTGCCGACGCCACGGCGCTGCATTTCATCGTCATCCCACATCGTGCCGTCCACCAGCAGGCAGTCGCTGCCGGCCATGATCTCCAGCAGCGGCGCGTCGACCTTGCCCAGGCCTGGGGCGTAGAACAGTTTGCCGCCAGTGCGCAGGTCTTCGACGATCAGGCCGATGTTGTCGCCGGGGTGCGGATCGAAGCGGTGCGGCGAGTAGGGAGGTGCGGCGCTGCGCAGTGGCAGCGGGGTGAAGCGCAGGTTCGGGCAGGCCGGGATGGTGAAGCTGGCGTCCAGCTCGATGCGGTTCCAGGCCAGGCCGCCGTTCCAGTGGGTGAGCATGGTGAACAGCGGGAAGCCGGTGCTCAAGTCTTCATGGACCATGTCGGTGCACCACACCTGGTGCGGGCAGCCTTCGCGCAGGCTCAGCAGGCCGGTGGTGTGGTCGATCTGGCTGTCCATCAGGATGATCGCGCTGATGCCGGTATCCCGCAGGGCGCGCCCGGGTTGCATCGGTGCGAAACCCTGAAGCTGCGCGCGGATATCCGGCGAGGCATTGCACAGCACCCAGTTCACGCCATCGTCGGAGATCGCGATGGACGACTGGGTACGCGCCTGGGCCCGCAGGCTGCCATCACGAAAACCCGCGCAGTTCACGCAGTTGCAGTTCCACTGCGGGAAACCACCGCCGGCGGCGGAACCTAGAATCTGGACAAACATGGCAGCTCCATCAAGCTCAAAACAAAAACGCCCCGGGCGAACCGAGGCGTTGTATTACCCAGCGGATTAACGGCTGGCGAAGTACATGGTGACTTCGAAACCGATGCGCAGATCAGTGTAAGCAGGTTTGGACCAGGTCATATTCTTACTCCTACGAAGTGATGGGACGTTTACTACCAAGTAATACATATAGTCCACCTCCAGTCGGAGATGTTCAGATGTGTGCGTAGGAATGTTACTCAATTCTTTTCAAGTTAGCGCTGTCTTGGTGGAAAAAGCCTTTTGCAGGGGCGGCAATGATCAGCCTGCCGTTTGCCAGATGGTCGAAAGGCGCGGGCCGTTGGCCACGCAACGCCAACCGCCCGCGGCGTCGTTCAATTGCTTGGCGGCGAGCTGCAAGGCTTCCCGTGTACAGGTTTGGATATGAGTGCGCAGGTGCGCCAAATACCCCGACGGATGGCCCGCCAGGTGGGCGTGCCACAGCAGTTCGGCGGCTTGGGCGTTGGGCAGTGTTTGCGCCGAGAACTGCTGCGCCAAGGCCTGGTTGCCCAAGTCATCGAGGCTGTCGATCAGTGCCGGCAATTGCTGGAGGAAGGTGTGCAGGTGATCAGCGATGCCTTCGAGGGACACGCTGGGGGACTGCACACCCAATAGCAGTCCGGTCTGGCCGTTTATCTGTCGGACGCCGCTGAATACGGCGTAGCCGATTTGCAGCTCCACGCGCAGGCGCTGGTAGAACGGCCCCTGGAGCAGATGGCCGAGCAGTCGCCATGCGGCCTCGTCCGCCAGGGACTGGCTGGGTGCCGGGCAAAACAGCAGTAAGGCGGCTTCGGTTGAGTCGGTATGCACCTCATGCCAGATACGTTGGCCGCTGAGGGGCGGCGCGACCGGAGTGAGGCTCGCGGGTTGCCCCGGTAGACGAGCCGCTGCGGTTTTGATCGCGGCTTCATGCGCGGCAGAGAAGCCCAGCCCCAGGCCTTGCCAGCGCGCGGTGGCCCAGGATGCCGGTTCGGGCATGGTCGAGGTGCAGCAAGCGGGCAGCGCCTTGAGCAAGGTTCGGATGGCAATCATGGGCGGCGAGACGGCTGGGGCGGCGTGCGGTTCGCTCAGGCTCCGCGCCAATACCTCCAGCACGGCTGGAATGGGTTCCTGTAGCCCGACCATCTTCACCAGCTCGTGGCTACCCAGGCATTCGAACGACACATCAACGCCCGCTTGACGAGCATTTTCGCGCAGCGACTGCACGGCGCTTTCCAGCCCGGACGGCGCAGACTGCCATTGCAGATACAGCGCACCTTCATCGCTGTCGGCCGCCACTGCCTGGCTGAACGCCAGCGCCGATACCTCACGACGCCCGCGGGAGCGATCCTGGGCGAAGGTGCGCAACCCTCGGTGGGCGCTGGTCTGTCCGCGAATCAGGCCGGCGCGCTCTTCCTGCACCGGTGGGCGCAGGAATGGATTGTTCGGCGGCAGTTGCCATGTGTGCCCGGAGGGCGGCAGGTGCAGTGTGTCGAGCAGACTCTTGAGGGCGATGACCGCCTGTTCCGACAGTGCCTCGCTGTCGTGCCGAGCCAGTGCCAAGGCGCCTAGGGTCTGTTGTTGGCGAGCGGCCAGCAGGGCAAATTCTTCGCGCAAGGCAGCCCAGTCGCTGTGTGCGAAAAAACTCAACCAGTCGTGCAGCATCGACTCGACCTGCGGCGCCGATCCAGCGGGATTATTGAGTGTAAAGTCGATATCCAACACCGCCTGCCCGGCGAAGTGATACAGCACCGAAGCCTGCAGTGCACTGCCCAGTTGCCGAGTTTTCAGTTCAGCCAGCAGCCCGCCGGGTGCCGGGGCGTTGAGCCAAGTGCAGAGGAATTCCAGGGCTTCACGCGGGGTGTTACAGGTGATGACGTGGTGCAGGTGATTATCGGCGATGTGCTGATAGCGCTGCGCTTGCCCCTGCATCAATGCCGGTGGCGCGGATTGTTGGCGTAGAGGCCCTGAGGTCAGTTGTTCACTGAAGCGCTGTGCCAAGGCTTCCAGCTCCTCCAGCGGCAATGGGCCGGCGAGGCTCAAGGTCATCTGCCCGCTCTGATAAAACTGCGCGTGGAATTCCCGCAAGGCCTGCTGAAAGGTCTCACGCTCCACCGGCAGGCTGTCGCGGTTGCCCGCATGAAAACCCCGCAGCGGGTGGTCCGCCGCCAGCCCTTCCAGCAACGCGACCTGCTGTTGTGCCTTGGCATCCTGGGCCCAGGCCACATACTCAGCGTGCAGCACTTCGCGCTCGCGCAGTTGATCCTCCAGGGTCAGGCGTGGGTGGGTGAGCATGTCCACCAACCGCTCCAGTCCACCGGCAAACGTTGCGACCGGCAGTTCAAAGAAGAAATCCGTGGTGCGCTCACGGGTGCTGGCATTGACCTGGCCCCCATGACGTTGCACGTAGGCCATCAACCCTTCGTCTGTGGGAAAACGTTCGGTGCCGAGGAACAACAGATGCTCGAGGAAATGCGCCAGCCCCGGCCACTCCGGCGGCACGTCATGGCTGCCAGCTGCCACCCTTAGCACGGCTGCGCACCGCTTCAAACGCGGCGCGTGCTGCAAGGAAACCCGCAAGCCGTTGGCCAGGGTGAGGTGAAGAGGATGAGGGTGGGCCGGCGCAGGCATGGGCACTTCCGAAACGTAGAATGTGCCTATGCTAACAAACCGGCTGGATCAGGGCTTGTGCAGCGCGCCGTATAACTCAGGGCGACGGTCTTGCAGGTAGTGATTGGCAGCGCGGGCGTCGAGGATCGACTGGCGATCAAGCTCTCCGACGATCAGCGCTTCATCCAGGCCCGCCTGGGCAATGCGCTGGCCATTCGGCGCGGCGATGCTGCTTTGCCCGCAGTACTGGATATCGCCTTCGTGCCCGCAGTAATTGGCGTAGGCCACATAACATTGGTTTTCAAAGGCCCGCGCCCGCACGGTTACATCGGCGACAAAGTCGAACGGCACCATATTGGCCGTGGGCACCAGGATCAATTCGGCACCTGCGAGGGCCAGGCGCCGGGTGTTTTCCGGGAACTCCAGGTCGTAGCAGATCAGGAAACCCAGCTTCCAGCCGTTGAGCTCCACCAGCGGGAAATCATCGTCGCCGGCGCTGAACATCGAATGGTCCAGATCACCAAACAGGTGCGTCTTGCGGTAGTTGCACACGCGCTGGCCGTGGGCGTCGATCAACTGCACGGCGTTGTAGATCTGGCCATCTTCGGCCCGTTCCGGGTAGCCGTACAGAATTGCCAGCCCGGCGCTTTTGGCCAGTTCGCCAATTGCCTGCGCCGACGGCCCGTCCTGTGCCTCGGCCAAGGCGCCAACGGCTTCGGCGCCGATGTTGTAGCCGCTTAGGAACATCTCCGGCAGCACCAGCACATCGGCGCCGGACGCCTCATGCGCCAGTTGATGCAGGCGCTTGAGGTTGCCGGCCACATCTAAAGGCAGCGGTGGGCATTGGTACAGGGCGACACGCATGTTCAACTCCTTAATCCGCCAGGGCGATCGGCCCGATTTCATCGAATACATCCCCCGGCCCCGGGTTCTCCGGGTGAGTGCTGCCGCCGAAGTGAGTCATGATGCCCCATACCGCGTTCAGCGAGGTTTGCACCGCACCCTCCACCCACGCAGGGGTCCAGGACACATCATCACCGGCGATAAAGATTCCGCGTTGCTCGGCGGGCATGTCCTTTTGCATGAAGTGCGCATACATGCGCTGGTTGTAGCGATAGTGGCCCGGCAGCGCGCCCTTGAAGGCGCCGAGGAAATGCGGGTCCGCTTCCCAGGACACGGTGATCGGGTCACCGATGATGCGCGCCTTGATATCGACTTTCGGGTAGATCTTTTTCAGTGCGTCGAGGGCCAGTTTCACGCGCTTGTCGATGGGCTGCGGCAGCATTTTCAGGGCGTCGCTCATCCACGAGTAAGACAGGCAGATCACCCCTGGCTTGTCGTCACCGTTATCGAACAGGTAGGTGCCACGGGTCAGGCGATCGGTGAGGGTCATGCTCATCAAGTCGCGCCCGGTTTCCGGGTCTTTGTCTTTCCAGAACGGGCGGTCGACCATCACGAAGGTTTTAGATGACTGCATGTAACGCGTGCGGTCCAGGGCCATCCACATTTTTTGCGAGAACAGGGTCTCGTCGCATTCGATCTGGGTGGTCAGCAGCCAACTCTGGCAGGTGGTCAGCACTGCGGCGTATTCGCGGGTGTCGCCGTAGTTATCGGTGACCGCAAAGCGGCCATCGGCGGCGTGGGCAATGCGTTTCACGCCGGCGCGCGGCGCGCCGCGGTGCAGCGAACTCAGGCTGGTGCCGGCCGGCCAGTGGGCGCATCGCTCCGGGACATGGCGCCAGATGCCCATTGGCACTTGTGCCACGCCACCGACCACCAGGTGTTGGTGGTCGTCGCAGTTGGTCATCACCACGCGGAAGATTTCCAGCATCGAGTTGGGGAAGTCCGAGTCCCAGCCACCCGTACCGAAGCCCACTTGGCCGAACACTTCGCGGTGCAGAAACGACAGCTTGGCGAACGCCTTGGAGGTGGCGACGAAGTCGTAGAAGGTGCGGTCGTCCCACAGCGGTACCAGCTTGTTCCACAGCGCTTTGAGGCGTGGCACGTCGCGGTCACGGATGGCTTGCTGGATATCCCCGAACTGCGAACCGGCTTCCAGGGCATCCGCCCAGGCGTCAGCCACTTCCTGGAACAGTGCTGGCAAGTCGGAGAGTTTTTCGGCGTAGTGGGTCTGGCCTTCGAGGTCGATCACCGTGCTGCCGGACGCTGGCGTCAGCGGGTTGGGGAAGGGTTTGGTTTCCAGGCCGAGCTTGTCCACATAGTGGTAGAAGGCGGTTGATGACACCGGGAAGCGCATGCCACCCAGCTCTGCGATGATGCCTTCGGCGCCTTCGAAAGTTTGCGAGCGCAGGCGGCCGCCCATTTTAGAGGCTTCGTACACCACCGGCTTGAGGCCCAGTTTCATCAGTTCGTAAGCGGCCACCAGGCCCGCAATCCCGGCGCCGACGATCGCCACTTCGGCGCCGTGGTTGGCGGCGGGGATGCTGCCCAGGCCGGCCGGGTGTTCGATCCAGTCATCAAAGGCAAACGGAAAGTCCGGGCCAAAGATGGTGATGGGTTTCTTGCCGTCGGCGGGGTGGCGATTGGTCTTGCTGATGGTGCTGGACGGAATGCTCATGGCTGACCCTTACTGGCGACCTGGCGGGCGTGACCCGCTGAGTATAGGAAAAGATGGCAGCCAGTTTAGGGAGCGTAGCGTTCGTTAATAAGACGCAATGTGTCGTCGAATTGAACTGTTTTTAGTCGAAATGACGAACATGTTGATCAGATTGGCTGACCGCGATCCAATTTGTTACTCAGGATGATCGATGTAGTGGTTTTCTCTACCCCGTCCACACTGCCGATTTGGTCCAGCAACTGGTCCAACTGTTCGGGCGAATCCGTGCGCAGCCAAGCGACGTAATCGAACTCGCCACTCACCGCGCACAACTGCTGCACCTGTGCCATCGCACTCAACCTTCGCAACACTTCCTTGCCCGAGCGCGCTTGCACGGTGATCCCGACGTAAGCCTGCAGACCACCATCGACCACGCGTTGCCCAAGGCGCACGCCATAACCGGTGATCACCTGGGTTTTCTCCAGGCGTGCCAGGCGTGACGTCACCGTGGTGCGCGCGATGCCCAACTGCCGGGCGAGCATGGCCACGCTTTCGCGGGCGTTGATCTGCAGGGCGGCGATCAGTTGGCGATCAATTTCGTCTAGGGCGGGCAAGGCGAGGGCTCCGATAAGGGGGGGCAGTGTGCGTGCATCTTACAGGCTGGCATCGGCGAGCAGGCAGCGGGTAAACAGTTGCGGTACGGGGAGGTGGTGTTGGCTGTAGCGACTGAGCAGGATGATTTCGCGGTGAAAAGTCAGGCTGCCCAAGGGGATGATTCGCACGTTGGGCGAGCGCTCCAACCACAACCCAGCCTGAGGAATCAGCGACACGCCCAGGCCGCACTCGACCATCTTGACGATGGCTTCCAGCTCATCCAGCTCCAGCGCCATCTGTACATCCAGCTTCTGTTCACGCAGGAAACGGCTGACCAACCGACCGCCGAACGACGCACGGTCGTAACGCACATGGGGCTGTGTCGCGAGCAAGTGCAAAGGGTCATCGCCGGTCAGTGCATGAGGCACGACCAGCGCAAATGGCTCCTTGCGCAGTACCTGTACGTGCAACTCCTTGGGCAAATCAAAGGGCGGTCGAATGATGATGGCCGAGTCCAATTCGCCAGCGTCCACCCGGCTCAACAGCTCCAGGGAAACGCCCGGTATCAACTTGCACTCCACCGTCGGCGCCGCCTGACGCAAACGCACCAGCGCCTGGGGCAGCAGGCCGGTCTGCGCGGTGGTGATGGCGCCCACTTTCAGTTCGCCCCGGTACTCGTTGGCATCCACGGGCACGGCCATGCGATTGAAGGTTTCCAGGATCTCCCTGGCCAACGGCAAGGCGCGCAAACCGGCTGCATTCAACGTGGCCTGGCGCCCGGTACGGTCGAACAACTGCACGCCAAGCGCCTGCTCCAATTGACGAATCTGCGCACTGACCGCCGACTGCGTCAGCCCGATATGCATGCCCGCCGACGCAAACGTGCCGTGACGGGTTACCGCAATAAAGGTTTTCAATTCGCGCAGCATGGGCGTCTCGATTGATCGAAATAATTTGAGCTCGGCGCAAAAACTATCGTCTTTTCATCGCCAGGAGCAAGGCTAAACTCGGGGGGACTTAATGCCCACAGAGGTTTGACCTGATGACACTCGCACCTTTTCACCTGGCAATTCCGGTATACGACCTCGCCGCTGCGCGGCATTTCTACGGTGAAGTCTTTGGCCTTGAAGAGGGGCGTTCCAGCGAACACTGGGTAGATTTCAACTTCTTCGGGCATCAGTTGGTCATTCACGAACACCCGAAAACCGCCTCCCAGGAGTCAGCCCACACCAACGCGGTAGACGGCCATAACGTGCCCGTGCCGCATTTTGGCGTGGTGCTGGGCTGGGAAGATTGGCAGGCCTTGGCAGAACGTCTGCGGGCCAGGGAAACCCGTTTTGTGCTGGAGCCGCATATTCGGTTCAAGGGGCAGGTGGGGGAGCAGGCGACGTTGTTTCTGTTGGATCCATGCGGGAACGCGCTGGAGTTCAAGGCATTCCGGGATATTGGGCAGTTGTTTGCGAAGTGAGACTGCCAGACACACGAAAGCCGCGCAATGCGCGGCTTTCTTGTTTGGTGGGCCCACACGGACTTGAACCGTGGACCAAAGGATTATGAGTCCTCTGCTCTGACCAACTGAGCTATAGGCCCTGTAACAGGTCGCGGATTATAACGATGGTTTCCCCGCTGTGCCATCCGAAAAATCCTCAATGCTTATACGAAGAAACGTAGCAGCAAAAAGCTCCGGTGGTAACGGCAGGCTGACGATGTAGCCTTGCATCTGTTCACAGCCTTCGGCGGCCAGGAAGGCTTGCTGTGCGGGGTTCTCCACGCCTTCGGCAATGATGGTGAATTGCATGCTGTGGCCCAGTGCGATGATGGCGCGGACGATGGCAGCATCGTGGGGGTCATCAGGCAGGCCGCGGACGAAGGATTGGTCGATCTTGAGGAAGTCCAGCGGCAAGCGCTTGAGGTAGCTGAGGGAGGAGTAGCCGGTGCCGAAATCGTCGATGGCCAGTTGCACGCCCAGGTCCTTGAGTTGGTGCAGGACTTCCAGCGCTTCTTCGGCCTGGCTCATGATGAAGTTTTCGGTGATCTCCAGTTGCAGGCAGCCAGGGTCTAGCCGGTAGTCGCGCAGTAGCTGTTCGATGCGACCGAGCAGGCCGGGGTGGCGCAGTTGGGCGCCAGCCAGGTTCACCGACAGCGGGCCGAAATCGTCGAACGTGCCTTGCCAGGCGTGCAGTTGTTGGCAGGCCTGTTCCAGTACCCAGTCGCCGATTTGCAGGATCATGCCGTTCTCTTCGGCCAGGGCAATGAAGTGTTCGGGCGGCACGTCGCCAAAAGTGGGATGGCGCCAGCGGATCAGCGCTTCGGCACCGATCAGTGCCTGGGTCTCCAGGCTCAGTTTCGGCTGGTAGTACAGGCTCAGTTCGTCGCGCTCGATGGCGCGACGCAGTTCATGTTCGAGTGCTACGCGTTCGTTGGCTTGGGCGGTGAGGTCGCGTGTATAGCTTTCGACGCGGTTGCGCCCTTTGGCCTTGGAGCGGTACATCGCGGCGTCGGCGTTCTTGACCAGGGTGGCGACGTCGGTGCCGTCCTGGGGGTACAGGCTGGTGCCGATGCTGGCGCTGATAAAGAACTCATGCTCACCGGCCTGGAACGGCGGCGTGAAGCAGGCCAGCAGTTTATTGGCCAGGTACTGGGCGTCGCTGGCGTGTTGCAGGCCGGGGAGCAGGATGATGAACTCGTCGCCGCCCAAGCGAGCGACGGTGTCGATGTCGCGCAGTTGTTCCTTGAGGCGTACGGCGATGTCTTTAAGCAGCAGGTCACCGATCGGGTGGCCGAGGCTGTCATTGATGTGTTTGAAGCGATCCAGGTCCAGAAACAGCACGGCGCCTTGCTTGCCGGTTTCTTGTTGCCCGTTGAGAGCCGCCTGCAGCCGGCTTTCAAACAGCGTGCGGTTGGGCAGGCCGGTCAAGGGGTCGTGGTGTGCCTGGTAGTCCAGGCGCGCCTGGGCGAGCTTGAGGCTGGAGATGTCGGCAAACACCGCGACAAAGTGGGTGACCAGGTGTTCTCGGTTGCGCACGGCACTGATCGTCAACCAGCTTGGGTACAGCTCGCCGTTCTTGCGGCGGTTGGAAATCTCGCCCTGCCAGTGACCCTGCGCGGTCAACTGGTGCCACATGGCGGCGTAGAAGGCGCTGTCATGCAGGCCGGAGGCTAGCAGGCGAGGGGTCTGGCCGAGGGCTTCGGTTTCGCTGTAGCCGGTGATCTCGCTGAAGGCACGGTTGACGGCGCTGATGTTCTGCTGGGTATCGGTGATCAATACGCCTTCTGCCGTGCTCTCGAACACGGTGGCGGCTTGTTGCAGTTTTTCCTGCATCAGTTGGCGCTCGGTGATGTCCCGCGCGATGGTCAGCATGCAATCGTCGTCGCCGATCGGCAGTGGGCGGCTGGACAGCTCACAGAGGCGAATCTGGCCATCGCTGCGGCGTATATGGCAGACGAAGTCGCGCACAAAACCATCGCGCTGCATCAGCTCGAGCATGTGTTTGCGTTCATTGAGATCGACCCAGATGCCCAGGTCCAGCGTCGATTGGTCGAGGGAGGCCGCGCTATTGATGCCGGTAATCCGACTGAAGCCATCGTTCACTTCAATCAACAGGCCATCGCGCTGTCGGCTCAGCAGCAAGCCGTCGGGGGAGGCGTGGAATGCCTTGGCGAACTTCTCTTCGGAGGTCTGCAGCTGTTGCTGGGTTTCCTTGAGCTGAGTGATGTCGCGAACCACCACCACAATGGCTTCAACGGTATCGAGTTGAAACGGCTCGGCGGAAATCAACCCGGTGAAGGCTTGGCCATTGCTGCGCAGAAAGGGCATTTCCAGGTTGCGGATGCTGGTGGTCTGCACCCGTTGCAGCAGGTCCGGCCCCACGCCCTGGATACCCCAGATATTCAATTCGGTAGCGGTTTTGCCCACCACTTGTTCGGCCTTGAGACCTATCTGGTCCTCGAATGCCTTGTTGACCTCCAGCAGGCAGCCATCGGACAGGCGTGCAATCACTAACATGTCCGGGCATTGCTGGAATACCGAGGCGAATTTCTGCTCGGACAGCTGCAGGGCTTCCTCGGTGCGCTTGGCTTCGCTGATATCGATCATCAAGCCGCGCAGTACCGGCTCATGGCCGTGTTCGATCAGGCTGACGATGTCGCGCACCCACAGGCAGCGGCCGTCGGCGGTGATTACGCGGTAATCGATGCTGTGGTCGCGGTTGGCGCGGGTCTCGCGGTAGCAATAGGCTTCGGTGCGCGTCAGGTCGGCCGGGTGAATGATGTTGCGCCAGAAGCCCGGAATCAGCCAGTGCGCACGGGGATAGCCGAGTAACTCCTCGGCATGCGGCGACACGTAGCTGTAGGTGAAGTCGGTGACACTGGCTTCCCAGGCGATAGCGGACAGGCTCTCCACCAATCCGCGATAGTGGTATTCGCTGCTGCGCAACTCCTGTTCTAGGGCGACGCGGCGGGAAATTTCCGAACTGAGCCGGCGATTGATCCGAATCACTATGGCCAATACGGTGCTCAACAGCAGCACGGCGGGCAGGCCGTATATCAGCAGGTCCGCCCAGAACGTGCGATGGTCGGTAAAGCTGCCGACCCAATGTTGCTGGATCGCGTCGGTTTCCTCTGGGCTGAGGTCGGCCAGCACCTTGTCGAGGATGCCCACGAGCATCTTGTTGTCGCGCGGTACTCCCATCGCCAATTGGTAGCGGTAGGGCGTTTCGCCGCTGACGTACAAGCCGTCGAGCTTGAGTTGGCGCAGGCTCCACACACTTGAGGCGAGGTCGCCGACCACCGCATCCACTTCATCGGTGGCCAGGGCCTGCAGCGTCGAGCTGACGTTGGGCATGGCCACCAGGTTGAGATCGGGATGATGGGTGCGCAGCAGTTCATGGGGGGCGTAGTTTTCCACCACGGCAATCTTCAAGCCGTAGAGGTCCTTCAGGGTGCGCGGTTTGGCGCCGCCTTCATGGGCCAGGATGACGATGGGAAAGTCCAGGTACGGGCGAGTGAACGCCATGTAGCCCTGGCGCTCGGGCGTAGACATGATGCCGGGCAACAGGTCGAGCTGGTTGTTGCGGGCTTGCTCCAGCACGGCGCTCCAGTTAACTGGCTCGATCAACTTGACCCGCACACCCAGGCGATCCTGGATCAGGCGCACGTAATCGGCCGCCAAGCCTTGGTAGCGACCCTCTTCGTCACGGTATTCAAAGGGTGGCCAAGAGGCGTCCACCCCCAGGCGCAACTCCTGATGGTCCGCCAGCCAGCCACGCTCATCATCGCTAAGAGTCAACGCGCCAGCCGTTGCGGTCCAGGTCAGCAGCGACAGCAGTAACACGGCCGGCAGTCTGGGCATAACGGTCTCGTTATGGCACGGGGAATATTTCGAGTGTAGACGGGCATTGCGGGGGAGGGGTGTTGCTTGGGATTTTATCTGTAGAAAGCAAAACCCCCGGCCTGGGCCGGGGGTTCTGGTATCACTCGTCGAGGAAGGAGCGCAGATGCTCGCTTCGCGTCGGGTGGCGCAACTTGCGCAGCGCCTTGGCTTCGATCTGACGGATCCGCTCACGGGTCACGTCAAACTGCTTACCGACTTCCTCAAGGGTGTGGTCGGTATTCATGTCGATGCCGAAACGCATGCGCAGTACCTTGGCTTCACGGGCAGTGAGGCCGGACAGTACGTCACGAGTCGCTTCTTTAAGGCTCTCAACGGTGGCGACATCGATTGGCGACTGCATGGTCGAGTCTTCGATGAAGTCACCCAGATGGGAGTCTTCGTCATCACCAATCGGGGTTTCCATGGAGATCGGCTCTTTAGCGATCTTCAATACCTTGCGGATTTTATCCTCAGGCATTTCCATGCGTTCGCCCAGCTCTTCCGGGGTCGGTTCGCGACCCATTTCCTGCAACATCTGCCGGGAAATGCGGTTGAGCTTGTTGATCGTCTCGATCATGTGCACCGGAATACGGATGGTGCGGGCCTGGTCGGCGATCGAGCGAGTGATCGCCTGACGGATCCACCAGGTGGCATAAGTCGAGAACTTGTAGCCGCGACGGTATTCGAACTTGTCCACCGCTTTCATCAAGCCGATGTTGCCTTCCTGGATCAGGTCGAGGAATTGCAGGCCACGGTTGGTGTACTTCTTGGCGATGGAGATCACCAGACGCAAGTTGGCTTCGACCATCTCTTTCTTCGCGCGGCGGGCCTTGGCCTCACCGATCGACATACGACGGTTGATGTCCTTGATCTCGGCAATCGTCAGACCGGTTTCGGTCTCAAGCGCGGTCAGCTTCTGCTGGCAGCGAATGATGTCCGGCTGCAGGCGACCAATGGCTTCGGCGTATTTCGCCTTGCCCTTGGCCAGTGCGTCGGTCCAGCTTTCGTCTACTTCGTTGCCCGGGAACTGGCGCAGGAAGTCGGCACGCGGCATGCGCGCATCACGGACACAGAGCTGCATGATCGCACGCTCTTGTGCACGCAGACGCTCAAGGGCGCTGCGAACACGCTCAACCAGGCCTTCGAATTGCTTCGGCACCAGCTTGATCGGCATGAACAGCTCAGCCAGGGCCAACAGCTCGGCAATCGCCTGCTTGTTGCCACGACCGTGCTTTTTCAGCGCCTTGCGGGTGATTTCCATTTGGTCGGAAACCGCACCGAAACGCTGGGCAGCGATGATCGGGTCTGGACCGCTTTCAACTTCGTCTTCATCGTCGCCGCTGGCTTCAGCGTCGTCGTCTTCGGAGTCGTCGTCGGCTTTTGCAGCCTTGGCATCGACAGGCGGCGGCACTTCGGCGGCAGGCGGCGCGATGCCGTCGTCCGGGTCGATGTAACCACTCAGGACGTCGGACAGGCGGCCACCTTCGGTGGTAACGCGGGTGTACTCGGAGAGAATATGGTCAACCGTGCCAGGGAAGTGCGCAATTGCGCCCATCACTTCACGGATGCCCTCTTCGATACGCTTGGCGATTTCGATTTCGCCTTCGCGTGTCAGCAGCTCGACGGTACCCATTTCACGCATATACATGCGCACAGGGTCGGTGGTACGACCGATATCGGTCTCCACAGCAGCCAGCGCGGCAGCCGCTTCTTCAGCGGCAGCCTCGTCGGTATCGGCGTCCGCCAGCATAAGGGAATCCTTATCTGGCGCAGCTTCGAATACGTTGATCCCCATGTCGTTAATCATGCGGATGATGTCTTCCACCTGCTCTGGATCTGAAATATCCTCAGGCAGGTGGTCGTTGACCTCCGCGTAAGTCAGGTAACCCTGCTCACGACCGAGAACGATCAACTCTTTGATACGAGACTGCTGTTGCGCTTTTCCGGACATAACACCCTATCCACTGAAGGTCTTGGCGGGCAAAAAACAAGCCGAGGATTATACCCGAGCTATGACCTCACACGCCAGCTGAGGTCGGGTTTGATGCGGAAACATTCTGTTTTAAGAGGTCGCGCATCTGTTTTGCTATCTGAATTTGCTCTTCAGCCGATAATCCCGGCTGCCTTGCTCTCTTGATGAGTTCATCGAGGGTCTGCGTGTGCTGACCCGCGGATAACCTAGTAATGGTGTCTAAAAACTGTTGTTCAAGGTTATCGCCGTCAATTAGCCACTCCTTTTCTGCGAGGGCTTTCAATAACCGGCCTTGTTCGGTGCCATGCCAACGCGCCATCAACTGAATTGAGTTTAGCTTAGGATTTTTCTGTACCGCCTCGATCAAGGCGATCAGCACCTGGGCGTAGGTATTGCTCTCGTTGGCAAAGTGATCGGCGCTCTCGACCTTTTCCGCCAGTTGCGGGTGGTGGATGAGCGTGCGCAGCGCAATCAATGTCGGCGCTTCCACAGCAACCGGGGTGCGTGGGGCATAGGCCTCATCGCCGTCACCGCGCTTGCCGTTTTTGCTCCAGGGTTTCTTGTCCCATTTCTTGCCGCCGGCGCCGGGTTTCTTCGGCGTCCATTCCTGCTGGGGCGCGTAGGCTTCCTGCGGTTGATGGAAGTCGGAATAGTCCGGCATGGCGTCGTAATCCATGCCTGGGTCGTAGGCCGGTGGCGCTGCATCATGGGGTGCGTTGTGCACCAGCTGGCTGACGGCTTCACCGCTAAGCCCAGTGATTTCCAGCAAGCGCATGCGCATCAACGATTTCAGGTTGGCGCCGGGTACTTTGTCGATCAGCGGGGCGGCGAGGGTGGCCATGTGGGCCTTGCCCTCGAGGGAGCGCGGGTCGGCTTCTTCGGTCAGTTGCTGGAAGAAATAGTCTGCCAGCGGCTGTGCATGTTGATTGATGCGCGCGCGAAACGCGTCGGTGCCTTCGGAGCGCACCAGGGTGTCCGGGTCTTCGCCTTCGGGCAGGAACAAAAAGCGCGCGCGACGGCCGTCCTGCAGGCTCGACAGCGTGGCCTCCAGCGCACGCCAGGCAGCGTTTCGGCCCGCCTGGTCGCCGTCAAAACAGAACAGCACACTGGGCACCACGCGAAACAGGCGTTTCATGTGCTCTTCGCTGGTAGCGGTGCCGAGGGTGGCGACGGCGTTGCGCAGGCCCTGTTGGGCGAGCGCGATCACGTCCATATAGCCTTCAACCACGATGATCTCATCGAGGTTGCGGTTGTTCTTGCGCGCTTCGAACAGGCCGTAGAGTTCCTGGCCTTTGTGAAACACGGGGGTTTCCGGCGAGTTCAGGTACTTGGGCTTGTCGTCCCCCAGCACGCGGCCACCAAAGGCGATGATGCGGCCCCGGCTGTCGCGGATCGGGAACATCACGCGGTCGCGGAATCTGTCGTAGCGCTTGCCGGTCTCGGCGTTTTCCACCAGCAGGCCTGCGTCGATCATGGCTTTTTGCTGGAGAGTGTCGCTGCTCAGGTGCTTGTACAGGTTGTCCCAGCCGGGCGGGGCGAACCCCAGCCCGAAGTCGCGGGCGATCTCACCCGTGAGGCCGCGACCCTTGAGATAGTCGACGGCTGCCTTACGTTGCGGATGGCTTTTAAGCGCCTGACGGTAGAAGTCGGCAGCGGCAGTCAGCAACGGGTACAGCGGCGAATCCGTGGGTTGCCGCGGTTTGTGCGGGCGCCCACTTTCTTCGCGAGGGATTTCCATGCCGGCGGCTTTTGCCAGTTCCTCGACGGCCTGGGGGAAGTCCAGGTTGTCGTGGTCCATGATGAAGCCGAGGGCATTGCCGCCCGCGCCACAACCGAAACAGTAGTAGAACTGCTTGTCGGGGCTCACGCTGAACGACGGGGTCTTTTCCTTGTGGAACGGGCAGCAGGCGGTGTAGTTCTTGCCAGCCTTCTTCATTTGCACGCGCGAGCTGACAACATCGACGATGTCGGTGCGGTTCAGAAGGTCGTCAATAAAGCTCTGGGGAATCAGCCCGGCCATGGCGTTCTCGTCATCACTGCGTGTAAATGAGGGCCCGTGAAGTGTTCAAGCGCACGTATCGAGTGCTCGAGCATCTAGCGACTGCATGGGGTGTACGGAAGTGTATCTGCCGAATATTCACTGACGTTAATTTCTGATCAGTTATCGGTGTGGAAATGTTGCCCCAGCGTCCGGTCTTGGCCAATGGCGGGCCTCGGATACGCTTCGATAGGCACAGTCGACACAGTGGGTCGCCTGTTTACAAAATGAGTGTGCTCGTCAGTAGCCTTGTTAGGCTCGTCAGAAGAGACGTGCACCGCTGGCAAAAAGCCAGTCCTGACGTGTGAAGCAGTTGTCTCGGTCGCGTGTGCGGCGTCAACAGTGAAGCATCAAGCGATATCCGCAAATGCCAATAGCCCGGCTGAGGGCCGGGCTTGGCAGAAGCTTGCTACAGACGTCTGTGTATTAGTACAGACGAACGGCGCGGCGCTGTTCGCGCTGAACTTTCTTGGCGTGACGCTTAACAGCGGCTGCTGCTTTACGCTTACGCTCAGAAGTAGGCTTCTCGTAAAATTCGCGGCTACGAACTTCAGCCAGTACACCGGCTTTTTCGCAGGAGCGCTTGAAACGACGCAGAGCTACGTCGAAGGGTTCGTTCTCTTTAACTTTGACGGCTGGCATCCAGAGCTACCTTCTTTCATTACCGGGATCAACGTTCTCGTCGCAAAAAATTCGCGGCTGAGGTCGTCGGTTTTTAAGGGTTGCGGATGTTAACCCCTCATTGCCCGGAATGCAAAGCCTCTGATCGAAAACCGCTAGTCGGGAGGGGGAGTGGCGACTATTATGCGCGCCTTCGAATTCAGCCTCTACAAGGCGCAAACCCATGCTAGTACTGGGACTTGAAACCTCCTGCGACGAAACCGGTGTCGCACTTTACGACAGTGAACGCGGGCTCTTGGCCGATGCGCTGTTCAGCCAGATCGACCTGCACCGTGCCTATGGCGGCGTGGTGCCGGAGCTGGCCAGCCGTGATCACGTCAAGCGTATGCTGCCCCTGATTCGCCAGGTGCTGGATGAGGCCGGCTGCGTGCCGACCGAAATCGACGCCATTGCCTATACCGCCGGGCCCGGATTGGTCGGGGCCCTGCTGGTGGGGGCCTCTTGCGCCCAGGCGCTGGCCTTTGCCTGGGGTATTCCGGCCCTCGGTGTGCATCATATGGAAGGCCATTTACTGGCGCCGATGCTGGAAAAAACACCGCCACAGTTCCCGTTCGTCGCTTTGTTGGTTTCGGGCGGCCATACGCAGTTGGTTCAGGTGGATGGTATCGGTCAATACACCCTTTTGGGTGAGTCCCTGGATGACGCCGCCGGGGAAGCTTTCGACAAGACCGCGAAGATGATGGGCCTCAATTATCCAGGCGGACCGGAAATCGCCCGTCTCGCCGAAAGGGGTGTTGCCGGTCGCTACACCTTCCCGCGCCCGATGTGTGATCGCCCCGGCTTGATGTTCAGCTTCAGCGGCTTGAAAACCTCCGCGCTGAACACCTGGCAGCAGAGCGTCAGCGCCGGGGACGACAGTGAGCAAGCCCGTTGCGACATCGCACTGGCGTTCCAGCAGGCCGTGGTGGAGACTTTGACCATCAAGTGCAAGCGCGCCCTGAAACAGGCGGGTATGAAGCGCCTGGTGATCGCAGGCGGCGTCAGCGCCAACAAGGCCTTGCGCAGTTCACTGGAAAAAATGCTCGGCGACATGAAAGGCGATGTGTTTTACGCGCGGCCCGAGTTCTGCACCGACAATGGCGCGATGATCGCCTATGCCGGTTGCCAGCGCCTGCAGGCCGGGCAGCATGAGAGCCTGGCGATCAGCGTGCAGGCGCGCTGGCCGATGGAGCAATTGTCGCCGCTGTAACGCCGTAACGTGGGCCGGGGTCAGCGAACGTATTTAAAAATGCCGTTCGCGCCCGGCAAACAGGTCGCGTAAATTGCCCCGGTGGCGCCAGACGATCAACAGTGTCAGTACGCTCATCGGCAGCAATGCCGCCGGTTCCTGCCAGGCCAGTAGCGGCAGGGTGAGCGGAGTGGCGATCAGCGCGGCGAGTGAGCTGGTGCGGGTCAGGTAGAACGTCAGCAGCCAGGCGAGAACGGCCAGCAACGCTGCCGGTGGGTAAATCCCCAGCAGCATGCCGGCAGCCGTGGCGACGCCTTTGCCACCGCGAAAGCGGAAGTACAGTGGAAACAGATGGCCCAGGACCGCGCATACGCCGATCCAGGCCTGTTGTTGCAGGGTAAGGCCGGCGAGGCTGGCGATCAGCACGGGCAACAGGCCCTTGCAGACGTCACCCAAAAGCGTCAGTACGGCGAGCTTCTTGCCGGCCAGGCGCAACATATTGGTGGCGCCGGCATTGCCTGAGCCACTCATTCGCGGGTCGGGATTTCCCGTCAGGCGGCTGAGCAAGATGGCGAAGGACAGCGAGCCGAGCAGGTAGGCGAAAACCGCCAGTGACCAAAACATGCTAACTATTCCGGGCGAGGACGCCCTGATTCTAACGGGGCATCGCGCCCTTGTCGTGCTGCGGAGAAGAGTGCTTGGACAGAGTGTTTATCGAAGGCCTGGAAGTCGACACCGTCATCGGGGCCTACGACTGGGAGCGCGGAATCCGCCAATGCCTGCGCCTGGACCTGAGCTTCGCCTGGGATAATCGCCCGGCCGCCGCTGGTGACGACCTGACCTTGGCGCTGGATTACGCCAGTGTGTCCGCCCGTATCCAGGCGTTTGCCGAACAGTCCCAGTTCCAACTGGTGGAAACCTTTGCCGAGCGCCTGGCCGACGTGTTGATGAGTGAATTCCAGATTCCCTGGTTGCACCTCAAACTGACCAAGCCAGGCGCCGTGCCGGCTGCCAAGGGCGTGGGCGTGGAGATCGAGCGCGGATGTCGCTAACTCAGGTTTACCTAGGCCTAGGCAGCAACATCGAGCGTGAGCGGCATCTGTGCGCCGGTCTGGACGCGTTGGCGAGTTTCCTGACGGATCTGCGTTGTTCGCCGGTGTTCGAAAGCCAGCCAGTGGGTATCAAGAGCGGGCCGTTCTTCAACCTGGTGGTGTCGGCCTACACCGATCTGCCGTTGATGGAGCTGGATCGCCGTTTGAAGTTCATTGAGGCCGACAATGGCCGCTACGCGCCGGATCGCAAGGGGCTGCCGCTGGATATAGACGTGCTGTTGTATGGCGATCTAGTGGGCAATTTCGATGGTTTGGTGCTGCCGCGTGCAGAGATCCTGAAGAACGCGTTTGTGCTGTGGCCGCTGTCGCTGATGGCGCCCGCGCGCGTACACCCTGAAGTGGGCAAGAGCCTGGCTGAGCTGTGGCGCGACGCGCAGATTGACCAGGTGCTGGCGCCTGTCGCGTTTGAATGGCAGGGCCAGCCACTCACGCCAAACATTCTCCTGTAGGAGTCCGGCTTGCCGGCGATGGCGTTCTTGAGGTCGCTATCGCCGACAAGCCGAGCGCCTACAGTGCGTGGTGTTCTTTGTAGATTTTTAGGGCCTTGAGCCGTTCGCGCTTGAGGGCCTCGCCCAGCTCAGGGCCTTTGAAACCCTTCTCCAGTAAGGGGGCAACCGCCACTTCGCGAGCGGCCTTCGCGGCCCCACGCAAATAATCCGCTTGTGGATAACTTCTTTGCTCCAGCCCCTTGCGGCCTCGGGCGTCCATCTCGCAGGCGACCACAAACTCTTCAAAGCGCTGTGGCCGACGATACACGTCAAAGCTCTGCAGCAATTCCAGCAACGTCGAGGCTCTTAGCTCAAGTGCCCGATGGCCGTGAGTGTGGTATTGGCCCACCAGCAACGCCAATTCCTGGCAATCCTTCGGTACTTTGAAGCGTTCATTGACAGCCTTGATCAGCTCCAAACCCCGGTGTTCATGGGCAATGTGCTGCGGCAACTTATCCACAGGTGTCGTGCCTTTGCCCAGGTCGTGAAGCAGGCAGGCCCAACGCACAGTCAGCGGCTGCTGGTGGAGTGCAGCCTGTTCCAACACGCTCAAGGTGTGCAGGCCGGTATCGATTTCCGGGTGATGAACTGCGGGTTGCGGTACACCAAACAGTGCATCGACCTCGGGCATCAAGGTTTTCAGCGCATTACAGTCGCGCAGTACCTGGATGAACACCTGAGGCTGGTCCTCCATCAGTGCCCGGGATATTTCTTTCCAGCTGCGCTCAGGTGTCAGGGCTTCCAACTCGCCGGATTCGCTGAGTTGACGCATGAGTTCCAGCGTTTCCGGCGCGACGGTAAAACCCAAGTGCGCATAGCGCGCAGCAAAGCGCGCGACTCGCAGTACACGTAATGGATCTTCGGCGAACGCCGGGGAAACGTGGCGCAGAATGCGTGCTTCAAGATCACGCTGGCCGTGATAGGGATCGGTCAGGTTGCCGTCGTCGTCTTCCGCCATCGCATTGATGGTCAGGTCGCGACGGATCAGGTCCTCTTCCAGGGTAACTTCGGGGCTGGCATGAAACACAAAGCCGCCGTAGCCGCGGCCGCTCTTGCGTTCGGTACGGGCCAAGGCGTATTCGTCGCCGTTTTTCGGGTCCAGGAATACCGGGAAGTCTGCGCCCACAGGCTTGAAGCCCCTGGCCAGCATCTCCTCGGTGGTTGCGCCCACGACGACGCGGTCGATGTCGGTGACCTTGATGCCCAGCAGGCGGTCACGCACGGCACCGCCGACTTTGTAGATTTTCATGAAAAAGCCTCCATTAGCGCCACAGGATACCGTCTGTGCCTGGCCAATGGAGGCTTTGCTGTTTCAGAGATGTACGACGGCCAGGTCCAGGCGACCGTAGTCGTTGTCGTTGTGATCGGTGCGCGGTGGCACATGATGGGTCTTCATCACCTGATCGCCTTGCAGGGTTTCCAGATGGATATCGAAGCCCCATAGCCGGTGCAAGTGCTTGAGCACCTCCTCGGTGGACTCACCCAGGGGTTTTCGGTCGTGCTGCTGGTGACGCAAGGTCAGCGAGCGGTCGCCACGCACATCGATGCTGTAGATCTGCACGTTGGGTTCGCGATTACCCAGGTTGTACTGCGCCGCCAGGGTTTCGCGGATGATGCGGTAGCCAGGTTCATCGTGGATCGCCGGCACTACCAGATCATCCTTGAGGTCATCGTCGAGAATGCTGAACAGCTTGAGATCGCGGATCACCTGAGGCGACAGGTACTGCAGGATAAAACTTTCATCCTTGAAGCTGCTCATGGCGAACTTGATGGTGGACAACCAATCGCTGCCAGCGATTTCCGGGAACCAGCGGCGGTCTTCCTCGGTAGGGTGTTCGCACATGCGCCGGATGTCGCGGTACATGGCAAAGCCCAGCGCATAGGGGTTGATGCCGTTGTAGTAAGGGCTGTCGAAGCCGGGCTGGAAGACTACGCTGGTGTGAGAGGTCAGGAACTCCATCATGAAGCCGTCGGTGACCAGGCCCTCGTCGTACAGGTCATTCATCAGCGTGTAGTGCCAGAACGTTGCCCAGCCTTCGTTCATGACCTGGGTCTGGCGCTGTGGATAGAAATACTGGGCGATCTTGCGCACGATGCGCACGATTTCCCGTTGCCAAGGTTCAAGCAAGGGGGCGTGCTTTTCCAGGAAGTACAAGATGTTTTCCTGGGGTTCGGCGGGGAAGCGTGCATTGTCCTTGTCGCTGTTCTTGCCAGCGCGCTTGGGGATGGTGCGCCACAGGTCGTTGATCTGTTTCTGCAGGTGTTCCTCGCGTTCCTTCTGGCGCAGGCGTTCTTCCTCGGCGGAGATCGGGTACGGGCGTTTGTAGCGGTCCACGCCATAGTTCATCAGCGCGTGGCAGGAGTCGAGCAGGTCTTCCACTGCGTCGATGCCGTGGCGTTCCTCGCACTGCATGATGTACTGCTTGGCGAACACAAGGTAATCGATGATCGAACTGGCGTCGGTCCAGGTGCGAAACAGGTAATTGCCCTTGAAGAAGCTGTTATGCCCGTAGCAGGCATGCGCCACCACCAGTGCCTGCATGCAGATGGTGTTTTCTTCCATCAGGTAAGCAATGCAGGGGTCGGAGTTGATCACGATCTCGTAGGCCAGGCCCATCTGGCCCCGAGTATAGGACTTCTCGGTGCTGAGGAAGTGTTTGCCGTAGGACCAATGGTGATAGCCCAGCGGCATGCCCACCGATGCATAGGCATCCATCATCTGTTCGGCGGTGATCACTTCGATCTGGTTGGGGTAGGTGTCCAGCGCATAACCCGCCGCGATGCGGCTGATTTCCCGGTCATAGGCCTGGATCAGTTCAAAGGTCCACTCGGAGCCCGTGGAGATAGGTTGGCGTTTTTGCTCTTTTTTGGCGGTCATGTCACTAACCTGCGCTGGAAGAGTTCACGGAAGACCGGGTAGATATCGCCGGCCGAGACCAATTGCTGTTGGGCGAATGTGTCGGCAAAGGCTTCGCCGATGCGCTCGTATTCGAACCACAGTGCCTGGTGCTCACGGGGGGTGATTTCAACGTAAGTGTAGTACTGCACAAACGGCATGATCTGGTTGATCAGGATGTCGCGGCAGATGGGCGAGTCGTCGTTCCAGTTGTCCCCGTCCGAGGCCTGGGCGGCGTAGATGTTCCACTCATTGGCCGGATAGCGTTCGGCCATGATCTCTTGCATCAGTTTCAAGGCGCTGGAAACGATGGTGCCGCCGGTTTCGCGTGAATAGAAGAACTCTTCTTCGTCCACTTCCCGTGCGCTGGTGTGATGGCGAATGAACACGACGTCGATCTTGTCGTAGTTCCGCTTGAGGAACAGGTACAGCAGGATGAAGAAGCGCTTGGCGATGTCCTTGGTGGCCTGCGTCATGGAGCCCGACACGTCCATCAGGCAGAACATCACCGCCTTGGAGCTGGGATTGGGCTGTTTGACCAGCAGGTTGTACTTCAGGTCAAAGGTGTCGAGGAAGGGCACGCGATGAATACGCGCGCTGAGTTTCTCGATTTCCGCCTCGATTTCTTGAATATCGCCGAAGTTATCCGGTTCTTCACGCTTCAGGCGCGCCAATTCGTCCTTGGCTTCCTTCA
Organism: Pseudomonas pergaminensis; assembly: GCF_024112395.2. Classification (NCBI taxonomy): domain Bacteria; kingdom Pseudomonadati; phylum Pseudomonadota; class Gammaproteobacteria; order Pseudomonadales; family Pseudomonadaceae; genus Pseudomonas; species Pseudomonas pergaminensis. Next base: position 6,000,857 of record NZ_CP078013.2, on the reverse strand, counting down.
GTTTGGCGCGGCTGCTGCCGGAAAGGGCGATACGCCGGGCATGGGCCGAGCGCAGGGTGCGAATAATATTGATGCGTGACGGGTTGCCCTCGTTGCTGATCCCGGCGCGCACGGTCTTGAACGTGTCGGTGCCGGTCAGGTTGCGCTTGACCAAATTGGGCAGTTCCAGGTCCTCGAACATGAATTCGAGGAATTCTTCCTGGGTGATCTGGAACACGAACTCGTCCATGCCTTCGCCGGAGTTACCCGCCTTGCCCGGGCCTTTGCCGCCGCCACCGCCTTGGGGGCGCTGGATGTGTTCGCCGGTGGTGAACTCCTTGTTGCCTGGGTGCACGACGGTCTGCTTACCGCCCCGGCCGTGGTGCAGCACCGGTTCGTCGATGTCCCGTCCGGGAATGCTGATTTGTTCGCCATGCTCCATATCGGTAATGGAACGGCGGCTGACGGCCTCTTCAACGGCCTTTTTGATGTGGTCACGGTAACGCCGCAGGAAACGCTGGCGGTTTACCGTGCTTTTGTTCTTGCCATTGAGGCGTCGGTCGATCACATAGCTCATGGGGAGCCCTCCGGGCAGCTTCACGTTACAAGCTTCAAGCCGCGAGCTGGAAGCTTAGAGACAAGCGGTCGGCTGCCAGGCCTGAGGCCCGGCAGCGTGCGCCTGTCGCTGCCTTACTGCGATTTGCGAACCCGCAGGTACCACTCGGAGAGCAGCCGTACCTGTTTGTCGGTGTAGCCGCGCTCGACCATTCGTGTGACGAAGTCGTTGTGTTTTTGCTGGTCCTCCTTGCTGGCCTTGGCGTTGAAGCTGATGACCGGCAGCAGATCCTCGGTATTGGAGAACATTTTCTTCTCGATGACCACCCGCAGCTTCTCGTAGCTGAGCCAGGTAGGGTTCTTGCCGTTGTTGTTGGCCCTGGCGCGCAGTACGAAGTTGACGATTTCGTTGCGGAAATCCTTCGGATTGCTGATACCGGCGGGTTTCTCGATTTTTTCCAGTTCCTCGTTGAGCGCTACGCGGTTGAGGATTTCGCCGGTTTCCGGGTCGCGGTATTCCTGGTCCTGGATCCAGAAGTCGGCGTAGAGCACGTAGCGGTCGAAGATGTTCTGGCCGTACTCGCTGTAGGACTCCAGGTACGCGGTCTGGATTTCCTTGCCGATGAACTCGATATAGCGCGGCGCCAGGTATTCCTTGAGGAAGCGCAGGTAGCGCTCGCGGGTCTCCGCCTGGAATTGTTCCTGCTCGATCTGCTGTTCCAGCACGTAGAGCAAATGCACAGGGTTGGCGGCGATCTCGTGCGGGTCGAAGTTGAAGACCTTGGACAGGATCTTGAACGCAAAGCGTGTCGACAGGCCGTTCATGCCCTCGTCCACGCCGGCAGTGTCGCGGTATTCCTGGATCGATTTGGCCTTCGGATCGGTGTCCTTGAGGTTTTCGCCGTCGTACACGCGCATCTTCGAATAGATGTTCGAGTTTTCCGGCTCCTTGAGGCGCGACAGCACGGTGAACTGGGCGAGCATCTTCAAAGTGTCGGGTGCGCAATGAGCCTTGGACAGGGAGCTGTTGAACAGCAGCTTGTCGTAGATCTTGATTTCATCGCTGACCCGCAGGCAGTACGGCACCTTGACGATGTAGATCCGGTCGATGAAGGCTTCGTTGTTCTTGTTGTTGCGGAAGGTGTGCCATTCCGATTCGTTGGAGTGGGCCAGCAGGATCCCGGTGAACGGGATCGCGCCCAGGCCCTCGGTGCTGTTGTAGTTGCCTTCCTGGGTCGCGGTAAGCAGGGGGTGCAGCACCTTGATCGGTGCCTTGAACATTTCCACGAACTCCATCAGGCCCTGGTTGGCCCGGCACAGTGCGCCCGAGTAGCTGTAGGCGTCGGCGTCGTTCTGTGGGAATTCCTCGAGTTTGCGGATATCGACCTTGCCCACCAGGGCCGAAATGTCCTGGTTGTTCTCGTCGCCTGGTTCGGTCTTGGCTACGCCGATCTGGTTGAGGATCGATGGGTAGAGTTTCACCACGCGGAATTGGCTGATATCACCGCCGAACTCGGCCAGGCGCTTGGTGGCCCACGGCGACATGATGGTGTTGAGGTAGCGGCGCGGGATGCCGAAGTCTTCTTCGAGGATCGCGCCATCTTCCGTGGCGTTGAACAGGCCCAGGGGCGACTCGAAGACCGGTGAGCCCTTGATGGCGTAGAAGGGCACCTTCTCGATCAGCTGTTTGAGTTTTTCGGCCAGGGACGACTTGCCGCCGCCGACGGGACCGAGCAGATAGAGGATCTGTTTCTTTTCTTCCAGGCCTTGGGCGGCATGGCGGAAGTAGGAGACGATCTGGTCAATGCATTCTTCCATTCCGTGGAAGTCTTCAAAGGCCGGATAACGGCGGATCACCTTGTTGGAGAATATCCGCGACAGGCGCGAATTGTTCGAGGTGTCTATCAGCTCCGGCTCGCCAATTGCCAGCAGCAGACGTTCGGCGGCAGAGGCGTAGGTGCTGCGATCCTGTTTGCACAGCTCGAGATACTCTTGCAGCGTGAGTTCTTCCTGCTGTGTGGATTCGAAGCGGTTTTTGAAGTGGCTAAAAATACTCATGACGTCGTCACCTCGCTCGATACGTGGAGCCGACGCCGGATCAATCAGTCGATGCTGGCAGACATTGGCGAACGCCAACGGCTGTTTTCCCCCCAAACACCCTGAAACGCTACCGATGACCCGCACGCCGGTGTACCGGCTCTCCCCTGATTCGGATGGCCTGCGCTTAAGGATAGTTCGGAATCGGAGAGGTCAAGGCGCGATGCGCAATTAGTTTGGCTGCGCCGTTCGTCAGAAACGGCGCGAGCCCAAGCGTCACGCGGGGTAGCGGGGTGTAAAAAAATTATTGCGAATTGCCTGAGGAAATTTCCGCAGGATAGGTCGTGCGCCACAGCTCAAAGCCACCGTCCAGGCTGTAGACGTCGGAGAAGCCCTGGCTGATCAGGTAGGCCGCCGCGCTCTGGCTGGAATTGCCGTGGTAGCAGGCCACGATCACCGGCGCATCGAGGTCGGCAGCGCGGATGAAATCGGCGATGTTGACGTTGTCCAGGTGTTGGGCGCCGGTGATGTGGGCAGCCAAATAGGTCGGCTGGTCACGGATGTCGACCACCACGGCACCTCTCTCGCGCAGGGCCTGGGCTTGTTCAGGGGGGATACGTTTGAATTCGCTCATGGCGGGCTCCTTGGGCTTGGCAGCGGCGGCGTCTAGCGCTTGGCGGCGGCCGGCAGTGTAACGGGAAGGGGGGATTCGCACTGGCAGCTGTGGCGCTCGCCCGTGTCGATGTTCATCAGGGTCATGGCGCCGCCCCACACACAACCGGTGTCGAGGGCGAATACGCCGGGTTCATCGCATTTGCCCTCAAGGGCGGCCCAGTGACCGAAGACGATCTTCGTGTCGCGGGTTTTGCGTTCCTTGTGGGCGAACCAGGGTTTGTAGCCAGGCAGTGCGGTGTCGGCACCTTCCTTGCTCTTGAGGTCCAGCTTGCCTTCCGCGGTGCAAAAGCGCATGCGCGTGAAGTAATTCGTGATCACCCGCAGCCGCGTGACGCCCGTGAGGTCGTTGTCCCACTTCACCGGCTCGTTACCGTACATGCCGTCAAGATAAGCGGTGTACAGGTTGTCATCGGCGAGGGCGCTCTCGACTTCGGCGGCACATTTGAGGGCTTTCTTGAGTGTCCACTGGGGTGGGATGCCCGCATGGACCAGCGCCATGTTGCGGCCTTCATCGTAATGCATGATTTTTTGCCGGCGCAGCCAGTCGAGCAACTCGGCGCGATCGGGCGCTTCGAGGATTTCGCGCAGGGTATCGCCCTTTTTCAGGCGCTCGATGTTATTGCCGGCCGCCAGCAGGTGCAGGTCGTGGTTGCCCAGTACGCACACCAGGGATTCGCGCAGGCTATATAAGTAGCGCAGCGTCTCCAGGGATGCCGGGCCACGATTGACCAGGTCACCGACCAGCCACAGTCGATCGTTGCCCGGATCGAAGCTTACGCGTTCAAGCAGGCACTTGAGGGGCTCCAGGCAGCCTTGCAGGTCGCCGACCGCGTAGGTTGCCATCAGTGCAGGGCTCCCGGCACTGCAAGGCGGAAGGGCGCAATGATGGCGTCGAACAGTTGGCCGTCGGTGGCTTTCATCTGATACGAGCCCTGCATGGTGCCGACCTTGGAGGTCATCACCGTGCCGCTGCTGTAGGTGTGGCTGGCGCCGCTGTCGATCAACGGCTGTTGACCCACCACGCCTGCACCGCGAACTTCTTCGACCTGACCGTCACCGTCGGTGATGACCCAGTGGCGCGACAGCAGCTTGGCCGGCACCAGCCCGTTGTTTTTCACCGTGATGGTGTAGGCAAAGGCGAAGCGGTTCTGTTCAGGTTGCGATTGGTCCGCCAGGAAGCGGGTGACGACGCTGACGTCGATCTGGTAGCGAGGATCGGACATGCAAGAGGCCTTAAAAGCAAAAGCGGAGGACAGCAGATGCGGGTCAGTCTAGGCCAAGAGGAGGGCACTAGGCCAGACTTGCTGTCTGGCCGGGTGGGCACGCCCTTATGGTAGTCGGCTTGCCGGCGATGGCGATCTTGAGGGCGACATCGCCGGCAAGCCGGCTACTACAGGGTTATTCAGCGGCTGGCGTGGGTTGAATGGCAAGCTGGTCAGCCAGGCGCACGAACGCGGCCAGGTCCAGTTGCTCGGGACGCAGGCTGCCGTCGACGCCGGCGGCCTCGATCTCGGCATTGCTCAACAACGCCTTGAGCGTGTTTCGCAGGGTCTTGCGGCGCTGGTTGAAGGCTTCGCGTACGACGCGCTCCAGCAGTTTGTGATCCTTGGCCGGGTGTGGCAGCACGGCATGCGGCACCAGGCGCACGATGGCCGAATCGACCTTAGGCGGCGGATTGAACGCGCCCGGGCCGACGTTGAACAGGTGTTCGACGCGACAGTGGTACTGGACCATGATCGACAGACGGCCCCAATCGCCACCGCCAGGCCCGGCAGCCAGGCGTTCCACCACTTCCTTTTGCAGCATGAAGTGCATGTCGCGGATGATCCCGGCATTGTTCAGCAGGTGGAAAATCAGCGGCGTAGAGATGTTGTATGGCAGGTTTCCCACCACCCGCAGGCTGTTGGGCGCGGCGTTGAGGGTATTGAAGTCGAACTTCAATGCATCACCTTGATGCAGGTTGAAGTTGGGCATGCCGGCGAACTGCTGGTTGAGGATCGGGATCAGGTCCTTGTCCAACTCAACCACGTCCAATTGGCCGCCACTGGCCAGCAGGCCTTGAGTCAATGCGCCCTGGCCTGGGCCGATTTCCAGCAGACGGTCTTCGGGCTTGGCATGGATGGAGCGCAGGATACGGTCGATCACGCCAGCGTCGTGCAGGAAGTTTTGCCCGAAGCGCTTGCGCGCCCGGTGTTGGTAATGCTCAGTCATATACGGGTCTCGGCCATCTGATAGGCGGTTTCCAGGGCCACGTGCAGGCTGCCGGTATCGATCTTGCCACTGCCCGCCAAATCCAGGGCGGTGCCATGGTCGACGGAGGTGCGGATGATCGGCAGGCCCAGTGTCACGTTGACTGCGGCGCCGAAGCCTTTGTATTTAAGCACCGGCAGCCCCTGGTCGTGGTACATCGCCAGCACTGCATCGCAGTGCTCCAGATATTTGGGGGTAAACAGAGTGTCCGCAGGCAGTGGGCCGCGCAGGTCCATGCCTTCTTGGCGCAGACGCTCCAGGGTTGGTTCGATGATGTCGATTTCTTCATGGCCCAAGTGGCCGCCTTCACCGGCGTGGGGGTTGAGCCCACAGACCAGGATGCGCGGTTGGGCGATGCCGAACTTCTGTTGCAGGTCGGCGTGCAGGATGCGCGTCACGCGTTCCAGTCGTTCGGCGGTGATGGCATCGGCAATCTCACGCAGCGGCAGGTGCGTGGTCACCAGAGCGACCCGCAGGCCGCGCGTCGCCAGCATCATCACCACTTGTTCGGTGTGGGTCAGTTCGGCGAGAAATTCGGTGTGACCGGAAAACGCGATGCCGGATTCGTTGATCACGCCCTTGTGCACTGGCGCAGTGATCATGCCGGCGAAGTCGCCGTCGATGCAGCCTTGCCCCGCGCGCGTCAGGGTTTCCAGCACGAACGCTGCATTGGCCTTGTCCAGTTGCCCAGCAACCACCTTGGCCTGCAGCGGGGTGTCCCACACGTACAGGCTGCCGGCGGGGGCGGGCAGGTCGGGCCAGTTGCCTGGCGCCACCTTCAGCAAGTTGACAGCCACACCCAGTTGCACGGCCCGCTCAAGGAGCAGGTCGTGGCTGGTAATGGCAATCAGGGGGTGTGGCTGGGGTTGCGAGGCGAGCAGCAGGCACAGGTCAGGACCAATGCCGGCCGGCTCGCCGGGTGTCACCGCGAAACGCTGGGGTTTCACTGAACGGCCTGGTCGGTGCCTGTCTGGGCGCCTGGCAGCTTGTTCTCAACGTAGGCTTCGTCGCGGATCTGACGCAGCCAGGTTTGCAGCTCTTCGTCGTATTTGCGGTTACGCAGCACGTTCAACGCTTGTTGCTCGCGGGCCTGACTGGTGTTGTCGGTGGCGCGACGGCCAAGGACTTCCAGCACGTGCCAGCCATATTGGGTCTTGAACGGCTTGGACAGCACGCCTTGCGGGGTGTCGGCCATCACTTGCTGGAACTCTGGCACCAAGGCTTTAGGGTCGATCCAATTCAGGTCGCCACCGTTGAGGGCAGAACCCGGATCTTCCGAGAAGCTCTTGGCCAGGGTGGCGAAGTCTTCACCGCTTTCGATGCGGTCATAGATCTTCTGGGCCAGTTCCTTGGTTTGGGCTTCAGTGCGGATTTCGCTTGGTTTGACCAGGATATGACGAACATGCACTTCGTCTTTCAGCGAGGTCTCGCCACCGCGACGTTCCAGCAATTTCAGGATGATGAAGCCACCTGGCGTACGGGCTGGCTGGGTGATGCCGCCCACTTCCATTGCGCTCAGTTCACGATCGAAGGGAGGTGGCAATTGAGCGGCTTTACGCCAGCCCATGTCACCGCCTTCGAGGGCGTTGTCGCTGCCGGATTGGGCAATGGCCATCTGGGCAAAGTCGGCACCGGCTTTCAGGCGATCATAGATAGCCTGGGTCTTGGCGGCGGCTGCATTGAGCTGCTCGGAGTTGGCGCTGTCCGGTGTCGGGATCAGGATGTTGGCCAGGTGCAGTTCTTCGGAAAGCTGCATCTTGCCCAGGTCGGATGCCAGGAAGTTCTTCACTTCTTGTTCCGATACCTGGACCCGTTCGGCAACACGGCGCTGACGCACACGGCTGATGATCATTTCACGGCGGATCTGGTCACGGGCGTCCTCATAGGACAAACCGTCGTGGGCCAGGGCTGCACGGAACTGGTCAATGCTCATGTTGTTGCGCTGGGCGATGGTGCCCACGGCCTGGTTCAGTTCTTCGTCCGAAATACGGATGCCGGAACGATCACCGATCTGCAGTTGCAGGTTTTCGACGATCAAGCGTTCCAGTACCTGTTGGTCCAGGACGCTGGTCGGTGGCACGCCACCGCCACGCTTGGCGATGGTTTGCTGGACTTCCTTGACGCGCTGGTCCAGTTGGCTCTGCATGATCACATCGTTATCGACGATGGCCACGACCTTATCCAGTTCTTGAACCGCAGCGTGCGCCGATGCGGTACCCAGGAACAGCGCGCCCAGCACTAGCGGGCGCAGACAATCAGAAAGCTTGGTTTTCACGTTCACGATAACCTTCAATGCCTTTGTCGAGGAAGCTCTCTACCTTGGCGCCGGTCAGGCCGCCGAGTCCTTTGAGGACGATCTGGAAGAAGAGCCCGTGGTCACCCTTTTCGTTAAGCGGGGCGATCTGGCTGTATTCGTCGTTGGAAACCCAGTAACGGTTGATGACGCGCAGTTTCCAGCAGCAGTTGTCGTACTCGAAACCACCGAAGGCTTCCAGGGTACGGTTGCGGGCGTAGTCATACTGCCAGCGGGTGATCAGGTTCCACTGAGGAATGATCGGCCACATCATCGAGAAGTCGTGTTGTTGGATTTTGTAGTAATCCTTCACGAAATTCGCGTCGCCTGGCTGGCCGTAGTCGCCACCAAACTGCCATTTGCCGGTCAGCTGGTTGTAGACAACCTGGTCGTTACGATAGCGATAACCCACGTTGATGATCTTGTTCGGGTTGTCTTCCGGCTGGTAGTGGAGCATCGCGCTGCCGGAACGGGGACTGTGTTCCTCGGTGTCCCAGTTGTAGTCGGCAGTGGCGCGCCAGTCGCGGTTGAAGCGGAACTCATAGTCCAGGGCAACCGGGGAAACATCCGACTGTGCATCGGCACGGTCAGCCGCCAGGATGCCTGGCAATTGCACTTCACGATCCTTGAAGTACAGCGCCTGGCCCACGGACACGCGCTGACGCTCGAAGCCATTCTCTTCGATCCAGCGGCTGGTCAGGCCCAGGGACAGCTTGTTCTCGTCGCCGATCCGGTCGGAGCCGCTGAAGCGGTTGTCGCGGAACAGCGAAGCGTAGCTGAACGAGTACTCGCTGGTGTCGAAGACCGGGATATCAGCCTGGTCCTTGTTCGGCACGTACAGGTAGAACGCACGTGGCTCGAGGGTCTGGCGATAGTCTTTGCCGAACCAGTTGGTATTGCGATCGAAGTACAGGCCGCTGTCGATGCTGGCCACTGGGACCGCACGGTCTTGGGAGCTTTTGAAGGTGCCACCGGCGTACTGTGTTCCATTTGCCACCGATGTAGCCTGGTCAGCAATGATCTGGTTCTTGCCGATGTTGTCCAGGTCCAGGTCGTACTTGGTGTACACGTACTTGAGCTTCGGTGTAACGAAGCCGTAGGTCCAGTTCATCGGGTATTCGACGGCTGGTGCTACGTTCAGGCGGGTACCGTTTGCACGGGTCAGGCCACGCACGTAGGTGTCCAGGCGTGCTTCGGTTTCACCGTTTTCATTGGTGAAGTTGCCGTTCTCCAGGTCGCGATCGAAGCGCACGGCCTCGGTCTCGTAGCTGAAGTTCAAGCCGCCCGGGTGATACGGCAGCTGACCATTGAAGGTGATCTGCGGCAGGCGGTTATACGGAGTGACCTGCGAAATCGTTGCCAGCTGGTAGGCCTGCAGGTTCAAGCGCGCCTGGAAGGTGTCGCCGCGATAAGTCACGGCACCTTGCTGGTTCAAGTAGTCGCGACTCTCTACACCTTCCTGGTAGGACTTGAGGTCCTGGAAGTAGTAGGGATCGCTGATCGTGGTGTAGTCGACCTCGGTCAGTACGCGCGAATCCAGCCCGCCCTTGTGCTGCCAGTTGAGCATGTAGCGGGTTTTTTCGTAGTCGGTCTGACGCTTGCGTTCGTCGTTGTCGTCGTTCAGGTACGCGCCGCCGAACTGGCCTTCGCTGGACTTGGTGAGGTAGCGGAATTCGCCTTCCATCATCATGCCGCGCTTGGTCATGTATTGCGGGTACAACGTGGCGTCATAGTTCGGCGCCAGGTTGAAGTAGTACGGCGTCACCAGGGTAAAGCCGGTTTCGCTGCCGGTGCTGAAGCTCGGTGGCAGGAAGCCGGATTGACGACGGTCGTCGATCGGGAAGTAGATGTAAGGCGTATAGAGGATCGGGATGTTCTTGACCCGCAACGTCGCGTTGGTGGCCGTACCGAAACCGGTGGCCGGGTTCAACGTGATGTTGTTGCCCTTGAGCTGCCAGGCGTTGCTGTCTGGCTCGCACGTGGTGTACGTACCGTCCTTGAGACGGATGATCGCGTTCTCGGCACGCTTGGCGTACAGCGCGTTACCGCGGATGCGCGACTTGTGCATCACGTATTCGGCATTGTCGATCTGGGCCGCGCCGGTATCGAGTTGCACTTCGGCGTGGTCACCCACGATCAGTGCACCGTTGTCGCGCAGACGGACGTTGCCGTTCAGCTCGCCACGGTTCTCGGCCTGGTACAGGCTGGCTTCTTCCGACTCCAGCTGCATGCTGCCCTGGCGCATGACGACGTCGCCTGCCAGGGTCGCAACCTGCGACTCCTGCTCGTAACGCGAGGCCTTGGCGCCGATGAAGGTAGGCGCATCGCTCTTGTTCGTCTTGTCGTTCATGCCAGGACGAGTCGGCTCGATGTACGCACCGCCGCAGTAAGGGCCGGTTTCGGCCAGTTGCGCTGCGGTCAGCTTGTCGCGCGGTACCCAGTCCAGGTGGCTGTAGTCGGCGCTGCGCGAACGCAGGCCACGGCCCTTGGATTCGGTGACCAGTGCGGTCTTGGGCTCGGCCTCGGCTTTGCCGCCAGCATCGGCTTGCGCCGTGCTGTTGGCGGAGCTGACGGCTGCACCGTCATGCACCGGGCGTGGTGGCAACGGGGCTGCGGCGGTTTTTGGCGCGCAATCCCAGGCACCCGAAGCAGAGACTGAGCAGTCATACTGTTCCGCGGCGACCACGAATGAGGTGGCGAAGGGTTGCAAGGCCAGCAGACTGCCGGTTACCAGCAACGGAAATTTTCTACGAAACGCGGGGGATTTCAATGCCATCTTATTAGTCCGGGCTTCCTGCGTGCCATCTGCCCGCGGTTTGGGCCGCACGCCTCTCGATGGTCTGAAAAAGATGCGTGATAATAAAGCATGCCCCGCTTGACGGCTAGCGCCGTCGGAGACCCTTGTAATGCCCGAGCAAGATCTACGTTTACAACAGCTGGAAGTCTGGCTGGATGAGCAGTTGCCGATCCTTTTCAACGCTCAAGACTGGGGTGCCGTACCCCCGGCCACATTGACCGCGGCCAGCAGCGACGCGAGTTTCAGGCGCTACTTCCGTTGGGAAGGCGGTGGCCGGACCTTCGTGGTCATGGACGCTCCACCCCCCCAGGAAAACTGCAAACCTTTCGTCGATATCGCTCATTTGCTGGCGAAGTCGGGAATAAATGTTCCAAAAATTTACGCAGAAGATTTGCCGCGAGGCTTTCTTTTGCTCAATGACCTGGGCAGAAAAACCTACCTGGACGTGATTGACGACAAAAACGCCGATCAATTGTTTGCCGATGCCATCGACGCCTTGCTGGCTTTCCAGCAACTGCCGATGGACGCGCCGCTGCCCAGCTATGACGTCGCCTTGCTGCGCCGCGAGCTCGAATTGTTTCCTGAGTGGTACGTGCGTCGGCACCTGGGTATCGAACTCGATACACAGCAACAAGCGCTTTGGCAGCGTGTCAGTGACCACCTCATTGACAGCGCCCTGGCGCAGCCGAAGGTGCTGGTGCACCGCGACTATATGCCACGCAACCTGATGATCAGCGAGCCGAACCCAGGCGTGCTGGATTTCCAGGACGCGGTCTACGGGCCGGTCACCTACGACATCACGTGTCTGTTCAAGGACGCCTTCCTCAGTTGGCCCAAGGCGCGCGTGCGGGATTGGCAGCGCGGCTATTGGGCGCGTGCCGGGCAACTGGGCATTCCAGTGCAGCCGGATTTCGAAGACTTCCTGCGCGCCAGCGATTTGATGGGCGTGCAGCGTCACCTCAAGGTCATCGGGATTTTCGCGCGCATTTGTCATCGCGACGGCAAGCCACGCTACCTGGCCGACGTGCCGCGCTTCTTTGCCTATATAGAAGCAGTGCTGGCGGACCGGCCGGAACTGAGCGAACTCGGTGAGCTGCTGGCCAGCCTGCGTCAGCCCGTCGAGGCGAGCGTATGAAGGCCATGATCCTGGCCGCCGGCAAAGGCGAGCGGATGCGTCCACTGACCTTGCACACGCCCAAGCCGCTGGTGCAGGCCGGCGGCAAGCGCTTGATCGAGTATCACTTGGAGGCGCTGGCCAAGGCTGGCTTCACCGAGATCGTGATCAACCACGCCTGGCTCGGCCAACAGATCGAAAGCTACCTGGGGGACGGTGCGCAGTTTGGCCTGCGCATCCGTTACTCCGCAGAGGGCGAGCCGCTGGAAACCGGCGGAGGAATTTTCCAGGCGTTGCCATTGCTGGGGGACGAACCTTTCCTGGTGGTCAATGGCGACATCTGGACCGATTACGACTTCACCCAGCTCAAGCAGCCGATCAAGGGCCTGGCCCATTTGGTGATGGTCGATAACCCGGCGCATCACCCTTCGGGTGGCGATTTCTACCTTGATCAAGGTTTGCTTCATGATGCAGCGGCCGGTGCCGATAACCTGACCTTCAGTGGCATTTCCGTCCTCGACCCCAAGCTGTTCGCGGGTTGCAGCGCGGGTGCCTTCAAGCTGGCGCCGCTGTTGCGGGCGGCCATGGCCAAAGGTCTGGTAACGGGGGAACACATGGCGGGACGCTGGATTGATGTCGGCACGCTGGAGCGCCTGGCGCAAGTCGAAACCCTGCTGACAGCGGGGCAGTAAGATGCTGTGGCCAGGGACGCTGATCGGCGCCGGGGCTGGCTTTGCCATTGCCAGTATTCCGGGGGCCATGTTGGGTGCACTGTTGGGGCAGGCGCTGGATCGCCGTCTGCAACTGCAGAGTTGGGCGCAATTGCGCGAGCGCCTGGGCGGGCGCCCGGCATTGCGCAATGACGAATTGTTGTTTGTGTTGCTGGGGCGCTTGGCCAAGAGCAATGGGCGAGTGGTGGATGGGCATATCCAGCAGGCGCGCCAGGAAATGCGCGCGCTGGACATGAGCGACTCAGCCCAGCGCCGTGCGATTGCGGCGTTCAATCGCGGCAAGTCCGGTTCCGATCGGGTTCGCAGTTATCTACGTGTGCTCAAGGCTCAACCTCATGCCGCGGAGGGTGTATTGCGCGCGTGTTGGCGCATGGTCTGGGCGGATGGCAAGGCGAGCGACGCCGAGCGCGTCCTGATCGACCTCTGGGGCAAGTGGCTGGGCTGGACGCCGCAGCAACTCCAGGCACTGGCCGCCGATTTTACGCCGGAGCGCAAGCCACTGGTCACTCGGGGCCCCACTTATCAGGATGCGTTGCGTTTGCTGGGCGTGACCGCCACTACCGAGCCGTCGATGATTAAACGGGCTTATCGCCGCCTGCTCAGTCGCCATCATCCGGACAAGATTGCCGGTACCGGCGCCAGCGCCGCGCAAGTGCGTGAGGCCACCGATCGTACTCGCGAGTTGCACAACGCCTATGCGTTGATCCGCGAACGCCGGGATTTCCGTTAGTTTTCACTTCCTCACGTTGATAACCCGTTCCCGTGTGGGAGCGGGCTTGCTCGCGAATGCGGTCTATCAGTATCCGATGCGCTGACGGACCCACCGCCTTCGCGAGCAAGCCCGCCCTCAAAGGAGACCTGCGGTGTGCCCTCAGTCGGCGCTTGCTTGCGGGCTCAGCCAGCCGCGAACCCTGCGATACAACTGCTCCTGGCCGGCATCACTGTTGCCGGGCAAGGTTTTCAACGACACCTGCTTATAGCCCTCATTCTTCAAACGCTTGGCCGCCTGGGCGCGGGCCAGGGCGTTTTTGCGCGATAGGGCTTGGTCTTGATAGAAAACATCGGCAGTCGGCAGTTTCAGGCCTGGGGCCAACTGCTGGACATCGGGATGGCGCCCGGTGGGCGTCTGCGCCGCCACCATGACGAACTTCTGCACCTGGGACGGTTGCTTCTCGCTCAGATAGCGCGCGGCCCACCAGGCGCCGGTACCATGGCCGAGCAGTACCACACTGCGCGCGCTCTGGGTCTGGGCGAAGGCCACGGCGGCGTCGATGCGGTCGAAAATGCGCGACGCATCGGTCTTGTCTTGCTCATCGGCGCCCGGCACCAGTGACGGGTCGGTGCCTTCGGCTTCGGCACTGGCGGCCTGCTCGATGGGTTTGTCGGCGGTGCTCGCTTCCTTGCTACTGGTGTCGACAGTGGCCTTGGGCGCTTCCATTACGCGCGGCGGCAGGGTGTCCACGCTCACGTCTGGCAGCGACAGGCTGAGGCTGCCCCAATTGGCATCCGGCAATTTGTGCCGCAACGGGCTGATTGCTTGCGGCCAGTCAGCGTTTTCGCCGGCGCCCGGTACGATAATCACCACGCCCTCGGGTTCGGCGCTGTTGGCCGGCTTCCACAGCGCCAGGAATGAATCGCTGCCGGCCTGCAATTGTTGCTGTTCCTGTTGCGGGATTTTGCGTGTAAGAAAGCTGGCTTCTTCCTGGCTACGCTCCGGCAGCGGCTGGCGCTCGACAGGTTTTTCGGCGGCAGGTGCAGGGGCGTCAGCGGCTTGTACAGAAAAGGCACTGGTAAAAAGCAGCGACAGGCACAATGCTGGCAGTGCCGAACGTTGGAAAAAGGGCATCGTTAATTCCCGGCCAGAAGTGATTCCAGCAGCCTAATGGGTTGGTCAGTATTTGTCAGTGATGTGAGACGTGGATCATGGTTTATCGCTGTCTGCTGGTTATCGGCTGTTTGTGCCTTGCCTTGATGGCCAATGCCGCCCCTGCGCCCGCTGCACCGCAGGCGCAGCTCACTGCCCAGCAACGCGAATGGCTGGCCCAGCACCCCGAGCTGCGGGTGGGGCTGGTGTTGCAGGCGCCTTACGCGCAATACGATCGGCGTTTGCAACGGCTGTCCGGGGCGAATGTCGAGTTGATGCAGTGGCTGGCCAAGGCCCTGAACATTGAGCTGACCTGGCGCAATTTTCCCAACCAGGAGCAACTGGAAGCCGCTGTGCGCGAAGGCGAAGTCGACGTCGCCCCCGGCCTGCAACAAACCCCGGCCGGCTTGCGCTTGTGGTTGTTCACCGACCCTTATATGCGCGTGCCGCAACACATCGTCGGCATCCGCGAGGGCGGCGGGGCCGTTGAGTTGGAAAAGCTCGATGAGCAATCCCGTGTCGCTGTGCGCATGCCCAGTGCCGTGGCCGATTACCTGCGCAGCACCTATCCCACCCTCAACCTGCAAGGCGTGCCAATGGAGCGCCAGGCCCTGCAGTTGTTGGTGAGCCAGCAGGCGCGTTACGCGGTGGTGGATGAAGCGCAGTTGAGCCGTTTGTCCGGGGAGGCCGAGTTTGCCGGGCTGGCGGTGGTGGGCGATATCGGCTTGCCGCAATTGTTGCGGGTGGCCACGCGTCGGGAATGGCCGGAACTGGCCGGCATCATGGAAAGCGCACTTCGCGCGATTCCCGCCCGCGACCTGGACCAATTGCACAGCCGCTGGCTGCAACCCAAGTACCCGCGCCTCACGGAATCCCCGGGCCTGTGGCAAAACCTCAGCCTGTTGCTGGGCCTGTTGCTGCTCGCCAGCCTGGCCGTCGTGGTCTGGCAGCGACGCCAGCAACGGGTGCTGGAGCAGGGCCTGCTTGCCGCTCGTGAAGAAAGCGCAGCCCGTGCCGCCGGTGCCGAAGCCTTGCGACTGACGCAGTTTTCCATCGATCAGAGCACTGTCGGTATCCTTTGGGTCAACTGGGACAGCCATGTGCGCTACGCCAACCGTGCCGCCGAAAACATGCTCGGCTACGGCCCCGGGGCGCTGATCGAGCGGCCGCTGGCCGACCTTGATCCAAGCCTGGACATGGACCGCTGGCTCAACCTGTGGAAGCGTGCGCGGGCCAGCGAAGACGGCCCGCAGAATTTTGCCACTGACTGCCGGCGAGCCGATGGCAGCATCCTGCCGACTAATGTGTCCTTGAGTTTTCTGCGGTTCGCCGAGGCCGAATACCTGGTGGTTTACCTTAATGACGTCACCGAGTTGCGCCGGACGTTGGCCGCGTTGCTGCAAAGTGAGGCGCAGTTACGCGAACTGTCCGCCCACCTGGAAACCGTGCGCGAAGAAGAGAAGGCTCGCATCGCCCGCGAGGTACACGACGAGCTTGGGCAAATGCTCACGGTGCTCAAGCTCGAAACCTCGATGTGCGAGCTGGCCTATGCGCAACTCGACCCCGGTTTGCACGAGCGTTTGAACAGCATGAAGCGCCTTATCGCCCAGCTGTTCCAGTTGGTGCGCGATGTGGCGACGGCGCTGCGGCCGCCGATTCTGGATGCCGGCATTGCCTCGGCCATCGAATGGCAGGCGCGGCGCTTTGAAGCACGTACGCAGATTCCCTGCCTGGTGCAGGTTCCGGATAACCTACCGGCTCTCAGCGATGCCAAGGCCATCGGCCTGTTCCGCATTTTGCAGGAGGCGCTGACCAATGTGATGCGCCATGCCCAGGCGCATACTGTGGAGCTGACCCTTGCCGTGGAGGGCGCGGATTTGCGACTGACCATCAGCGACGATGGCGTTGGTTTCATCCAGGCCCAGGGCCGCCCGGTGTCATTCGGGTTGGTGGGCATGCGCGAGCGGGTGCTGATCATGGGCGGGCAATTGAGCCTGGACAGCGAGTTGGGGGAGGGCACCACCCTGAGTGTCACGGTGCCGTTGGATGCATAACACCAAGAGGAAGTCCCTGTGATCCGCGTACTGGTAGCCGAAGACCACACCATCGTTCGTGAAGGCATCAAGCAATTGATCGGCCTGGCCAAAGACCTGTTGGTGGTTGGGGAAGCGAGCAATGGCGAGCAACTGCTGGAGACGTTGCGCCATGTGCCGTGCGAGGTGGTGCTGCTGGACATCTCGATGCCTGGCGTCAACGGCCTGGAAGCGATCGCGCGCATCCGTGCACTGAGCAATCCGCCGGCGATCCTGGTGTTGTCGATGCACGACGAAGCGCAGATGGCCGCCCGCGCCTTGAAGGTCGGCGCCGCCGGTTACGCCACCAAGGACAGCGACCCGGCGCTGTTGCTTACGGCAATCCGCAAGGTGGCGGCCGGCGGGCGTTACATCGACCCGGACCTGGCAGACCGGATGGTCTTCGAAGTCGGCCTCACCGATACGCGACCGTTGCATTCATTACTGTCCGAACGCGAGTTCTCGGTGTTCGAGCGCCTGGCCCAGGGCGCCAACGTCAACGACATCGCCCAGCAACTGGCGCTGAGCAGCAAGACCATCAGCACCCACAAGGCGCGACTGATGCAAAAGCTCAATATCACGTCCCTGGCGGAGTTGGTGAAGTACGCCATGGAACACAAGCTGCTCTAACCACATACCTGATAACGACACCGCGAAAACCCCGCCGAGCCCATTCTTGCCGCTTGCAGCTCGCCACTTGTCGCTGCACCGTCCCGTGCGCGCCATCCGTGTAGGGCGATCCCTACCCCAAACCTTCCATCCGGCTGATGCAATTCTCTCCTGGCCCCCGATTTCCGGGGCCTCGCGCCTGGACTACGCTTGTTCCACAGCAGTCCAAAATACAAAGGTGCGGGTATGAGCGAGGTGGATTCAAATGATGTGCTGGTCAGCTTTCGTGGCGTGCAGAAGAGCTACGACGGCGAGAACCTGATCGTCAAAGACCTCAACCTGGAGATTCGCAAGGGCGAGTTTCTGACCCTGCTCGGGCCGTCCGGTTCGGGCAAGACCACCAGCCTGATGATGCTCGCCGGCTTTGAGACGCCGACGGCTGGCGAAATCCAGCTGGCCGGGCGTTCCATTAACAACGTGCCACCGCATAAGCGCGACATCGGCATGGTGTTCCAGAACTACGCGCTGTTCCCGCACATGACCGTCGCCGAGAACCTCGCGTTCCCGCTGTCAGTGCGTGGCCTGAGCAAGACCGATATCAGTGAGCGGGTCAAACGCGTGCTCAGCATGGTCCAGCTCGACGCTTTTGCCCAGCGTTACCCGGCACAACTCTCCGGCGGCCAGCAACAGCGCGTGGCCTTGGCTCGGGCGCTGGTGTTTGAACCGCAGCTGGTGCTGATGGACGAACCCCTCGGCGCCCTGGACAAGCAACTGCGCGAACACATGCAGATGGAGATCAAGCACCTGCACCAGCGCCTGGGCGTGACCGTGGTGTACGTGACTCACGACCAGGGCGAAGCCTTGACCATGTCAGACCGGGTGGCGGTGTTCCATCAGGGCGAGATCCAGCAGATCGCTGCGCCGCGCACCTTGTATGAAGAACCGAAGAACACCTTTGTCGCCAACTTCATCGGCGAGAACAACCGCCTCAATGGCCGCCTGCACAGCCACACCGGCGAGCGCTGCGTGGTGGAGCTGGCGCGGGGCGAGAAGGTCGAGGCGCTGGCGGTGAATGTCGGCCAGGTCGGCGGCCCGGTGACCCTGTCGGTGCGCCCGGAGCGTGTCAGCCTCAATGGCTCCAGCGAAAGCTGCGTCAACCGCTTCTCTGGGCGGGTGGCGGAATTCATCTACCTGGGCGACCACGTGCGCGTGCGCCTGGAAGTCTGCGGCAAGACCGATTTTTTTGTGAAACAACCGATTGCCGAGCTGGACCCAGCCCTGGCGGTCGGCGACGTGGTACCGATTGGCTGGCAAGTCGAGCACGTTCGCGCACTCGACCCACTTCTAGAGGCGAATTGATCGCCCCCTGGCTTCACCAACCCTGCACGTGGAGAGAACAACAATGTTGAGTTCCTTGAAGTATTCCGTTTTGGCATTGAGCTTGATGGGTGCGACACAGGCCATGGCAGGCCCGGACCTGACGGTCGTGTCCTTTGGTGGCGCGAACAAGGCGGCCCAGGTCAAGGCCTTCTATGCACCGTGGGAAAGCGCGGGCAACGGCAAGATCGTCGCCGGTGAGTACAACGGTGAAATGGCCAAGGTCAAAGCCATGGTCGACACCAAGAGCGTGTCCTGGGACCTGGTGGAAGTGGAATCGCCGGAACTGTCCCGTGGCTGCGACGAGGACATGTTCGAGCCACTGGACCCGAAACTGTTCGGCAACACCGCCGACTACGTGAAGGGGGCGATCCAGCCGTGTGGCGTGGGCTTCTTCGTGTGGTCGACGGTGCTCGCGTACAACGCTGACAAGCTGGCATCCGCGCCAACCAGCTGGGCGGATTTCTGGGACACCAAGAAATTCCCTGGCAAGCGTGGCCTGCGCAAAGGCGCCAAGTACACCCTGGAATTCGCCTTGATGGCCGACGGCGTTGCGCCGAAAGACGTGTACAAAGTGCTGGCCGGCAAAGATGGCCAGGACCGTGCGTTCAAGAAACTCGACGAGCTCAAGCCGTCGATCCAGTGGTGGGAAGCCGGCGCACAACCGCCGCAGTACCTGGCCTCGGGTGACGTGGTGATGAGCTCGGCCTACAACGGCCGCATTGCTGCCGTGCAGAAAGAAAGCAACCTGAAAGTGGTGTGGAACGGCGGTATCTACGACTTCGACGCCTGGGCCATTCCTAAAGGCCTGGCCAAGGACCGTGCCGAGGCCGCGAAGAAATTCATCGCCTTCTCGGTGCAGCCGCAGCAGCAGAAGACCTACTCGGAAAACATCGCCTACGGCCCGGCCAACACCCAAGCCGTGCCGTTGCTGGCCAAGGACGTGCTGAAGGACATGCCGACCACCCCGGAAAACATCGCCAACCAAGTGCAGATCGATGTGAGCTTCTGGGCGGACAACGGCGAGCAACTGGAGCAGCGCTTCAATTCCTGGGCGGCCAAGTAACACCGCATACCCCTCTGGCGAAACCGCTTCATGTGGGAGCTGGCTTGCCTGCGATGCAGACACCTCGGTACAGCTGATGCACCGAGTTGATGCCATCGCAGGCAAGCCAGCTCCCACAGGGACCGTGTTGCCAAGGACCCAACCGTAGATTTTCCGGAGTCAGCCATGGCCATCGCCGTTCCCTCGAACGAGGTCAACAGCCCCACCCTCAAGCAGCGCCTGGCGCGTGCCGAGCGGCTCAATCGCTGGAAGGCCCAGGCCTTGATTGCGCCGCTGGTGCTGTTTTTGCTGCTGGTGTTCCTGGTGCCGATCGTAGCGCTGCTGTTCAAGAGCGTCGGCAACCCGGAAGTGGTGGGTGGGTTGCCGCGTACTGTAGTTGCGATCACGGCCTGGGACGGTCGTGGCTTGCCGGGCGAGCCGGTGTACCAGGCCCTCAGTGAGGACCTGGGCGAAGCGCGCAAAAACCAGACCCTGGGCGATCTGTCCAAACGCCTGAACATGGAACTGGCCGGCTACCGCAGCCTGCTGACCAAAACCGCGCGGGCGCTGCCGTTCAGCGAAGCGCCTGGCTCTTATAAAGAAGCGCTGGAAAACCTCGACGAACGCTGGGGCGACCCGGCTTACTGGCAGGCGATCCGGCGCAATACCAGCAGCCTGACACCGTTCTACCTGCTGGCGGCCGTCGATCACCGCATCGACGACCTCGGTGAAGTGGCGCCGGCCACGCCGGACCAGGCGATCTACCTGGACATCTTCGCCCGCACCTTCTGGATGGGCCTGGTGATCACTGCGGTCTGCCTGCTGTTGGCCTATCCGCTGGCCTACCTACTGGCCAATCTGCCGGCACGCAAGAGCAACTTGCTGATGATCCTGGTGTTGCTACCGTTCTGGACCTCGATCCTTGTACGGGTGGCGGCGTGGATCGTGTTGCTGCAGTCCGGTGGCCTGATCAACAGTGCACTGATGGGCATGGGCCTGATCGATAAGCCGCTGGAGCTGGTGTTCAACCGCACCGGGGTCTACATCTCCATGGTGCATATCTTGCTGCCGTTCATGATCCTGCCGATCTACAGCGTGATGAAGGGCATTTCGCCCACCTATATGCGCGCGGCGATTTCCCTGGGCTGCCACCCGTTCGCCAGTTTCTGGCGCGTGTACTTCCCGCAAACCTACGCCGGTATCGGTGCCGGCTGCCTGTTGGTGTTCATCCTGGCAATTGGTTACTACATCACCCCGGCACTGCTGGGCAGCCCGAACGATCAGATGGTCAGCTACTTCGTGGCGTTCTACACCAACACCAGCATCAACTGGGGCATGGCCACGGCACTGGGCGGCTTGCTGCTGCTGGCTACCGTGGTGCTGTACCTGATCTACAACCGGCTGGTGGGCGCCAGTCGCCTGCGCCTGAGCTAAGGAGACCTTGCGATGCTGAGCCCTTATATGTCGCCCGTTGAGCGGGTGTGGTTCTACAGCTTACGGATCCTCTGCGGCTTGATCCTGTTGTTTTTGATTCTGCCGGTGCTGGTGATCATCCCGCTGTCGTTCAACAGCGGCAGTTTCCTGGTGTACCCGCTGCAAGGCTTCTCGCTGCACTGGTACCAGGACTTCTTCGCCTCCGCCGAGTGGATGCGTGCGTTGAAGAACAGCATCATCGTCGCCCCTGCGGCCACGGTGCTGGCCATGGTGTTCGGCACCCTGGCGGCGATCGGCCTGACCCGCGGCAATTTCCCCGGCAAGGCACTGGTGATGGCGCTGGTGATTTCGCCGATGGTAGTGCCGGTGGTGATCATCGGCGTGGCCAGTTACCTGTTCTTCGCGCCGCTGGGCTTGGGCAACAGCTTCTTCTCGCTGATCGTGGTGCATGCGGTGCTGGGCGTGCCGTTCGTGATCATCACCGTGTCCGCCACGTTGCAGGGGTTCAACCATAACCTGGTGCGGGCGGCCGCCAGCCTCGGAGCCTCGCCACTCACGGCATTCCGCCGGGTGACCTTGCCGTTGATCGCGCCAGGCGTGATTTCTGGGGCGCTGTTTGCCTTCGCCACCTCGTTTGATGAAGTGGTAGTAACGCTGTTCCTCGCCGGCCCCGAGCAAGCGACCCTGCCGCGCCAGATGTTCAGCGGCATCCGCGAAAACCTCAGCCCGACGATTGCGGCGGCGGCGACCCTGTTGATTGCCTTCTCGGTGTTGCTGTTGCTGACCCTCGAATGGCTGCGCGGCCGTAGCGAGAAACTGCGTACCGCCCAGGTCTGAGCGGGTAAACGCGATCACCTGTGGGAGCTGGCTTGCCTGCGATTGCATCGCCGCGGTTTGCCTGCCATACCGAGTCGCCTGAATCGCAGGCAAGCCAGCTCCCACATAAACCGTGCCCGCGTTGAGTCACCTGACCATTCAGACCCTGAATGCTAGGCAACCCAAAATCCCGAGCTACTCTTGTGCCAGCCCATCACTTAATAAGAGGCCGCGCACATGAGTACTTCCTCATTCAAGATCGCCCACAAACTGTTGACCGGCGCTGGCGCCATCGAACAACTGGCCTTTGAGCTAGCCCGCCTGGATGTGGATAACCCGCTGATCGTCACCGACGCTGCGCTGGTCAAGTCCGGCACGGTGGCGCTGGCCCTTGAACACCTGGGCGAACGCACTTACGAGATTTTCGACCGGGTGTTGCCCGACCCGGAAATCGCCATTGTCGAAGACTGCATGCGCGTTTACCGCGAGGGCGGGCACGACGGCCTGATCGGCGTGGGCGGCGGCAGTGCCATTGATATCGCCAAAAGTGTTGCGGCCTATGCCGGTTATCACGGCGCGCTGTCCGACTTGTTCGGCGTCGACCAGGTGCCACGCAAGGGCCCGCCGCTGATCGCTATCCCGACTACCGCCGGCACCGGTTCGGAGGTGACCAATGTGGCGATCCTCTCCGACAAGGTCGCGCAGCTGAAAAAAGGCATCGTCAGCGATTACCTGCTGCCGGATGTGGCGCTGATCAGCCCGCAGATGACCCTCACCTGCCCGCGCAGTGTTACCGCCGCCAGTGGTGTCGATGCGCTGGTGCATGCCATCGAATCCTACCTGTCGCTGAATGCCTCGCCGATCACTGATGCGTTGGCGATTGGCGCGATCAAGCTGATCGCCAATGCATTGCCCAAGGCCTACGCCAACCCGGCCAACCTGCAGGCCCGCGACGACATGGCCACTGCCAGCCTGATGGCCGGCATGGCGTTCGGCAATGCCGGTGTGGGGGCGGTGCATGCGTTGGCGTATCCGCTGGGTGGGCGCTTCAATATCGCCCACGGCGTGAGCAATGCGTTGTTGCTGCCCTACGTGATGCACTGGAACAAGCTGGCCTGTGTCGAGCGCATGCAGGACATCGCTCAGGCGATGGGCGTGAATGTCACCGGCTTGAGCGTCAACGATGCCGCCGACCAGGCCGTCGAGGCGATGACGCGACTGTGTGCCGCAGTGGAGATCCCGGCGGGCTTGCGCAGTTTCGGGGTGCCCGAGGACGCGATCCCAGCCATGGCGGTAGAAGCGGCGGGTATTGAGCGCTTGATGCGCAACAATCCACGCAAGCTCAGCGCGGCCGATATCGAGAAAATCTATCGGGCGGCTTACTAACCGTTGAGTTAGGTCACGGTGCGCGCGGCAAAGCATGAGGTATACAATGCGCGCCATCGTGATTTAGCTCAAAAAAGGTGCGTCATGCAGCCCTTCGTCATTGCTCCATCGATTCTCTCCGCCGACTTCGCCCGCCTGGGTGAGGAAGTGGACAAGGTGTTGGCCGCGGGTGCCGACTTCGTGCACTTCGATGTCATGGACAACCACTACGTGCCCAACCTGACCATCGGCCCGATGGTCTGCGCCGCGTTGCGCAAGTACGGCATCACTGCGCCGATTGATGCGCACCTGATGGTCAGCCCGGTGGATCGCATCATCGGCGACTTCGTTGACGCCGGCGCGACCTACATCACTTTCCACCCGGAAGCCTCGCTGCACGTCGACCGCACCCTGCAACTGATCCGCGAAGGCGGCTGCAAGGCGGGCCTGGTGTTCAACCCGGCCACACCGTTGAGCGTGCTTGAGTACGTGATGGACAAGGTCGACATGATCCTGCTGATGAGCGTCAACCCAGGCTTCGGTGGGCAGAAGTTCATCCCCGGCACGCTGAACAAGTTGCGCGAAGCCCGCGCGCTGATCGACGCTTCGGGCCGTGACATCCGCCTGGAAATCGACGGCGGGGTCAACGTCAACAACATCCGCGAAATCGCCGCGGCGGGCGCCGACACCTTCGTGGCCGGCTCGGCGATCTTCAACGCGCCGGACTACCAGGAAGTCATCGACAAGATGCGCGCCGAACTGGCGCTGGCGCGTCCATGAGCGGCTTTGAGCAGCTGTTCCCCGGCAAATTGCCACGGCTGGTGATGTTCGATCTGGACGGTACCTTGATCGACTCGGTGCCCGACCTGGCGGCGGCGGTGGACGAGATGCTGCTCAAGCTGGGCCGCAAGCCGGCCGGGATCGAGTCGGTGCGCGAATGGGTCGGCAACGGCGTGCAGATGCTGGTGCGCCGGGCCTTGGCCAACAATATCGACGCCGAAGGCGTGGATGAAGTCGAGGCCGAACACGCCCTGGAACTGTTCAACGCCGCCTATGAAGATGGCCATGAACTGACCGTGGTCTACCCCGGCGTGCGCGACACCCTCAAGTGGCTGAGCAAGCAGGGCGTGGAAATGGCCCTGATCACCAACAAGCCGGAGCGCTTCGTCGCGCCATTGTTGGACCAGATGAAAATCGGCCGTTATTTCCGCTGGATCATCGGCGGCGATACCCTGCCGCAGAAAAAGCCCGACCCGGCGGCGCTGTTTTTCGTGATGAAAATGGCCAATATCCCGGCCTCGCAGTCGTTGTTTGTCGGCGATTCACGCAGTGATGTGCTGGCGGCAAAGGCTGCGGGCGTGCAGTGCGTGGCCCTCAGCTACGGCTATAACCATGGTCGGCCGATCGCCGAAGAGTCGCCATCACTCGTGATTGATGACCTGCGCCTGTTAATCCCCGGTTGCTTGGGAGCTGGCGCTGAGATAACGTTGCCCGATACCGATCCGTCCCCTTCTGGAAATTCCATCGTGGTGGTCACTCGCAAACTCTGGATGAAAGTCATCAAGGCCCTGGCCCGCTGGCGTTGGCGCGCCTGACTGATCCTGGCCGCACTCTGCGGCGCGTTTGCATACCTGACTGTTAGACCCTCAAGCCACGAGGCATATGATGACCCGCGAAGAATTCCTGCGTTTGGCCGCTGCCGGCTATAACCGCATTCCCCTGGCCTGCGAAACCCTGGCCGACTTCGACACGCCGCTGTCGATCTACCTGAAACTGGCCGACGAGCCGAACTCTTACCTGCTCGAATCGGTACAGGGCGGCGAGAAGTGGGGGCGTTACTCGATCATCGGCCTGCCGTGCCGTACGGTGCTGCGCGTGCACGACCATCATGTGAGCATTACCCATGATGGCGTCGAGATCGAAAACCATGATGTAGAAGACCCGTTGGCGTTCGTCGAAGCGTTCAAGGCGCGCTACAACGTGCCGACCATTGCTGGTCTGCCGCGTTTCAACGGCGGCCTGGTGGGTTACTTCGGTTATGACTGCGTGCGTTATGTGGAAAAACGCTTGGGCAAATGCCCGAACCCGGATCCGCTGGGCGTGCCGGACATTCTGCTGATGGTTTCCGATGCCGTGGTGGTGTTCGATAACCTCGCCGGCAAGATGCACGCGATCGTACTCGCCGATCCATCCCAGGAGGACGCGTTCGAGCAAGGCCGTGCCAGCCTCGAAGCCCTGCTGGATAAATTGCGCCAGCCGATTACCCCGCGTCGCGGCCTGGACCTCAGCCGTCCGCCGGCAGCCGACCCGGTGTTCCGCTCCAGCTTTACCCAGGATGACTACGAGCGTGCGGTCGATACCATCAAGGAATACATCCTTGCCGGTGACTGCATGCAGGTGGTGCCGTCGCAGCGTATGTCCATCGATTTCAAGGCCGCGCCGATCGATCTGTACCGCGCGCTGCGCTGCTTCAACCCGACGCCGTACATGTACTTCTTCAATTTTGGCGACTTCCACGTGGTGGGCAGTTCGCCGGAAGTGCTGGTGCGTGTCGAAGACAACCTGATCACCGTACGCCCGATCGCCGGTACGCGCCCACGCGGTGCGACCGAAGAGGCCGACCTGGCGCTGGAAGAAGACCTGTTGAGCGACGACAAGGAAATCGCCGAGCACCTGATGCTCATCGACCTGGGCCGTAACGATACCGGGCGTGTCTCGGAAATCGGTTCCGTGAAGCTCACCGAGAAGATGGTGATCGAGCGTTATTCGAATGTGATGCACATTGTGTCCAACGTCACCGGCGAGCTGAAAGCCGGGCTGACAGCAATGGACGCACTGCGCGCGATTCTGCCGGCAGGCACCTTGTCGGGTGCGCCGAAGATCCGCGCGATGGAAATCATCGACGAACTGGAGCCGGTCAAACGCGGTGTCTATGGCGGCGCCGTGGGTTATTTCGCCTGGAACGGTAACATGGACACGGCCATTGCGATCCGCACGGCCGTGATCAAGGACGGGGAGTTGCACGTGCAGGCCGGCGGCGGGATTGTTGCCGACTCAGTGCCGGCCCTCGAATGGGAAGAAACCCTGAACAAGCGCCGCGCGATGTTCCGCGCCGTTGCGCTGGCTGAACAGACCCCTAATTCTTGAGGTTTCCCCCATGTTGCTGATGATTGATAACTACGATTCCTTTACCTACAACGTTGTGCAGTACCTGGGTGAGTTGGGTGCCGAGGTCAAGGTAGTGCGCAATGACGAACTGACCGTGGCCGAGATCGCTGCGCTGAACCCGGAGCGCATCGTGGTTTCGCCAGGCCCGTGCACGCCGACCGAGGCGGGTATTTCCCTGGAGGCGATCAAGTATTTCGCCGGCAAGCTGCCGATCCTGGGCGTGTGCCTGGGCCACCAGTCCATTGGCCAGGCCTTTGGTGGTGAAGTGGTGCGCGCGCGTCAAGTGATGCACGGCAAGACCAGCCCAGTGTTTCATCATGATCTAGGGGTGTTCCATGGGCTTAACTTGCCCGTGACGGTGACCCGCTACCACTCGCTGGTGGTCAAGCGCGAAACCCTGCCGGAATGCCTGGAGCTGACTGCCTGGACCCAACTGGAAGATGGCTCCGTCGACGAGATCATGGGCCTGCGCCACAAGACACTGAATATCGAAGGGGTGCAATTTCACCCCGAGTCGATCCTGACCGAGCAGGGCTACGAGCTGTTCGCCAACTTTCTCAAGCAGAGCGGCGGCACGCGCTAAGGACTTTCCATGGATATCAAGACTGCCCTGAGCCGTATCGTCGGCCACCTGGACCTGAGCACCGCTGAAATGAGCGATGTCATGCGCGAGATCATGACCGGTCAATGCACTGATGCGCAGATCGGCGCGTTCATGATGGCGATGCGCATGAAGAGCGAAAGCATCGACGAGATCGTCGGCGCCGTATCGGTGATGCGCGAGCTGGCGGACAAGGTTGAGCTCAAGACCCTCGACGGTGTTGTGGACGTGGTCGGCACCGGCGGTGACGGTGCGAACATCTTCAACGTCTCGACCGCTTCTTCTTTTGTCGTCGCGGCAGCGGGTTGCACCGTGGCCAAGCATGGTAACCGCGCCGTGTCCGGCAAAAGCGGCAGTGCCGACTTGCTGGAAGCGGCGGGTATCTACTTGAATTTGACCCCGGTACAAGTGGCGCGCTGCATCGACAATGTCGGTATTGGCTTCATGTTTGCCCAGTCCCACCATGGCGCAATGAAGCACGCCGCCGGCCCGCGCAAGGACCTTGGCCTGCGCACCTTGTTCAACATGCTCGGCCCGCTTACGAATCCGGCCGGTGTGAAACACCAGGTGGTGGGCGTGTTCAGCCAGGCGTTGTGCCGGCCATTGGCCGAAGTGCTGCAGCGCCTGGGCAGCAAGCATGTGCTGGTGGTGCATTCCAAGGACGGCCTGGACGAATTCAGCCTGGCGGCACCGACCTTCGTGGCGGAGCTGAAGAATGACCAGGTCACCGAATACTGGGTCGAGCCGGAAGACCTGGGCATGAAGAGCCAGAGCCTGCACGGCCTGGCAGTGGAAAGCCCGGCGGCGTCTCTGGAACTGATTCGTGATGCCCTGGGGCGTCGCAAGACCGAAAACGGTCAAAAAGCCGCTGAGATGATTGTTTTGAATGCGGGCGCTGCACTGTATGCGGCCGACCATGCCTATAGTCTTAAGGAAGGTGTCGCCTTGGCCCACGATGCGCTGCACACCGGTCTGGCTCGCGAGAAGCTCGAAGAGCTGGGAGCATTCACCGCAGTATTCAAGATGGAGAATGAAGGATGAGTGTGCCGACCGTTCTGGAAAAGATCCTGGCTCGCAAGGCTGAAGAAGTCGCCGAACGCCGTGCTCGCGTGAGCCTCGCCGAGCTGGAAGAGCAGGCGAAGGTCGCTGATGCGCCACGTGGCTTTGCCAACGCGTTGATCAAGCAGGCCAAGGAAAAACAGCCCGCCGTCATTGCTGAAATCAAGAAGGCTTCGCCTAGCAAGGGCGTCATTCGCGAAGTATTCATCCCTGAAGACATAGCCAAGAGCTATGAGAAGGGCGGGGCGACGTGCCTGTCGGTGCTGACTGATATCGACTACTTCCAGGGCTCCGACCTGTTCCTCCAGCAGGCCCGTGCCGCGTGCAAGTTGCCAGTGATCCGCAAGGATTTCATGGTCGACCCTTACCAGATCGTCGAAGCCCGTGCCCTGGGCGCCGACTGTGTGCTGCTGATCGTCTCCGCGCTGGATGACGTGAAGATGGCCGAGCTGGCGGCCGTGGCCAAAAGCGTCGGCCTGGACGTGCTGGTGGAAGTGCACGACGGCGATGAGCTGGAGCGCGCACTGAAAACCCTCGACACACCGCTGGTAGGGGTCAACAACCGTAACCTGCACACCTTCGAAGTCAGCCTGGAAAACACCCTCGACCTGCTGCCGCGCATCCCGCG
Source organism: Pseudomonas pergaminensis (assembly GCF_024112395.2). Lineage (NCBI taxonomy): Bacteria > Pseudomonadati > Pseudomonadota > Gammaproteobacteria > Pseudomonadales > Pseudomonadaceae > Pseudomonas > Pseudomonas pergaminensis. Next base: position 5,972,388 of record NZ_CP078013.2, on the reverse strand, counting down.
TGACCGTCTGGTAATTACCGAGAGTGGCATCGTCAACCGTGCCGATGTAGAGCTGATGGAGATCAGTGGCGTGTATTCCTTCCTGGTGGGCGAGACCTTCATGCGTGCCGAGAACCCGGGAGCTGAATTGCAGCGCCTATTCTTCCCGGAGCGTGGTGTGGCGGTCAGCGGTTCGACACTGGATTGATTTGAAACGCTGCCATCATTTGGAATGCAGTCTAAATGTGGGAGCGGGCTTGCTCGCGAAAGCGGTGTGTCAGTCAATATATTCATTGCTGTCTTACCGCATTCGCGAGCAAGCCCGCTCCCACAATTTGTTCGGTGTTCATTCAGAGAGGTAGGTGTTGATGGTTAAGCCGCAAGCGATGACTGTTGAAGCCGGTCTTGCCGCCGAGCAAGCCTTGTTGGCGGCTGTTTGCGCTGGCGAACAAGAGTTCGGCTTGCTGTTCTGGCAACCCAGCGACCAAGCCTTGGTCATGCCGCGTCGTTTGAGCCGCTTGCCGGCATTTGAGACCGCCAGCCAGGTTTCCGCGGATGCCGGTTGGCCGGTATTGTTGCGTGAAACCGGTGGAGAACCGGTGCCGCAGTCGAATGCGACGGTCAACATCGCCCTGGTCTATGCTCCGCCGCGCAGCGAAGGCGATCAGAACCGTATCGAAACCGGTTATTTGCGTTTATGCCAACCGATCTGCGATTTGCTGACCGAGTTGGGAGGCGATGCCTCCGTCGGTGAAATCGACGGTGCGTTTTGCGACGGTCGCTACAACGTCAACCTTAACGGCCGCAAAATGGTCGGCACGGCCCAGCGCTGGCGACAAAGTGGTGGTCGCCCGGTGGGGTTGGTGCACGGTGCGCTGTTGTTGGAGAACGATCGCGAAGAGCTGATCGCGGCAGTCAACCGCTTCAATCAAGCCTGCGGCCTCGACCAGCGGGTGCGTGCCGACAGCCATATCGCCCTGCACGAAGCCTTCCCTGCACCGGATGCGATCAGCCGGCTGGACACCTTGTACCGTCAAATGTTGGCCAGCTTCCTGCCGGTTTAACGGGTACCGAACACCACCATCGTCTTGCCTTTGACGTGGACCAGGTTGCGTTCTTCCAGGTCCTTGAGCACGCGACCGACCATCTCCCGTGAACAGCCGACAATACGCCCGATTTCCTGGCGCGTGACCTTGATCTGCATGCCGTCAGGGTGTGTCATGGCGTCGGGCTGTTTGCACAAATCCAGCAAGCAGCGGGCGACACGACCGGTGACATCAAAGAATGCCAGGTCGCCGACCTTACGCGTGGTGTCCCGCAGGCGCTGGGCAATCTGGCCGCTGAGGGCGTAGAGGATGTCGGGATCCTGCTGGGCCAGCTCGCGGAATTTGGCGTAGCTGATCTCGGCCACTTCGCACTCGACCTTGGCCCGCACCCAGGCACTGCGTTCCTGTTCCTTGCCAGCTTGTTCGAACAGCCCCAACTCCCCAAAGAAATCCCCGGTGTTCAGATAGGCAATGATCATTTCACGGCCATCTTCGTCCTCGATCAGGATGGTGACCGAGCCTTTGATAATGAAGAACAGTGTTTCGGAACGCTCGCCGGCGCAGATGATGTTGTGCTTGGCCGGATGACGACGGCGCTGGCAATGCATCAACAGTTTGTCGAGATTCTTGATCTTGGGTATGGGAGTAAGGGCAACCATGGTTGTGTCCCGAAAAGACTGCGCGAGGTAGATGGAGTTGTTGTATTCATCGGTATCGGCATTGATACACGGTGCATAAAGGGTGGCAATACGCCATCGATTTGGCGCCAGCTTAACAGACACATTCTGTCTCGATTAGCCAAATTTCACGTAAACCGTGCTATTGATCGCTTTTGTCGCAAACGCTGACGCAGGCGGGCCCTGTGCTAAGCTGGCGACCCTTTTTTAGCAGTGGAGTCTGGGCGATGAAGGCACGCATCCAATGGGCGGGCGAAGCCATGTTCCTCGGTGAGTCGGGCAGTGGCCATGTGGTGGTCATGGACGGCCCGCCGGAAGCCGGTGGCCGTAACCTGGGCGTACGCCCGATGGAAATGCTCCTGCTTGGTGTGGGCGGTTGCAGCAATTTCGACGTGGTCAGCATCCTTAAAAAGTCTCGCCAGGCCGTGGAGAGCTGCGAAGCGTTCCTGGAAGCCGAGCGTGCCACTGAAGACCCCAAGGTGTTTACCAAGATCCACATGCATTTCGTGGTGAAGGGCCGGGCGCTGAAAGAAGCCCAGGTCAAGCGTGCTATCGAACTGTCGGCCGAAAAGTACTGCTCGGCCTCCATCATGCTCGGTGCGGCCGGTGTGGCCATCACCCATGATTACGAAATCATCGAGTTGGGTTGATCGCTCAATCGACGGGCAAAAAGAAGGGCGCTGTGATAGCGCCCTTCTTTTTGCCCGTCGATTCGATGCTACTAAATTCGAGTCTACTAAATTCGATAGGTGCTTTTAGTCATGACCTTGGCCAAAACACTCATGCCAAACCTCACCGGCGCCGGGAAGCGGAAGCCACCAGCATCCAGCGCGCTTTCGGCGTGATGTTCTTCATCGATACGCATCTGCTCAAGAATGGCCCGGGACTTTTCGTCTTCGGCTGGCAGCTGTTCCAGATGTTCGTCCAGGTGTTTGCACACTTGATGTTCGGTCGCCGCCACAAAACCCAGGCTGACTTTGTCGCTGATCAGACCAGCAGCAGCGCCGATACCAAACGACAGGCCATAAAACAGCGGGTTCAGTACGCTGGGGTGGCTGCCCAATTGGCGGATGCGTTGCTCGCACCAAGCCAGGTGGTCGATCTCTTCCTCGGCGGCGTGTTCCATGGCCGCACGCACTTGCGGCAGCTTGGCGGTCAGGGCCTGGCCCTGGTACAGCGCCTGGGCACAGACTTCGCCAGTGTGGTTGATGCGCATCAGGCCGGCGACGTGGCGGGTATCGGTCTCGCTCATCTGTGCGTCGGGCTGCACGATGGCGGGCGAAGGGCGATACGGCTGGCCGCTGAAGGGCAGCAACGTGCGCATGGCCATGTCGGCTTGCAGCAACAGACGGTCAATCGGCGAGTAGTGACGTTGGGTAGTCATGCTGACCTCCGGGAAGAATCTCGGCGGCCAGTTTACCGCAAGAGAGGGGGAAGCGTTTGCGCTGAGTCAAGGGCATGGGGTCGCAGCCTGAAGCCGTGACCCTTGTTGCTAGGAGAATCAGCCCGGCGGCCAGTTCATCTGGCGTTGACCCAGCACATGCATATGGATGTGATAAACCGTCTGTCCGCCTTTCGGATTGCAGTTCATCACGACCCGAAAGCCTTCCTCGCAGCCTTGTTCCACGGCCAGGCGCTGGGCGGTGAACAAAATGTGACCCGCCAGGGCTTTGTCTTCTTCTGTCAGGTCGTTGAGCGTGGGGATATGTTTCTTCGGGATGACCAGGAAGTGCACAGGCGCCGCGGGGTAGATGTCCTTGAATGCCAGGACTTGGTCATCTTCGTAGATGATATCCGCGGGTATTTCTCTGTTGATGATCTTGGTGAACAGAGTATCCACAGCTGTTTCTCCATTATGAATGTGCAGGGTGAGTGTACTCAGCCGGTCAGCGTGGGCAATAGGCCTTGTTGATGGCGCCGGCTATCTTGCGGGTCAGCCAGCGCGGACTGAAGCGCGGGCTGAAGGCGATCCAGCGGTTGCGTCGGCCGGGAATGATGATGGCTTTGTTCTTTTCCAGCGCACGCACGGTGTAGAGCGCCACTTCTTCAGGGCTCATCAGTTGTTGGCTGCGGTCGAGCTTGGCGGTGTCCATTTGCGCGGTGCCGAAGAATGCCGTGCGTGTAGGGCCGGGGCAGAGGACCGAGACCTTGATGCCGCAGGTTTTCAGCTCTTCACGCAGGCCTTCGGAGAAATGCAGCACATAGGCCTTGCTGGCGTAGTAGGTGCTCATCCACGGGCCCGGCTGGAACGCCGCGACGGACGCCACATTGAGAATCTGCCCGCCGCCGTGCAGTGCCATCGAGTTTCCGAGCGCGTGGCACATGCGGGTGAGCGCCAGGATGTTGACCTCTACGAGGTCTTGTTCGGTCATCCAGTCTTGGGCCAGGAAAGGACCGCTGGTGCCGATACCGGCACAGTTCACCAGCAGGTCGATCTGCCGTTCACCTTCTTCAAGCTCCAGCAGGAACCCGGACAAGCGCAGCGGCTCGCCCAGGTCGCAGGCCCGAAACAGCACTTCAACGCCAAAGCGCTGGGTCAATTCGATTGCGATGCTTTCCAACTGATCACGCTGGCGGGCCACCAGAATCAAGCTGCGGCCGCGACGGGCCAGTGCTTCGGCCAGGGCCAGGCCGATGCCGCTGGAGGCGCCGGTGATCAGAGCGTAACGGGTCATGCCTTTCTCCATCGCAACGCCGCCGCGCCTGTAACAAAGGAATTACAGGCCGGGGGCGTTTCTTCACTGTTCTGGAGAGTCTACAGGTTCACCCGCTTCGTCAGCACTCTGCGCGTCGTCTTCTTCTACGGTTGCGCTTTGGTCAGTGTCTTCATCGGAGGTGATGGAGCTGCTCTCGTAGCCGCTGTCCATGTTGGCTTCGAGTTGGTCCAGGTAACCGTTCATGCCCAGGGTCACCACGATGGCAAGCATGACCGGAATGAACGCCAGCCACAGTGTGGCCAGGACTTTCACCGCGGTGGAGTTGCGTGGCGGCGGCGCGCCGTATTGGTTGGCACCTGCGTTCCCCGGCAATACCAGCAGCAGGATCGGGAACACACTGTTCACCAGCGGCACCAGGTTGAGGAAGTACAACCAGCCGGACCACCCCAGGTCGTGCAGGCGCTGAACACCGATTTGGACACTGACCCACACCAGCGCGACAAACAATGCCAGACCCAGCAATACTCCGAGCAGGGTGCCGGCGGTCGGCGAAGCGGTGGCGACAGCAAAGCTGACGGTACTGATGATGCCGCCCGCAACCAGCAGCGCAAGGGTGAGAACCAGGGTCCAGGCGAGGTACCGCAGTCGGCCGATACGCCCGTGGATGGTGAACACCTTGAGTGTGGAGTATTCCGGCAGGTTATCGCCCACCGCCGCGCGCGGTGGCGCATACGGTGACGCGGCAGGGCGTGAGAAACCAGAGGCGCCGGAGTCCGTTTCGTGGGTTTCGGCGAGGCTGAAGGCGACGGGTTGTTCCGGTTCGATACGGGCATCGACGCCGGCGTTTTTCAGCGCGGTGAGGTAGGTTTCGGCGTCCGAGCGCGACAGGTCGCGTTTGAGCGCAACCGGGCGGCCGGTGAAGAGCTTCTCGATGGCTTCGACTTCGCTCTTGAACAGCTCGGCCAGGTTCAATTTGGCCGTGGTGCTTTCGACACCCGGGAGCAAGGCTCCATCAAACACAATCTTGAAACGGTTGTCGCTCATGCGGGCTTCCTTGTCACTTGTTCAGGGAGGTGGTGCAGGCCTGCTCACTGGGCAAGCCTTGCGGTTGGATCAGCGTGGCCAGGTCAGTTGTGCCGCCTGTTCGCGCGCCTTACGGTATTCGGCATCCAGGCGGGCAACCAGTTCATCGACGCTGGGCAAATCATCAATTTCACCGACACCTTGGCCGGCGGACCATACAGTCTTCCAGGCCTTGGCCTCGTCGTTCAACGGCTTGAGCTTGGAGCCGAAGTTGACTTCGCCTTTGCCTTGCAGGGCCGCGAGGTCAAAGCCGGCGTTTTCCAGGCTCTGGCGCATAAAGCTGGCGGGCACGCCGGAAACAGCAGGAGTGTGCACGATGTCGGCCGCGCGCGATGTGAGCAGCATCTCTTTATACGCATCTGGGGCATGGCTTTCGGTGGTGCCGATAAAGCGTGTGCCGAAGTAGGCCAGGTCCGCGCCCAGCACCTGGGCGGCGAGTATCTCATGCCCATGGTTGAGGCAGCCGGCGAGCAGCAGGGTTTTGTCGAAGAATTGGCGGATCTCGGCAATCAGCGAGAACGGGCTCCAAGTGCCGGCGTGGCCACCGGCACCGGCCGCTACGGCGATCAGGCCATCCACGCCGGCTTCGGCAGCTTTTTCGGCATGGCGACGGGTAGTGACGTCGTGAAACACCAGGCCGCCATAGCTGTGTACCGCGTCCACCAGTTCTTTCACTGCACCCAGGCTGGTAATGACGATCGGCACTTTGTGCTCAACGCAAATCGCCAGGTCTGCCTCCAAGCGAGGGTTGCTGTTGTGCACGATCAGGTTGACGGCGTAGGGCGCGGGGTTGTCCACCTGTGCCAGGCCTGCTTCGATTTCTTCCAGCCAGGCCTTGAACCCGCTGCTTTCGCGTTGGTTAAGCGCCGGGAAACTCCCGACCACCCCGTTGCGGCAGCACGCCAGGACCAGTTGCGGGTTGGAAATCAGGAACATCGGCGCCGCCACGACGGGCAGGCGCAGACGGTGTTCAAGCAGAGCGGGCAGCGACATTGGAGGTACCCCGAGTAATTGAAGTTAGAACGGTTTGACCACGACCAAAATTACGATAGCCAGCAATATCAGAACGGGCACTTCATTGAACCAGCGATAAAAGACATGGCTGCGGGTGTTTTCGCCACGGGCGAAACGTTTCACCTGCGCGCCGCACATGTGGTGGTAGCCGATAAGGAGCACTACAAGGGTGAGCTTGGCGTGGATCCAGGCACCGGATTGAAAGATGGCCGGGTTGAGGTAAATCAGCCAGCCGCCGAATAACAAGGTGGCGATCATCGCTGGCCCCATGATGCCGCGGTACAGCTTGCGCTCCATGATGCTGAAGCGTTCCTTGCTGACGGTGTCTTCGCTTTGGGCGTGGTAAACGAACAGGCGCGGGAGGTAGAACAGCCCGGCAAACCAGCAGACGATGCTGACGATGTGGAAGGCTTTGATCCATAGATAGAGCATTTCTAGTTATTCCCAGGTTCACGGTAACTGAAGATAGTAGTGGCTCATGCGCCCGTACGTCACGTTGACGGTTGTCGCAGGACGATACGGCCCCTATTATCGACGGCTTTCCAGTGGGTTCGTTGAGGGCAGGTTTATGGTCAAGGTCGGTATCGTCGGCGGCACGGGTTACACCGGTGTCGAATTGCTGCGTCTGTTGGCTCAGCATCCGCAAGCTGAGGTGGTGGTCATCACCTCCCGATCCGAGGCTGGCCTGGCCGTGGCCGATATGTACCCGAACCTGCGAGGCCATTACGACGGGCTGGCGTTCAGTGTTCCGGACATCAAGACGCTGGGCGCGTGTGACGTGGTCTTCTTCGCCACACCTCACGGTGTTGCCCACGCATTGGCCGGTGAGCTGTTGGCCGCTGGCACCAAGGTGATCGACCTGTCCGCCGACTTCCGTTTGCAGGACGCTGATGAGTGGGCCAAATGGTATGGCCAGCCGCACGGCGCGCCAGAGCTGTTGGACGAGGCGGTGTACGGCCTGCCGGAAGTCAATCGTGAGCAGATCAAGCAAGCGCGTCTGATCGCGGTGCCGGGTTGCTATCCGACGGCCACACAGCTGGGCTTCCTGCCGTTGCTCGAGGCTGGGTTGGCGGATGCGTCGCGACTGATCGCTGACTGCAAGTCTGGCGTCAGTGGTGCTGGCCGTGGTGCGGCAGTCGGTTCGCTGTACTCCGAGACGTCGGAAAGCATGAAGGCCTATGCGGTGAAAGGTCACCGTCACTTGCCGGAAATCCGTCAGGGCCTGCGTCGCGCGGCCGGTAAAGACGTGGGTCTGACCTTCGTGCCCCACCTGACCCCGATGATCCGCGGTATTCACTCTACGTTGTACGCCACCGTGGTTGATCGCTCGGTAGACCTGCAGGCGCTGTTCGAAAAGCGTTATGCCAACGAACCGTTCGTCGACGTTATGCCGGCCGGCAGTCATCCGGAAACCCGCAGCGTGCGCGGCGCGAACGTGTGCCGGATTGCCGTGCACCGTCCTCAGGATGGCGACCTGGTTGTGGTGTTGTCGGTGATCGATAACCTGGTCAAGGGCGCGTCGGGCCAGGCGGTGCAGAACCTGAACATCCTGTTTGGCCTGGACGAGAAGCTTGGCCTGTCCCACGCGGGCATGCTGCCTTAAGGCTGCCTGGCTGTTGCGCAAAAGGCCCGTTGATCGGGCCTTTTGTGTTTTTAATGGCGGTTGTGCAGATTGATATACCGTAACAATAGTTGACCGCTTTTCTAGGAGAAGCGGATAATACCGGCCATTACGCATATGGCGGCGTTACGCCGGGAGATTATCAGCATGAGCGTTGAATCCTTCACCCCCACGGCTTTGCAATTCACCCATGGTGCTGCGCACAAGGTGAAGAGCCTGGTCGATGAAGAGGGTAATGATCGCTTGAAGCTGCGCGTATTCGTTACGGGCGGCGGTTGTTCAGGGTTTCAGTACGGTTTTACCTTCGATGAAGATGTGGCCGATGATGACACCATCGTTGAGCGTGAGGGCGTGAGCCTGGTGGTGGATCCGATGAGTTTCCAGTACCTGGCAGGTGCCGAGGTGGATTACCAGGAAGGTCTGGAGGGTTCGCGTTTCGTGATCAAGAACCCTAACGCTACGACCACCTGTGGTTGCGGGTCTTCGTTCTCGATCTGATCGATAGCTTTATCTGTAGCGGATAACAAAACGCCGCTTGGCTGTGATAGGCCAAGCGGCGTTTTGCTGTCTACGGATTATTGGGGCCGGTCAGGCGGGATAGATCGCGCCCAGTACCCGAAGCCCGCGTGAGCCGGTGACGCTCGGGCGGTTGGCAGCAATGCCTTCGACGCAGCAATGGGCCAGCCAGGCGAAGGCCATCGCCTCGACCCAGTCCGGGTCTACGCCGTAGGTGGCGGTACTGCTGACGTGGGTTGACGGCAGCAAGGCTGCCAGGCGCTGCATCAGCGTGGCATTGTGAGCGCCACCGCCACATACCAGCAGCGTTTCTGTTTGGGGTTGGGCGGACTGCAGGGACTCGACAATGGTGAGCGCGGTCAGCTCCAGCAGAGTGGCTTGTACATCCTGAGGCTCGAATGCGGGCAGGCGACCAAGGTGTTGGTGCAGCCAGTCCAGGTTGAACACTTCGCGCCCAGTGCTCTTGGGACCCTTGGTCACGAAGAATGGATCACTGAGCAGGGCATTGAGCAACTGGGGCTCCACCTTCCCGCTGGCGGCCCACTGACCATCGCGATCAAAGTTCTCGCCGCGTTGTTGATGAATCCACGCGTCCAGCAGGACGTTGCCCGGGCCGCAGTCAAAGCCGGCTACAGGTTTGCCTGTCTCGATCAGGCTTAGGTTGCTGAAACCTCCCACATTCAATACGGCACGGTTACCGCTGTGCTCGCCAAACAGTGCTTCATGGAAGGCGGGGACCAGCGGGGCACCCTGTCCGCCGGCGGCAACATCGCGGCTGCGGAAGTCGCTGACCACGGTGATGCCTGTGAGCTCGGTGAGCAAGGCCGGGTTGCCGATCTGCACGGTAAAGCCTCGGGCGGGTTCGTGGCGGATGGTCTGGCCATGGCTGCCAATCGCGCGAATGTCCCGGGGCTTGAGGTGTTGTTGATTGAGTAGCGCGTGAATGCCTTGCGCTGCCAGGCTCACCCATTTCTGCTGGGCGATGGCTGAGCGGGCGATCTCATCCGGACCGCTGGCGCACAGAGCGAGCAACTCGGTACGCAGGGTATCTGGCATGGGAATGTAATGCGTGGCGATCAGCTTGATCGCCGGGGCTTGCTCTATCAAGGCGATGTCCAGGCCATCGAGGCTGGTCCCGGACATCACACCTATATAGAGCGACATGCCTTAGCGCTTCGCCGAAGCCAGCAGGGTGGAGCGCTCTTGATCCATGCGCGCCATCAACGGCTGGCTCTGTTGCATGAAACGCGCACGTTCGGCCTTGGCGATCGGGTCGGCCATCGGCAGCTTCTGGCCCAGTGGGTCGACGTGGACGCCATTGACCTGGAATTCATAGTGCAAGTGCGGGCCGGTGGACAGGCCGGTAGTGCCGATATAGCCGATCACCTGGCCTTGCTTCACGGTGCCGCCGGTTTGCACGCCCTTGGCGAAGCCTTGCATGTGGCCATACAGCGTACGGTAAGTGTTGCCGTGTTGAATGATCACGGTATTGCCGTAACCGCCACGACGTCCGGCCAGCAGCACTTTGCCGTCGCCGGCTGCCTTGATCGGCGTGCCACGTGGAGCGGCGTAGTCGACGCCTTTGTGGGCGCGGATTTTGTTCAGAATTGGATGCTTGCGACCCATGGAGAAACGCGAGCTAATACGGGCGAAGTCCACAGGGGTACGGATGAAGGCTTTGCGCATGCTATTGCCGTCGGCGGTGTAATAGCTGCTGTTGCCTTGTTTATTGGTATAGCGCACGGCGGTGTAGGTCTTGCCGCGGTTGGTGAAACGTGCGGACAGAATATTGCCGGTGCCGACGACTTTGCCGTTGGCGACTTTCTGCTCGTAGATCACATCGAATTCGTCGCCTTGGCGAATGTCCTGGGCGAAGTCGATGTCGTAGCCAAACACGCTGGCCATGTCCATGGTCATGCTGTGGGACAAGCCCGCGCGGGCTGCCGACTGGGACAGCGAACTGTTAATCACGCCATGGACGTAGGCGGAGCGCATCACCGGTTTGGTGGTGATGCGGTTGAAGGCAAAGCCTTTGGCGCCCTTGGTCAGGGTGATGCTTTCGAGGTCGCTGACGTTGCTGTGCAGGTTGTGCAACTGGCCGTCAGGCGTCAGTTCAAACTCAAGTTTCTGGCCGTGCTTGAGCTGGGTGAATTGCTTGGCTTGCTTGTCGCTGGCCAGCACCTCATTGACGGTGGCGGCGGGGAGGCCGACTTTCTCGAACAGGGTGGACAGCGTGTCGCCCTTGGCCACGATCACTTCGCGGTGTTGTGGGTTTTTGGCTGCCTCGGCAACAGGTGCAGGCTGGTCCTGGACTGCTTGCTGGGTATCTTCGGGGCTGCTTTCTATTTGGGCGAACGGCGATTCGGCAGGTGCGTTTGTGGCTTGTTGCGCGTCGGAAGCGTCTTGATCTTGTGTCAGTTGTTCAACTGGACTTTCCAGGTCAAGGCTCAGGGATGTTCGTTTGGCTTCTACGTCACTGGAAGGGAATACCAGGAGTGCCAGGCTGAGAAGGGCGGCGATACCACTTGCGGCGAGCAGGTGGGTCTTCGGGTAAAGCGGCGGCGCTTTAGACGGTTCAGTGGTCATAGGTAATTTTGACTTTGAAGATGAAATGGAAAAGATGAATGACATGATGAAGATGAAATAACTGTATAAAATATAACCAAATCATCTGTGGCGCAAGCTCGCGAATGCTGGGCTTGCTGAACGGTGTCCGTTCGCAGGGCAAAACTTGTAATTAGTCCCTGATCTTGTATGGTTGGTTCCCTTTTGAATCTGAGCCTTGCGGGTCTGTTATGAAGTCGGTTGAAGAGCAGCTAGCGCTGATAAAACGTGGTGCGGAAGAACTGTTGGTCGAAGCTGAGCTGATCGAAAAGCTCAAGCGTGGCCAACCCCTGCGTATTAAGGCTGGCTTTGATCCGACTGCGCCGGATCTGCACCTGGGTCATACCGTGCTTATTAATAAGCTGCGTCAGTTCCAGGAGCTGGGGCATCAAGTCATCTTCCTTATAGGTGACTTCACCGGGATGATCGGTGATCCGAGCGGCAAGAGCGCCACTCGCCCGCCGCTGACTCGAGAGCAGGTTCTCGATAACGCCGAGACCTACAAGACGCAGGTATTCAAGATCCTTGATCCCACCAAGACTGAGGTGGCGTTCAACTCTACTTGGATGGATCAGATGGGGCCGGCAGATTTCATTCGCCTGACGTCCCAGTACACCGTCGCGCGCATGCTTGAGCGTGATGACTTCGACAAGCGTTACTCCACCAATCAGCCGATCGCCATTCACGAGTTCCTCTACCCGTTGGTTCAGGGCTATGACTCGGTGGCATTGCGAGCGGATGTTGAGTTGGGTGGCACCGACCAGAAGTTCAACCTGTTGATGGGGCGTGAGCTGCAGCGTGCGTATGGGCAGGAAGCCCAGTGCATTCTGACCATGCCGTTGCTGGAGGGCCTGGATGGCGTCAAGAAGATGTCCAAGTCCCTGGGTAACTATGTCGGTATCCAGGAAGCACCGGGCGTGATGTACGGCAAGCTCGTCTCGATTCCTGATGCGCTGATGTGGCGTTACTTTGAGCTGCTGAGCTTCCGCTCGATGGATGAGATCAATGCGCTGCGTGCTGATGTAGAGGCAGGCGCCAATCCGCGTGACGTGAAGATCAAGCTGGCAGAAGAGATTGTTGCGCGTTTCCACGGTGAGGAGGCTGCGGCCAATGCTCACCGTGCTGCGGGTAATCGCATGAAGGATGGTGAGCTGCCGGATGATCTGCCGGAGATCGAGCTGTCTGCTGCTGAGGCGATGCCGATCGCTGCTGTGCTTAATAAGGCAGGTCTGGTCAAGAACTCGGCGGTTGCGCGGGACCTTCTAGGTTCCGGTGGTGTGCGTGTAGATGGTGAGGTTGTAGATCGCACCTTTATATACGAGCTGGGCGCTACCCATGTTTGCCAAGCCGGGAAGAAGGCATTTGCGCGTATTACGCTCAAATCCGAATAAACCTGAAATTAAGTGTTGACGGCGTTTTATATCTGTCTATAATTCGCCCCACTTCCGGCGCAGTCGAAACGGAAAACTCCTTGGTAAACAAAGAGTTACGCAGAATTCGACAGCGACTTGCTTCAGGTCATCGAAGCCCAGAAGGAGTTGGTAGAGCAGTGTTGTTTGGCTCTATTAACGTTTCGATCTTCTCGGTCGAAAGCGGAGAAAAAGAGGTGTTGACAGCAGCGTGTAACGCTGTAGAATTCGCCTCCCGCTAACGAGAGATCGGAAGCGCAAGTGGTTGAAGTTGTTGAAGAAATCTTCGAAAACTTCTGAAAATAATCACTTGACAGCAAATGAGGCTGCTGTAGAATGCGCGCCTCGGTTGAGACGAAAGATCTTAACCAACCGCTCTTTAACAACTGAATCAAGCAATTCGTGTGGGTGCTTGTGGAGTCAGACTGATAGTCAACAAGATTATCAGCATCACAAGTTACTCCGCGAGAAATCAAAGATGTAACCAACGATTGCTGAGCCAAGTTTAGGGTTTCTTAAAAACCCAAAGATGTTTGAACTGAAGAGTTTGATCATGGCTCAGATTGAACGCTGGCGGCAGGCCTAACACATGCAAGTCGAGCGGTAGAGAGAAGCTTGCTTCTCTTGAGAGCGGCGGACGGGTGAGTAATGCCTAGGAATCTGCCTGGTAGTGGGGGATAACGTTCGGAAACGGACGCTAATACCGCATACGTCCTACGGGAGAAAGCAGGGGACCTTCGGGCCTTGCGCTATCAGATGAGCCTAGGTCGGATTAGCTAGTTGGTGAGGTAATGGCTCACCAAGGCGACGATCCGTAACTGGTCTGAGAGGATGATCAGTCACACTGGAACTGAGACACGGTCCAGACTCCTACGGGAGGCAGCAGTGGGGAATATTGGACAATGGGCGAAAGCCTGATCCAGCCATGCCGCGTGTGTGAAGAAGGTCTTCGGATTGTAAAGCACTTTAAGTTGGGAGGAAGGGTTGTAGATTAATACTCTGCAATTTTGACGTTACCGACAGAATAAGCACCGGCTAACTCTGTGCCAGCAGCCGCGGTAATACAGAGGGTGCAAGCGTTAATCGGAATTACTGGGCGTAAAGCGCGCGTAGGTGGTTTGTTAAGTTGGATGTGAAATCCCCGGGCTCAACCTGGGAACTGCATTCAAAACTGACTGACTAGAGTATGGTAGAGGGTGGTGGAATTTCCTGTGTAGCGGTGAAATGCGTAGATATAGGAAGGAACACCAGTGGCGAAGGCGACCACCTGGACTAATACTGACACTGAGGTGCGAAAGCGTGGGGAGCAAACAGGATTAGATACCCTGGTAGTCCACGCCGTAAACGATGTCAACTAGCCGTTGGAAGCCTTGAGCTTTTAGTGGCGCAGCTAACGCATTAAGTTGACCGCCTGGGGAGTACGGCCGCAAGGTTAAAACTCAAATGAATTGACGGGGGCCCGCACAAGCGGTGGAGCATGTGGTTTAATTCGAAGCAACGCGAAGAACCTTACCAGGCCTTGACATCCAATGAACTTTCTAGAGATAGATTGGTGCCTTCGGGAACATTGAGACAGGTGCTGCATGGCTGTCGTCAGCTCGTGTCGTGAGATGTTGGGTTAAGTCCCGTAACGAGCGCAACCCTTGTCCTTAGTTACCAGCACGTTATGGTGGGCACTCTAAGGAGACTGCCGGTGACAAACCGGAGGAAGGTGGGGATGACGTCAAGTCATCATGGCCCTTACGGCCTGGGCTACACACGTGCTACAATGGTCGGTACAGAGGGTTGCCAAGCCGCGAGGTGGAGCTAATCCCATAAAACCGATCGTAGTCCGGATCGCAGTCTGCAACTCGACTGCGTGAAGTCGGAATCGCTAGTAATCGCGAATCAGAATGTCGCGGTGAATACGTTCCCGGGCCTTGTACACACCGCCCGTCACACCATGGGAGTGGGTTGCACCAGAAGTAGCTAGTCTAACCTTCGGGAGGACGGTTACCACGGTGTGATTCATGACTGGGGTGAAGTCGTAACAAGGTAGCCGTAGGGGAACCTGCGGCTGGATCACCTCCTTAATCGACGACATCAGCTGCTCCATAAGTTCCCACACGAATTGCTTGATTCATTGAAGAAGACGATAAGAAGCAGCCCGAAATTGGGTCTGTAGCTCAGTTGGTTAGAGCGCACCCCTGATAAGGGTGAGGTCGGCAGTTCGAATCTGCCCAGACCCACCAATTTTGTGTGGGAAACGCCTGTAGAAATACGGGGCCATAGCTCAGCTGGGAGAGCGCCTGCCTTGCACGCAGGAGGTCAACGGTTCGATCCCGTTTGGCTCCACCACTACTGCTTCTGAAAGTTTTGAAAGCTTAGAAATGAGCATTCCATCCAAGTGATGGTGAATGTTGATTTCTAGTCTTTGATTAGATCGTTCTTTAAAAATTTGGGTATGTGATAGAAAGATAGACTGAACGTTACTTTCACTGGTAACGGATCAGGCTAAGGTAAAATTTGTGAGTTCTCTTAATTGAGAAATTCGAATTTTCGGCGAATGTCGTCTTCACAGTATAACCAGATTGCTTGGGGTTATATGGTCAAGTGAAGAAGCGCATACGGTGGATGCCTTGGCAGTCAGAGGCGATGAAAGACGTGGTAGCCTGCGAAAAGCTTCGGGGAGTCGGCAAACAGACTTTGATCCGGAGATGTCTGAATGGGGGAACCCAGCCATCATAAGATGGTTATCTTGTACTGAATACATAGGTGCAAGAGGCGAACCAGGGGAACTGAAACATCTAAGTACCCTGAGGAAAAGAAATCAACCGAGATTCCCTTAGTAGTGGCGAGCGAACGGGGACTAGCCCTTAAGTGGCTTTGAGATTAGCGGAACGCTCTGGAAAGTGCGGCCATAGTGGGTGATAGCCCTGTACGCGAAAATCTCTTAGTCATGAAATCGAGTAGGACGGAGCACGAGAAACTTTGTCTGAATATGGGGGGACCATCCTCCAAGGCTAAATACTACTGACTGACCGATAGTGAACTAGTACCGTGAGGGAAAGGCGAAAAGAACCCCGGAGAGGGGAGTGAAATAGATCCTGAAACCGTATGCGTACAAGCAGTGGGAGCAGACTTTGTTCTGTGACTGCGTACCTTTTGTATAATGGGTCAGCGACTTATTTTCAGTGGCGAGCTTAACCGAATAGGGGAGGCGTAGCGAAAGCGAGTCTTAATAGGGCGTCTAGTCGCTGGGAATAGACCCGAAACCGGGCGATCTATCCATGGGCAGGTTGAAGGTTGGGTAACACTAACTGGAGGACCGAACCGACTACCGTTGAAAAGTTAGCGGATGACCTGTGGATCGGAGTGAAAGGCTAATCAAGCTCGGAGATAGCTGGTTCTCCTCGAAAGCTATTTAGGTAGCGCCTCATGTATCACTGTAGGGGGTAGAGCACTGTTTCGGCTAGGGGGTCATCCCGACTTACCAAACCGATGCAAACTCCGAATACCTACAAGTGCCGAGCATGGGAGACACACGGCGGGTGCTAACGTCCGTCGTGAAAAGGGAAACAACCCAGACCGTCAGCTAAGGTCCCAAAGTTATGGTTAAGTGGGAAACGATGTGGGAAGGCTTAGACAGCTAGGAGGTTGGCTTAGAAGCAGCCACCCTTTAAAGAAAGCGTAATAGCTCACTAGTCGAGTCGGCCTGCGCGGAAGATGTAACGGGGCTCAAACCATACACCGAAGCTACGGGTATCACGTAAGTGATGCGGTAGAGGAGCGTTCTGTAAGCCTGTGAAGGTGAGTTGAGAAGCTTGCTGGAGGTATCAGAAGTGCGAATGCTGACATGAGTAACGACAATGGGTGTGAAAAACACCCACGCCGAAAGACCAAGGTTTCCTGCGCAACGTTAATCGACGCAGGGTTAGTCGGTCCCTAAGGCGAGGCTGAAAAGCGTAGTCGATGGAAAACAGGTTAATATTCCTGTACTTCTGGTTATTGCGATGGAGGGACGGAGAAGGCTAGGCCAGCTTGGCGTTGGTTGTCCAAGTTTAAGGTGGTAGGCTGAGATCTTAGGTAAATCCGGGATCTTAAGGCCGAGAGCTGATGACGAGCTAACTTTTAGTTAGCGAAGTGGTTGATGCCATGCTTCCAAGAAAAGCTTCTAAGCTTCAGGTAACCAGGAACCGTACCCCAAACCGACACAGGTGGTTGGGTAGAGAATACCAAGGCGCTTGAGAGAACTCGGGTGAAGGAACTAGGCAAAATGGCACCGTAACTTCGGGAGAAGGTGCGCCGGTGAGGGTGAAGGACTTGCTCCGTAAGCTCATGCCGGTCGAAGATACCAGGCCGCTGCGACTGTTTATTAAAAACACAGCACTCTGCAAACACGAAAGTGGACGTATAGGGTGTGACGCCTGCCCGGTGCCGGAAGGTTAATTGATGGGGTTAGCTAACGCGAAGCTCTTGATCGAAGCCCCGGTAAACGGCGGCCGTAACTATAACGGTCCTAAGGTAGCGAAATTCCTTGTCGGGTAAGTTCCGACCTGCACGAATGGCGTAACGATGGCGGCGCTGTCTCCACCCGAGACTCAGTGAAATTGAAATCGCTGTGAAGATGCAGTGTATCCGCGGCTAGACGGAAAGACCCCGTGAACCTTTACTATAGCTTTGCACTGGACTTTGAATTTGCTTGTGTAGGATAGGTGGGAGGCTTTGAAGCGTGGACGCCAGTTCGCGTGGAGCCATCCTTGAAATACCACCCTGGCAACTTTGAGGTTCTAACTCAGGTCCGTTATCCGGATCGAGGACAGTGTATGGTGGGTAGTTTGACTGGGGCGGTCTCCTCCTAAAGAGTAACGGAGGAGTACGAAGGTGCGCTCAGACCGGTCGGAAATCGGTCGTAGAGTATAAAGGCAAAAGCGCGCTTGACTGCGAGACAGACACGTCGAGCAGGTACGAAAGTAGGTCTTAGTGATCCGGTGGTTCTGTATGGAAGGGCCATCGCTCAACGGATAAAAGGTACTCCGGGGATAACAGGCTGATACCGCCCAAGAGTTCATATCGACGGCGGTGTTTGGCACCTCGATGTCGGCTCATCACATCCTGGGGCTGAAGCCGGTCCCAAGGGTATGGCTGTTCGCCATTTAAAGTGGTACGCGAGCTGGGTTTAGAACGTCGTGAGACAGTTCGGTCCCTATCTGCCGTGGACGTTTGAGATTTGAGAGGGGCTGCTCCTAGTACGAGAGGACCGGAGTGGACGAACCTCTGGTGTTCCGGTTGTCACGCCAGTGGCATTGCCGGGTAGCTATGTTCGGAATAGATAACCGCTGAAAGCATCTAAGCGGGAAACTAGCCTCAAGATGAGATCTCACTGGAACCTTGAGTTCCCTGAAGGGCCGTCGAAGACTACGACGTTGATAGGTTGGGTGTGTAAGCGCTGTGAGGCGTTGAGCTAACCAATACTAATTGCCCGTGAGGCTTGACCATATAACACCCAAGCAATTTGACTACTCTAACGAGCATCAGATTGCGGTGTGTGAAGACGAAATGAACCGAAAGTTCGACGTTCACAAAACACCGAAAGCTGTCACATACCCAATTTGCTGAAGCGAGGCCATCTGGCCACGACTCAGTACCCGAATTTCTTGACGACCATAGAGCATTGGAACCACCTGATCCCATCCCGAACTCAGTAGTGAAACGATGCATCGCCGATGGTAGTGTGGGGTTTCCCCATGTGAGAGTAGGTCATCGTCAAGATTAAATTCCGAAACCCCATTTGCGAAAGCAGATGGGGTTTTGTTTTGGGCGGTCGAAAAGTACGTAGCGGCTCGCGTCAATAGTCTCCAGTACTAAAGTCCGGCCTTTCTATGCAATGACCCTGCGCATAGCTATCATGCGTGCCTCATTGTGAGGCGATACTTGCATGCTGACGTTGTTGAAACTTCTGAAAGATGGCCGGTTCCACTCCGGAGAAGCACTTGGTGCTGCCCTTGGCGTCAGTCGTAGTGCTGTCTGGAAGCAGCTCCAGCACCTGGAGGCTGAATTGAACCTGCCCATCCATAAGGTTCGTGGCAAGGGGTATCAGTTGGCATCACCGCTGGTGTTCTTGAGTGCTGAAGATATTGCGCTGAATGCGCCGTCCTTGGCGTGGCCCGTTCATATCTCTGACTCCATTGACTCCACGAATGCCGAGGCTTTGCGACTTGTGGGTGCTGAGTGCACCGCGCCGTTTCTGGTGCTAGCGGAGCAGCAAACGGCGGGGAGAGGCAGGAGGGGGCGAAAGTGGGTTAGTCCGTTTGCACAAAACGTTTATTACAGTCTTGTATTGCGTATTGAGTCGGGGTTGCGCCAGTTGGAGGGGCTAAGTCTTGTTGTCGGCTTGGCAGTCATGCAGGCCTTGCGTGAGACAGGTGTGCAGGGAGCGGCGCTGAAATGGCCAAACGATGTATTGGTGGGGCAGAAGAAGATTGCCGGGATTTTGCTGGAGTTGGTAGGAGACCCTGCTGATATCTGCCACGTTGTCCTGGGAATAGGCATCAACGTCAATATGCAGAGGGCTGATGAGGTCGATCAGCAATGGACTTCGGTGCAGCTCGAGACAGGTTCGCCTGCTGATCGTAACGTTCTAGTTGCGCAGTTAGGGCTGCAGCTGCAGGGCTACCTTTATCGACATCGGGAGGGCGGTTTTGTCGCTCTTCAGCAGGAGTGGGAGCAGTATCATGCCTGGCAGGGGCGGTCGGTATCCCTCATCGCAGGTGTCAACCAGGTCGATGGAGTTGTGCTGGGGGTAGATCGCCAGGGGGCATTGCGCTTGAGTGTCGATGGTGTCGAGAAAATATACAGTGGTGGTGAGCTAAGCCTGAGGTTGCGTGATGATTCTTGAGCTCGACTGTGGGAATAGCTTTATCAAATGGCGCGTGCTTGGTTCGGATGACGCCAGTGCATCGAACGAGGGGGTTGTCGGTTCGGATCTGGCGTTGATTGAAAGCCTGGTGGCACTTCCTGGATTGTTGCTCACGCGCTGCCGATTAGTGAGCGTTCGCGCCCAAGAAGAAACAAGCAAGCTCGTGTTGGCTCTGCAGGAGGCTTTCGGTGTTGCCGTTTCCTGTGCTGCTCCTGCAAGGGAGATGGCTGGGGTACGAAACGGTTACGAAGATTTCGAGCGTCTGGGGCTTGATCGCTGGCTGGCGATGCTGGGTGGGTTCAAGCTCGCTCGCGGCGCTTGTCTGGTGCTTGATTTCGGCACGGCTGCCACAGCAGATTTTATTGCGGCAGATGGTGATCACTTGGGTGGTTTCATTTGTCCAGGTATGCCCCTCATGCGCAACCAGCTACGAACACACACGCGCAAGATACGCTATGACGACGCCGCTGCTGAAAGGGCGTTGGAGCGCCTTTCGCCAGGGCGTACGACTGTAGAGGCGGTAGAGCGCGGGTGTACGCTCATGCTGAGAGGGTTTGTGCTCACTCAATTAGAATTGGCGCGAAGCTATTGGGGTGATGAATTTACCGTGTTCCTGACCGGGGGGGATGCTGATTTGGTGGCGGACGCAGTGCCGCAAGCGCGACTCGTCCCTGATCTGGTGTTTGTCGGTTTGGCGATGGCTTGCCCTTTGTCCTGAGGTGATTATGCGTTGGCTGTTTTTGCTTTTACTTGTTCTCAACGCCTTCTACTACATTTGGCATCAGCAAGAGGCGCCGTTGCGCGCTAAAGATGTCACGCCTTTGAGTCTATACAAGGGCTCGCAGCAGGACATTCGCCTGCTCAGCGAGTCCTCTGATGCTGTGGTGCGAAGGGACCGTGCAAAAGCAACCGATGCGCAGAACACTTGCTTGTACATCGGTGGTTTTGCCGATCAGCGCCAAGCGCAGTCAGTTGAGCAGCGGCTCACGAGCCTGGATATAAAGGTCAAGGTCCAATTGTTGAATACTGCGGATGCTTCTGGCTACTGGCTCCGTGTGGCTCCTGAAAGTCGACGCTTGGCTGATGATCTGTCCTTTGAAAACCTTGCTAAGGAATTCAATGAGTTAAAACATAAAATAATGTTGTGCGAAGGCGTTGCAACTCTCGAATAGTTTGCATAGAATGGCGCCCGCTTCGCAGTGAAGACCTTTAAGGTCAGCGATGTGAAGCAAAGGTCAACGCAGCTAACCTCATATTTTTAAATGAGAAAATGCTTGACAGAAGGTCGGCGTAATGTAAAATGCCGGCTCGCTTAGGAGGGGTTCCCGAGCGGCCAAAGGGATCAGACTGTAAATCTGACGTCTACGACTTCGAAGGTTCGAATCCTTCCCCCTCCACCATTTTTAGCGTGAGCTGCAAGCTCCGCGGGTATAGTTTAGTGGTAGAACCTCAGCCTTCCAAGCTGATGATGCGGGTTCGATTCCCGCTACCCGCTCCAAGTTTGCAGGTTGTGCAGGTGTTTTGCTCTTGTAGCTCAGTTGGTAGAGCACACCCTTGGTAAGGGTGAGGTCAGCGGTTCAAATCCGCTCAAGAGCTCCATATAACAAGGCAGATATGAAAATATCTGCCTTTGTTTTAACAGCTATCTCGGCTTGATGGTGTTGGCCTGGTGTTATCAGGTGATTTCAAGTCTCTTGGGGTTGGTTGTTGTAAAGTCTTTTTCAGGCCTGCATAATGGTCGGCCTGATTTTGTTTTAGGTCAGTAGCTCAATTGGCAGAGCGACGGTCTCCAAAACCGTAGGTTGGGGGTTCGATTCCCTCCTGACCTGCCAGATTCACGTGGTGTATCTGGCTTTCTTTTCACAGGATCTTCATAGATGACTCCTAAGGCTGAAGCTCAAAGCTCTCGTTTCGATCTCGTCAAGTGGCTCGCTGTAGTCGCATTGGTGGTCGTAGGCGTTGTTGGCAATCAGTACTATTCTGCTTCGCCGATCCTGTACCGTGTACTCGCTTTGCTTGTCCTTGCTGCTGTAGCTGCCTTTGTAGGTCTGCAGACTGCCAAAGGCAAGTCTTTCGCGGTCCTGGTAAAGGAAGCTCGCACCGAAATTCGTAAAGTCGTTTGGCCGACTCGCCAAGAAACCACGCAGACCACGTTGATTGTTGTGGCTGTTGTTCTGGTTATGGCGTTGCTGTTGTGGGGTCTTGATTCCCTGCTCGGCTGGCTTGTTTCCTTGATTGTTGGCTAAGGGTGTCCCGTGGCTAAGCGTTGGTACGTTGTGCATGCTTACTCGGGTTACGAGAAGCATGTTATGCGCTCTTTGCTGGAGCGCGTAAAGCTGGCAGGCATGGAAGATGGCTTCGGCGAAATTCTGGTTCCCACTGAAGAAGTGGTTGAAATGCGGAATGGTCAGAAGCGCAAAAGCGAACGCAAGTTCTTCCCTGGCTATGTGCTGGTTCAGATGGACATGAATGAAGGTACTTGGCACTTGGTCAAGGACACTCCTCGTGTCATGGGTTTCATTGGCGGTACTGCTGATAAGCCTGCTCCTATCACTGATAAAGAGGCAGAAGCCATTCTGCGTCGTGTTGCTGATGGTAGCGACAAGCCTAAGCCGAAGACGCTTTTCGAGCCGGGTGAGGTTGTTCGTGTCACAGATGGTCCGTTTGCTGATTTCAACGGTACTGTCGAAGAAGTTAACTACGAAAAGAGCCGGATCCAGGTGGCAGTGCTTATTTTCGGTCGCTCTACTCCGGTAGAGTTGGAGTTCAGCCAGGTCGAGAAGGTCTAGCTGAGCAAGCATCCCAACCCCGCAGCCTTAGGCTGTGGGGTTTTGTCGTCACTGGGATAAACGCGCAAGTAACCGGGGAGCCTTTCGAGGCGTTTGAACCCGTAATTGGAGTGCCTCATGGCCAAGAAGATTACCGCTTACATCAAGCTGCAAGTGAAGGCCGCTCAGGCCAACCCTAGCCCACCCGTCGGTCCAGCTTTGGGTCAGCACGGCGTGAACATCATGGAATTCTGCAAGGCCTTCAACGCCCGTACTCAGGGTCTTGAGCCAGGTCTGCCGACTCCAGTGATCATCACTGTATACAGCGACCGTAGCTTCACTTTCGAAACCAAGTCGACTCCGGCTTCGGTTCTGTTGAAGAAAGCTGCTGGTCTGACTAGCGGTTCCGCTCGTCCGAACACCGTTAAGGTTGGCACCGTAACTCGTGCTCAGCTGGAAGAAATCGCGAAAACCAAAAACGCGGATCTGACTGCAGCTGATATGGATGCAGCCGTGCGTACCATCGCCGGTTCTGCTCGTAGCATGGGCCTTAACGTGGAGGGTGTGTAATGGCTAAGCTGACCAAGCGCCAAAAGGCTATCGCCGGCAAAATCGAAGCAGGCAAGGCCTACAACTTTGTAGACGCCGCTGCCCTGCTGACTGAGCTGTCGACTGTCAAGTTCAGCGAGTCCGTTGACGTTGCTGTAAACTTGGGTGTTGACCCACGTAAATCCGACCAGGTCGTTCGTAGCGCAACTGTGCTGCCACACGGTACTGGCAAGACTGTACGTGTAGCTGTCTTCACCCAAGGCCCGGCAGCTGAAGCTGCTCTGGCCGCCGGCGCTGACCGCGTTGGCATGGACGACCTGGCTGCCGAAATGAAAGGCGGCGACCTGAACTACGACGTAGTTATTGCTTCCCCGGATGCAATGCGCGTTGTAGGTCAGTTGGGTCAGATCCTGGGTCCACGTGGCCTGATGCCTAACCCTAAAGTCGGCACCGTAACACCAGACGTAGCCACCGCGGTTAAAAACGCCAAGGCTGGTCAGGTTCGTTATCGCACCGACAAAAACGGCATCATTCACACCTCCGTTGGCAAAGTCGGCTTCGATGCCGTCAAGCTGAAGGAAAACGTTGAAGCCCTGATCGCTGATCTGAAGCGTATCAAGCCTGCTTCCTCGAAAGGTATCTACGTCAAGCGCGTTACCCTGAGCACCACTATGGGCCCGGGTCTGGTCATCGACCAAGGTTCGCTGGACGTATAAGACACAGATTGGCGTGAGCGATCACGCCAGTTGAAAAAATTGGGGTCCCTGCCTGGCGGGGGCTATCCAAGACCGTAGGCGGCGCAAGTCTTAAACCACAAGCCTACGCAGATGGTGCTCCCGGTTCCTTACCGAATCAGACACCAAAACGACATCCGGCTCCGGCCAGATGAAACGGTAACAAGCAGGAGTTAAACCCGTGGCAATTAATCTCGAAGACAAGAAGGCCATCGTCGCTGAAGTCAACGAGGCTGCCAAAGCTGCTCTGTCCGCTGTCGTGGCTGATGCCCGTGGTGTGACAGTAGGCGCTATGACCGGACTCCGTAAAGAGGCTCGTGAAGCTGGCGTATACGTACGTGTTGTACGTAACACCCTGCTCAAGCGCGCCGTTGCTGACACTGAATACAGTGTCCTTAACGACGTGTTCACCGGCCCGACTCTGATCGCGTTCTCCAAAGAACATCCAGGCGCTGCTGCCCGTTTGTTCAAAGAATTCGCCAAGAGTCAGGAAAAGTTCGAGATCAAGGCAGCTGCGTTCGAGGGCAAGTTCCTCGCAGCTAACCAAATCGACGTACTGGCAACACTGCCGACCCGCGACGAAGCCATTTCGCAGCTGATGAGCGTGATTCAAGGCGCTACCAGCAAGCTGGCTCGTACTCTGGCCGCAGTTCGCGAGCAAAAAGAAGCCGCCGCAGCCTAAGGCTGAGCGACTTATCTCGCGTATTTTTGTTTATTTCGATGGCCGAGTAGGCCGTCCCCCAATTCAGGAAATACAGCAATGTCTATCTCCCAAGACGATATCCTCAACGCCGTAGCTGAAATGTCGGTTCTGCAGGTTGTTGAGCTGATCAAAGCTTTCGAAGAAAAATTCGGCGTTTCCGCTGCCGCTGCTTCCGCTGGCCCAGCTGTTGCTGCTGTTGCTGCTGAAGAGCAAACCGAATTCAACGTCATGCTGGTGGAAGCTGGCGAGAAGAAAGTAAACGTGATCAAGGCAGTACGTGAACTGACCGGTCTGGGCCTGAAAGAAGCCAAGGCTGTAGTTGACGGCGCTCCTGCCCAGGTTCTGGAAGCAGTGTCGAAAGACGCCGCTGACAAAGCCAAAGCTGTTCTGGAAGAAGCAGGCGCTAAAGTCGAGCTGAAGTAAGCATCGACCTTGCGTCTCCAGCCCAAGCGTTAAGCTGAAGGCTGATGGCTGGTGGCTCTTGCCACCGGCCTTTTTCCGTTCTTGGCTGTCGACTCGGTCGCCGCCATTAACGCGCTGTAGCCACCCGATGCGGTGGTGCAAACCATGGGGTTTGCGAGATTTTCTGGCTGCTCCCGTCGGGGGGGCCAAACAAGCAGGTGACCAAGCTGGGGAACGCTGATGGCTTACTCATATACTGAGAAAAAACGTATCCGCAAGGACTTTAGCAAGTTGCCGGACGTCATGGATGTCCCGTACCTTCTGGCTATCCAGCTGGATTCGTATCGTGAATTCTTGCAGGCGGGAGCGACCAAAGATCAGTTCCGCGACGTGGGCCTGCATGCGGCCTTCAAATCCGTTTTCCCGATCATCAGCTACTCCGGCAATGCTGCGCTGGAGTACGTCGGTTATCGCCTGGGCGAACCGGCATTTGATGTCAAAGAATGCGTGTTGCGCGGTGTTACGTACGCCGTACCTTTGCGGGTAAAAGTCCGCCTGATCATTTTCGACAAAGAATCGTCGAACAAAGCGATCAAGGACATCAAAGAGCAAGAAGTCTACATGGGCGAAATCCCACTGATGACTGAGAACGGTACCTTCGTTATCAACGGTACCGAGCGTGTGATCGTTTCCCAGCTGCACCGTTCCCCGGGCGTGTTCTTCGACCACGACCGCGGCAAGACGCACAGCTCCGGTAAGCTCCTGTACTCCGCGCGGATCATTCCGTACCGTGGTTCGTGGTTGGACTTCGAGTTCGACCCGAAAGACTGCGTGTTCGTGCGTATCGACCGTCGTCGCAAGCTGCCGGCCTCGGTACTGCTGCGCGCGCTCGGCTATACCACTGAGCAAGTGCTGGACGCTTTCTACACCACCAACGTATTCAGCCTGAAGGATGAAACCCTCAAGCTGGAGCTGATCGCTTCCCGTCTGCGTGGTGAAATTGCCGTCCTGGACATCCAGGATGAAAAGGGCAAGGTCATTGTTGAGGCGGGTCGTCGTATTACTGCGCGCCACATCAACCAGATCGAAAAAGCCGGTATTACAGAGCTGGAAGTGCCTCTGGACTACGTCCTGGGTCGCACGACCGCCAAGGTTATTGTTCACCCGGCGACAGGCGAAATCCTGGCTGAGTGCAACACCGAGCTGAACACCGAGATCCTGGCCAAAATCGCCAAGGCTCAGGTTGTTCGCATCGAGACCCTGTACACCAACGACATCGACTGCGGTCCGTTCATCTCCGACACGCTGAAGATCGACTCCACCAGCAACCAATTGGAAGCGCTGGTCGAGATCTATCGCATGATGCGTCCTGGTGAGCCACCAACCAAAGACGCTGCCGAGACCCTGTTCAACAACCTGTTCTTCAGTCCTGAGCGCTATGACCTGTCTGCGGTCGGCCGGATGAAGTTCAACCGTCGTATCGGTCGTACCGAGATCGAAGGTTCGGGCGTGCTGTGCAAGGAAGACATCGTCGCGGTACTGAAGACCCTCGTCGACATCCGTAACGGTAAAGGCATCGTCGATGACATCGACCACCTGGGTAACCGTCGTGTTCGCTGCGTAGGCGAGATGGCCGAGAACCAGTTCCGCGTTGGCCTGGTACGTGTTGAGCGTGCGGTCAAAGAGCGTCTGTCGATGGCTGAAAGCGAAGGCCTGATGCCGCAAGACCTGATCAACGCCAAGCCAGTGGCTGCGGCGGTGAAAGAGTTCTTCGGTTCCAGCCAGCTTTCCCAGTTCATGGACCAGAACAACCCGCTCTCCGAGATCACCCACAAGCGCCGTGTATCTGCACTGGGCCCGGGCGGTCTGACCCGTGAGCGTGCTGGCTTTGAAGTTCGTGACGTACACCCGACGCACTACGGTCGTGTTTGCCCGATCGAAACGCCGGAAGGTCCGAACATCGGTCTGATCAACTCCCTGGCTGCTTATGCGCGCACCAACCAGTACGGCTTCCTCGAAAGCCCGTACCGCGTGGTGAAAGACGCTCTGGTCACCGACGAGATCGTGTTCCTGTCCGCCATCGAAGAAGCCGATCACGTGATCGCTCAGGCTTCGGCCACGATGAACGACAAGAAAGTCCTGATCGACGAGCTGGTAGCTGTTCGTCACTTGAACGAGTTCACCGTCAAGGCGCCGGAAGACGTCACCTTGATGGACGTTTCGCCGAAGCAGGTAGTTTCGGTTGCAGCGTCGCTGATCCCGTTCCTGGAGCACGATGACGCCAACCGTGCGTTGATGGGTTCCAACATGCAGCGTCAAGCTGTACCCACTCTGCGTGCCGACAAGCCGCTGGTAGGTACGGGCATGGAGCGTAACGTAGCCCGTGACTCCGGCGTTTGCGTCGTGGCTCGTCGTGGCGGCGTGATCGACTCTGTTGATGCCAGCCGTATCGTGGTTCGTGTTGCCGATGACGAAGTTGAAACTGGCGAAGCCGGTGTTGACATCTACAACCTGACCAAATACACCCGCTCGAACCAGAACACCTGCATCAACCAGCGTCCGCTGGTGAGCAAGGGTGATCGCGTTCAGCGTAGCGACATCATGGCCGACGGCCCGTCCACCGACATGGGTGAACTGGCACTGGGTCAGAACATGCGCATCGCGTTCATGGCATGGAACGGCTTCAACTTCGAAGACTCCATCTGCCTGTCCGAGCGTGTTGTTCAAGAAGACCGTTTCACCACGATCCACATTCAGGAACTGACCTGTGTGGCCCGTGACACCAAGCTTGGGCCAGAGGAAATCACTGCAGACATCCCGAACGTGGGTGAAGCTGCACTGAACAAACTGGACGAAGCCGGTATCGTTTACGTAGGTGCTGAAGTAGGTGCAGGCGACATCCTGGTCGGTAAGGTCACTCCGAAAGGCGAGACCC